>JAWLCZ010000172.1:0-8268 GCA_041686835.1 Paenibacillaceae bacterium | reverse complement strand
ATGACCGGGAACGGCAAGTTTGTGGAAGTGCAGGGCACGGGCGAGGAAGCTCCTTTCTCCCGAACGGAATTGAATGAGATGCTCGCGCTGGCCGAGCAGGGGATCCAATCGATGATTGAACTGCAAAAACGAATTCTCGGGCCGATCGCAGTCCGGATAGGAGCGGAAGATCATGCTGCGGCAAACTGAAACGGTCGTCATCGCTACGCGAAATCAGGGGAAAGTGCGCGAATTCGCGCAGTGGTTCAAGCCGCTGCAAATCGAAGTGCGCAGCTTATCCGACTTTACGGACTTGCCGGATATCGTCGAGGATGGCCGCACATTTGCCGAAAATGCGGAAAAAAAGGCGAGAATCATTGCCGAACGGTTGGACGTGCCGGTATTGGCGGACGATTCCGGATTATGCGTGGATGCGTTGAACGGTTTGCCGGGCGTCAGGTCGGCGCGTTACGCCGGCGAGAAGGCTACGGACGAACAGAATAACCGCAAGCTGCTTGAAGAACTGCGCCGCGTGACGAACCATGAAAGCGCGAATCATGAAAGCACACAGCGCTTTTTAAGCCCGGCGCGGTTCGTTTGCGCCTTGGCGCTCGTCGATCCCGCAAACGGACAGACGATTCGCGCGGAAGGGTCGTGCGAAGGCTATATCATCGGACAGCCGCGCGGTAGCAACGGATTCGGTTACGATCCGTTATTCTATTTGCCCCGTTTCGAGAGAACGATGGCCGAATTGACGACGGAGGAAAAAAATGAAGTGAGCCACCGCGGCAAGGCGTTGCGCCGGCTGTTCCAACTGCTCCAATCCCGGAAAAAATAAGAGGCGGGTCCCGATGTCCCGCCTCTTATTTTATCGTACCGACACCTTATATTCGCGCAGCCAAGCATTCACCTGGATCAAATAAGCGAACAGCTGGGGGCCGGTCATCAGCTGACCGAACCAGGGAAAATGGAATCCGTCCGTCGCGCGGGCGGCCATTTCCCGGATGCGGTTTACATTGATGAACGGCAATATAGGCGAGGATGGATCATCCAGGATATCCAGCACTCCGGCTTTAACCGCGTTCAAATAGCTCGGATTGTGCGTTTTCGGATACGGGCTTTTCTTTCTTGCCAGCACGTCGTTCGGGAGCGTGCCGTTCAGCGCCCTGCGTAAAATCCCTTTTTCCCGTTCCCCTGCCGTTTTAATTTCCCATGGAATATTCCAGACATACTCGATCAGCCGATGGTCGCAGTATGGAACGCGCACTTCCAGTCCGACCGCCATGCTCATCCGGTCTTTCCGATCGAGCAGAGTGGGCATGAACCGCGTAATGTTCAAGTAAGACATAACCCGCATGCGCTCCGCCTGCGGATCTTCCCCCCGCAGGCGCGGCACTTCGGCAAGCGCTTCAGCATACCGGTCGGCGACATATTGTTCCGGGCGGATCCATTCAATCAAATCCGGAGCAAGCAACCGGACGCGTTCTTTTGTGGACAGCGCCCACGGAAACGTGTTGGCGTCCAATGCTTCCTCCCGGTGAAACCATGGATATCCGCCGAAAATTTCGTCAGCCGCTTCCCCGGAAATCGCCACCGTCGCCCCTTTTTTGATTTCCCGGCAAAATAAATAAAGGGAGGCGTCGACATCGGCCATGCCGGGCAGATCACGGGCAATGACGGCCGTTCTCAATGCCTCCACAAGCTCCGGAGTGTCAAATTCGACATAATGATGCTCGGTCTGCAAATAATCGCTCATCCGCTGAATCCAGGGCGCGTCGGCATTCGGCTGGAACGCGTTGGCTTGAAAATGAAGGTCGTTGTCGACATAATCGACGGAATAGGTGCGGAGTATTCCGCCGCCGGTTCGCTTGTAGTAATCGGCGGCAAACGCGGTCAACGCGCTGGAATCGAGACCGCCGGACAGCAAGGTGCAGACGGGTACGTCGGACACCAGCTGCCGTTCGACCGTATCCTGCAGCAATTCGCGTACTTTGGCTGCCGTCGCGTCAACATCGTCGGTGTGCGGATGGCTTTCCAGCTTCCAATAGGGAAAGATTTTCAGTCCGTTTCGGTCGTACATCAGGCAATGTCCGGGCTTTAACTCCGCCATGCCGCGGTATACGCCGTGCCCCGGCGTGCGGGCCGGACCGACGGCGAAAATTTCCGCCAATCCTTCGGCGTCGATTTCCGCCGGAACGTCGGGATGGGCCAATATCGCTTTCGGTTCCGAGCCGAACAGGAGCGCGCCGCTCTGATGGGCATAAAATAGCGGTTTAACCCCTACCCGATCGCGGGCCATGAACAGGCACTGCTCTTTATCGTTCCAGACGGCGAAAGCGAATATGCCGTTCAGCTTGTCGACGCAGTCAGGCCCCCATTCGATATAGGAAACGAGCAGAACTTCCGTATCGCAATGCGTTTGAAACGAATGCCCGCGGGATTGCAGCTGCCTGCGCAGTTCCAATGCGTTATAAAGCTCTCCGTTATAAACGAGGGTATACGTATGTCCGCCATATTTGCGGTACATGGGCTGCGCGCCGTTTTCCGGGTCGATGACGCTCAGCCGCCGATGTCCCAAAGCGCAGTGGACCGTAATCCAGGTGCCCGAAGCGTCAGGTCCGCGGAGGGACATGGTTTCCGTCATGTTTTCAAGTATGGACGGATAATGCGTCAAGTCTTTGTTCCAGTCGATCCATCCCGTAATTCCACACATTGACCTTCATCCTTTCCCAAGAAGTGTTATCCAGTGTTATACGAGGGACATGAATCGGCGCAAGCCGAAGTTAACGAACGAAAGCTCCGCTTAATGACGAACCCGCGTCATCGAAAGGCTTTGATAGAAGCTTTTGCTGTTAAAAAGTATGCTTGCGAAAACGGTGAAATGTCTGTCCCGTGAAAGTTCATGAAAATTCCGCCGCTTGTCCGTCCTCAGTAAAGGGGTTGAAAAGAAAACGGAAGAAGGAACATTTCGATTGGAAAAGAATATAAGTTTAAGGACTGCATGAGAATGACTGACGGCTGAACTTATGACAGTAAAGGAGAGAAGAACAATGGCAAGCGGGAAAACGTTTCGTGGCGCCGTCATCGGTTACGGCGGAGCATTTAACATGGGGAAGCATCACGCGGAGCAGATGAAAGCCGTTGGCATCGAATTCGTCGCCGCCTGCGACCTCGATCCGGTCCGTGTGGAGCAAGCGGCCAAAGATTTTCCGGGAATACGCGTTTTCACGAAGGTCGAAGATTTGCTTGCAGAGCCGGATATCGATTTAGTCACGGTCATTACACCGCATAATACCCACGCTCCTCTGGCGATGAAGGTTTTGGAGAGCAACAAGCACTGCATTCTGGAAAAACCGATGTGCATTCATGCCGCGGATGCGGATGTACTCGTACGGAAAGCGAAAGAAAAGCGGTTGATGCTGTCCGTCTACCATAACCGCCGTTGGGATGGATGGTACTTGACGCTCCAGGATCTGATAAAGCGGGACATTCTGGGTGACATCTTCCATGTCGAAATGTACATGGGCGGTTACCATAAACCCGGAACATGGTGGCGCTCGGACAAAAAAATTTCCGGAGGCGCCTTATACGACTGGGGCGCGCACTATATCGACTGGCTGCTCGGATTTATGCCGGGCAAAATCCAGTCGGTGCGCGGATTTATCCAAAACCGGGTATGGCATGAAACGTCCAACGAGGACCATATCGACAGCATCATTGAGTTTGAGAACGGAGCGGTGGCCTTCCTGCAGCAAAGTTCAATCGCCAGGCTTGGAAAAGCCCCTCGTCGCATATTAGGGACGAAAGGCGCCGTTATCGACGATTGGGATGGGCACCTTACGCTGCAGACCGAAGTGAACGGACTGCAGATAGAGACGAAAGTTCCTTACCTCAAAGACAACCATATTGCTTACTACCAAAACATTGCCGACCATTTGACGAACGGTACCGGGCTCATCGTCAAGCCGGAACAAGCGCGCCGCACGATCGCCGTGATCGAGACGACCGAAAAATCCGCCGCCGAGGGCCGTGAACTTCCGGTGCCTTTCGAGGATTAGGAAAAACGCATGCGTTGACGGCAGCGATCATCTACATACAGGGATGCGGCAATCGCCGCTCCGATACATCATGGATGCGGCAATCTCTAGTTTGGAATCCGGATCGATCCGGCTCAGATTGACGAGAAAGCGCGTTTAAGTCCTTTACAGAACCAAAGGGTTACATTAAGGGTACGGAGAGGAATGTACGCTTGCACGTATATGCAATCGAGAAACTTCTCGCTGGAGGGGACCCGACGAATTCAAGACGGACACCAGAGTCGTTATTTGTGCGAAAATCCGTCCAATTCGGATTGAAACCGGACATACAATCCGTTATTTGCGTGTTCCGGCGTTGAAACGGACCGGTTTTTGCTCAATAAGATACCGTGTGTCCGCAAAACACAGAGATGGAGCATTTTTAATAAAAATAAGGGATTTGATGTCCGGTACCTACGCGAGACCCTTCATCATGTGGTTGACCGCCTTGCACTTTGTAGGGAACACGGCATGATGACGATACATGCGGTTGACCGCCACCATGGGGCGCACCGCACACAGGTAGTCGGGAGTTGATACGAATACCGCATCGAAGATCGTAGGGATAAGAAAAGCGGAAGAGAAGTGGAAGAGATCCGAGGCATATCAAAAAAGGGAAGGGTAAGGGGTGGAAAAGCGTTAGCGGGCACGCATTTGTAATCGTGATTTCTGCCTAATCCATTCCAACTCCCACGAATTTCAACAGCGTTTGGTACCCGATCCGATTATCTCCATACCCGTCCCTCCCTACGCTCGAATGTACGGGTTTGTTCGTAAAGTGGAATCGTCCGGTGATTTGTCCGGACGGTTTTTTGTTCACGCCGGAATGTTTATTCTCGCTAGTCCAACTTCGAATGGGAGGAACCCGCCTCTCCAGGCGTGTTGCGGCGCCGCACGGCGAGTGGACAGGCGAGTGACCAGCGGATAACCGGCGGGTGACCGACGAGTGGGTGATCGGCGAGTAACCGGTGAGAGACAGATGCCTGACCGACGAGTGACCGGCGAGTGACCAGAGAGTCCGACGAGTGACCCCGACCCGGCGCGCGGGCTCGCTACATGATGGCGGTCAACCCCATGTATCATAGGCTGCACAAAATGCAACATATGCCCAGGGAAAAGGGCAAGGAGTACAGTATATTGCATTTTGTGCAACATAAACCGGTCAAATCGTCATCTTCGCCCGTTTTGCCCCTAATCAGTTGCATTCCGTGCAAGCGCGCCTAGCTAGTGTCCCCTGAAAAAATCAGGGATTGTAATCAAAATAAAAAGGAATTCAAACCCTCAAACTGGAAATTGTTATTGTCCAGATAACAATCCATCCAACGAGGTGAGTTGAATTCCCATGTTCATGAATTCAACATTGCCTCTCGAAATTCCTTTTGAGGTGATCAAAATGTTGAAACTTCGTGAAGAGCAATTGACCTTGTGGGACGCGATCATTCCGGAATCGGTTTGGTCACTGCCAGAAGAACTGGCAAAAGTCGATGCACTGCTTGACGATGAGCGATTCATGCAGCCCTTTTTGGAAAAGCATCAAACCCGAAGAGGTCGTCCAACGAAGGCGATAGAAACCTTCTTACGATTGATGTACTTGAAGCGTCGTTACAACTTTGGCTACGAAACACTCGTTCAGGAAGTTGGTGACAGCCTGACCTGGCGTCGCTTTTGCCGGATCCCCATTGATGAGAAAATGCCAGACCCCACCACCTTGATCAAAGCGCGAAAGCGCTATGGAGACGAGTGGGTGGAACAACTCAATGAACTGCTTCTGCAAAAGTTGGACGAAGCAAATGTACTCAAGCATCGTAAATTTCGTACGGACACCACGGTGGTCGAATCCGACGTGCATCATCCCACGGATGCCACCTTATTGCAAGATGGTGTCAAGGTCATCACTCGCTTGGTTGGACGGATACGTCAAGTCGCTTCAGAGGCTACACGATCATTCGAAGATAAAACGAAAGAAGTGAAGGATCACATCCTTTCCATTGCCAAGTTACTGCGTCGTCGCACCCAGGAATCCTGGGAAGAGCTAAACGCGATTACCGAAAAAGTTGCCACGCTAACTGATGGCGTCTGTGAACGTGCTGCGACTGTCATGATGAACACGAAGGATAAAGGAAAAGCATCCGTCAAAACGCTGAAACAGCAACTTGGCGATGCGATCGACTTAACCAGGAAGCTGGTGAACCAAGCCAAGCAAGTCGTCTCCGGCAATCGAATCATCCCAGATCGAATCGTGAGTTTCTTTGACCCGGAAGCACGACCGATCAAGAAGGGCAAGCTTTCCAAAACAGCCGAATTCGGATACAAGGTCCGCATCGATGAGACGGAAAGTGGATTTGTCACCGGATATGAGTTGTATCATGGCAATCCTTCGGATGATGAGATGCTCGTGCCAGCAGTAGAGCAGCATAAGAAGCGTTTCGGCTCCGCTCCTCATGTGGTAGCAACGGATCGTGGTTTCGGCTCTAAGAAGAACGAAACCCATCTTCAAGAACTCGGTGTTGCACGAATCAGCACGCCTTTTCGAGGCAAGAAGAGCAAGAAGCGTACTGAGCTTGAGAATCAGCTGTGGTACAAAGACTTACAGCGTTACCGCGCTGCAGGTGAAGCGAAAATCAGTCTACTGAAACGGAAGTACGGTTTAGGCCGCAGCCGATATAGGGGCTTTGCTGGCTCAAAAACTTGGATTGGGCTGGGAATCTGGGTTCATAACCTCAGAAGAGCCGCCCAAATGATCAAATTAGCCAAATGAATGGAACAAAGTGGTAAATGTAACGCCCTGAAAATCTCAACTGAACTTGTATTGCGATCACCAATCGATTTTTTCAGGGGACACTAATTAATAAACAACGGGCCTTTTAATATTAATTGCGTATCATACAGTGTTTTACCCTCTAAAACCTCTATGGTCGCGTTATAATTTTCTTCTAAACAAGCGTATATCTCTGCAAGATCATGGAATTTCCCTTGGTTCAATCTGTAGACTATTTCGGAAACCACTGATTTTAAATAGTAATCCAAATAAATGGTTAATGGGAGCAGATCTGTTTCAACTTTGGCAGAATGAACAATATTATTTCTTACTCTATATATTCTCTGAATTTGTTTTGAAACTCTATCGTGATGCCCAGAAATAAACTTTTTCAATGAATTGTTGTCAACAAGGTGTGTTGCTATACACTCACAACGATATTTCAACAAATTGTTATTCGAACATATACTTCGGAGATTAGCGAGCTCGGACTTATCCCTAAATACATTTACAATTGACTCAATATCGGAAAAAGAAGGATCGTTAGTATCTATGGTATTTCCATTATAGGTTGGTACTACGCCACATCTCTGACAATCATATAAAAAATTTTTCATAATACGATATAAGTATCTGCTACAAAGTACGGCAGGTACTAATTCTTTAATATGTTGAATTATTGAATTATAACGTCCAGTTACTGAAAAAGACTCTAGGGCTATCCATCTATTTGTAAACCATGATTCAATCGAAATTGAATCAGTCGCTAATCTATATTGCCTAAACACATTTTCTATCCGCTGCTTACTTCTTTCTTCTAAATAATCACTCTTTAACAAACGCAAAACATATTCAAGATTCGAGAAATTTGAAGTCCCTTTTAAAGACTGGTTATACCATAAGTCTTCAGAATCAATTGCTATACTACCTAAATTATTGGGATACACTACTACTACTGAACCTGAAGTCGTACATGTATAATTGTAATAACTTAGAATTGACAATTTTAATAAGTAAGCTTCTCTCCCATTTTGAATGGCTCCTTCGATATCATCAGGCATAGCTCTCGGTTCTGTTGCTATATAAGTTCCATCTCGCTTGACGTTATGTTCACATCTTGCTCTCGGATGTTTAGAAATAATCTCATTTCCTGAGATTATGGTTAAATCTAGTTGTGTTAAAATTTCTGCTGGAATATTTGAAGTGCATTGAAAGTAACAATAAAAAGTTTGGAATCGTGAGCTAAGAATTCTTGTGAATTCATTCCATTTATCATTAAACAATTTTGCTCTTTGTTGAAATATCTTCCTACCTAACTTTCTTAATCCATTAGGTGACCAACCCGAATTAATTAATTCGCTTGCAATTATGTTACAAATTTTATCAATATCTTCGAAACTATCATTATCGATTGCATCCTTTAAATCTGTAACTAACCAATTTTTATATTGTTCC
>JAWLCZ010000171.1:5588-8322 GCA_041686835.1 Paenibacillaceae bacterium | reverse complement strand
AGTTCAAGGGTATTCATGTCGATATCGAGCCGTATTTGCTTCCGGAATGGAAGAGCGATTTGACCTCTGTGCTGAAACAGTGGCAGAGCAATGTAACGTATTTGGTCCAGGAAGCGGCGGACATGCAGCTGCCGGTGGTCGCGGCGCTTCCGTTCTGGTTGTATAAATATCAAGCGCCGGACAGCGAGGAAACGGTAAGCGGCTGGATGATCAGGCAATTCGACGGCATTGCCGTGATGGCGTACCGGGATACGGCGGAAAACATCCACAACATTGCGGAAAATGTGCTGCTGGAAGCGGCCGCATTAGGCAAACCCGTCGTTGTCGGCGTAGAAATTTCCCCTAGTTCGGAAGGGGATTTCGTCACGTTCTACGAGGAAGGCGCCGGCTATATGAACGAACAACTGCTCCGGTTAAACGAGCGGCTCAAAGACTATCCATCCTTTGCCGGAACAGCCGTGCACCATTACGCGAGCTGGAAGACGGCGTCAGGCCAGTAACGCGAAACATTCCGGATGTTAAGGGGGCCCGGGCGTCTCCCATCCTGCGCAAGGCCGAATCCTCCGGTATCAGTGATGCGAACCGGCCGCGTCAATATGTTGCAGATGGTTGCGTCCGAGCCATATTACCGCAATCCCGCAGGCTACAATCAGAGCGCCCATGTAGAAAGGAACGTGCGGGTTGTACCATTCGGCCAGCTTGCCGGCAAGCCAAGGCGCTACAGCGCCGCCGGCGAATCGGATAAAGCTGTATGCGGCGGAAGCGGTCGAACGTTCGACCGGCGCAGCTTGCATGACGGCGGTCGTAATTAACGTGTTGTTGTTGCCGAGGAAGGCTCCGGCGGCGATGACCGCTACAATGACCGGTATTTTTGACGTCCAGATTCCCATGATGAGCAGGTCGACGGCAAAGAAGAGCAGCATGAGGCATATGGAACGAACGCTTCCGAGCTTCCGCTGCAGGACAGGTGCCGTGAATACGGAAGTAACGGCAAGCAGGACGCCCCAACCGAAGAAAACATAACCGAGACCATGTTCGTCCAAATGCATGACAAACGGCGTATAGGCCAACAAGGTAAAAAATCCGAAATTATACAGAAGCGCGGTAATCCCCAAAGTGAAAAGCCCGCGATAACGCAGCGCCTTGAACGGATCGAGCAGAGAACTGCGGTTCTGCGGTTTCGGCACACGGGGCATCAGAACGAGCACGGCAAAGAAGGCAACGATCATCAGAGCGCTTACGCCGAAGAACGGCCCGCGCCAGGAGATTGAACCCAATTCTCCGCCCAGCAGCGGCCCTACCGATATTCCCAGCCCGAGTGCGGCTTCATATAAAATGATGGCCTTGGCCGTGCTTCCCCCGGATAATCCGACGATGGCGGAAAGGGCCGTCGCTATGAACAAGGCGTTGCCCAACCCCCAGCCGCCGCGAAATTCCACAATTTGCCATATGCTATTTGAAAGTCCTCCACATGCAGAAAACAAAACGATGAATGCAATGCCGGCCAACAAAGTCCACTTCGTTCCGATGCGGCTGGAAACCATGGAACGGAGTTCCTTTGTGCATCCTTACTGTATCCATGAATTGCATTTCCTCCTCGGGTAAATGATGTGACTTCCGCTTCGTTATTACTGTACAAATTATAGAGCGTTCAAACGTTAACGTCAACGTAAATAAATTGACTATGAGAGTCGGTAACGGATTCGAAGAAAATGCGCTTGACATGGAAAAGAAGCGCAGGTTATATTCTGACTAACATGAAAGTCAAATAAAAAGGAGAGGAATCATGCCGCGTTCCAAACAACAAAACGAACAAATCCGCCGTCAGCGGATGGAACAAATATTAAAGGCCGCGCTGAAGGTTTATGCGGAAAAAGGCTACGCCGCGGCGGAAATCGGCGACATCGCGGAACAGGCAGGAATGGCAAGAGGTCTGGTCTATTACTATTACAAAGATAAATTGTCTTTGTTCCGCGAACTGTTCAACTATATGACGACAAAAGCCAAACAACATGTTCAAACTTCCCTCGCCAAAGAAGGTCCCGTTCTTGTTCTTCTGGAGAGGTATATCAGCTCCACGTTTCACAGTATGCTGGAAGAATCGGAATATGTCCTGTTTTTTATGAGAATGGGTCACGATATGAAGATCATTTTTACCGAAGAGGAACTGGCACGCATGAAAAACTGGCACGTCGAATATTTGCAGGTGTTTGCCGAAACGCTGCAAAGAGGGATGCAGTCCGGGGAAATCAGGACAATGTCCCCATGGCTCCTTGCCGCGCAGTTTTGGGGGGCCGTTTCGCACGCGATGGGATATTTTCGGGAGAGGAGCCGGGTCATGCGGAATGAAGGGAAGAGCATCGAGGAAGTAAGGCAATCCATTGCCCAAGATGTGGATGATGCGATTGCGGCTTGCATGGCGATTGTCAGGCGGGACGCGGCGCATCAAAGTTGATTTCCATTCAGATGGAGCGGAGATGAAGGAACATGGTAAAATTGTTCAGGTTTTTGAAACCGTACCGGATTTCTCTGGTTGCTGTGCTGACGCTTACGTTTCTGCAAACTCTTTCCGAGCTGTATCTTCCGACCTTGATGGCCGAGATCGTGGACATCGGAATTGTTAAGGGAGATATCCCTTACATTTTGAAAATCGGCGGGTTCATGCTCCTGGTAGCCGCCGCCGGCGCCGTTTTCTCCGTTGCGGCGAGCTGGCTGTCGGCCAAAATATCCGCGG
>JAWLCZ010000171.1:0-5578 GCA_041686835.1 Paenibacillaceae bacterium | reverse complement strand
CCCATGTTGAAAACTTTTCGCTGCAGGAGTTCGACAAGATCGGCACGGCCTCGCTCATTACGAGGACGACCAACGACATTACCCAGGTTCAGCAAGTGTTGATGATGATGCTGCGGATGATGGTCATGGCGCCGCTCATGTGCATCGGCGGCATTATTATGGCGGTGTCCAAGGACGCCACGCTGTCGCTCGTCCTCGTCGTGATCATCCCGGTTTTGGCCGCCGCCATCTTTGCCGTCGCCCGTAAAGGGATACCGCTGTTCAAAGCGATGCAGGTCAAACTGGACAAATTGAATCTCGTTTTGCGCGAAAGTCTTACCGGGGTTCGCGTCATCCGGTCGTTCAACCGCATCGACCATGAAAAACGGCGATTTGATCAAGCCAACCTCGATCTTACCGATACCGCGATAAAAGTGAACAAAATTATGGCGTCCATGATGCCGCTCATGATGCTGATTCTTAACTTCTCCACCATCGCCATTATTTGGTTCGGCGGCATCCGCATCAACGACGGGAATATGCAGGTCGGCGATTTAATGGCGTTCATTCAATACGCCATGCAAATCTTGTTCTCGCTCATTATGGTGTCGATGATGTTCGTCATGATTCCGCGCGCCTCGGCTTCCACGGTCCGCATCAACGAGGTGCTGGACACGGAAACCGCCATCGGGGATGCGGCGAACGTTCGCCATGCGGCCGAGAGAAGGGGCCATGTCGAATTTCGCGACGTCACCTTCAGCTACCCCGGAGCGGAACAGCCCGCGCTCTCCGGCATAACGTTCAGCGCCCATCCCGGCGAAGTGACCGCGATTATCGGCGGCACCGGCTCGGGCAAATCGACGCTGGTCAGCCTGGTGATGCGCTTTTACGACGTTGAGCGCGGCAGCATCTTGATTGACGGCGTCGACGTTCGCGATATGCGGCAGCAGGACCTGAGAGCCCGGATCGGTTACGTTCCGCAAAAGGCGGTTCTCTTTACGGGCACCGTTGCCGACAATATCCGCTACGGCAAAGAAGATGCGTCCGACGAAGAGGTAAGGCATGCGGCCGAAATCGCTCAAGCCTCCGAATTTATTTTGAAAATGCAGGACGGGTTTGATTCCGTAATCGCCCAAGGCGGCACGAACGTTTCAGGCGGACAGAAGCAGCGTCTGTCCATTGCGCGAGCCCTGGTGAGAAAACCGCAAATTTATATATTCGACGACAGCTTCTCGGCGCTCGACTATAAGACCGACGCCAAGCTGCGCGCGGCGCTCAGGCAGGAAACGGTCGATTCCACGGTGATCATCGTCGCGCAGAGGGTGAGCACGGTCATGGACGCGGACCGGATTATCGTCCTGGATGAGGGGCGGATTGCCGGAATCGGCAATCATCGGGAGCTGATGAATACGTGTGAGGTATACCGGGAAATTGTGTCGTCACAGCTTTCGGAGGAGGAGATCGCATGAGCGAAACACGCGGCAATCAAAGGCCCGCCGGGGGATGGGGCAGAGGTCCGATGGGCAGAGGCCCGATGGGCGGGGGGCCCGGCATGGCGATGGGCATGCCGGTGCAAAAAGCCAAAAATTTCAAAGCGACGCTCAGCCGGCTGCTCGGCTATTTAAAGCCTTATAAAGTTCAACTGCTCGCCGTCTTGATCACGGCGGTGCTCAGCACCGTGTTCGCCATTGTCAGCCCGAAAATGATGGGCAACGCGACGACCCTGTTGTTCGAAGGCATGATGGCGAAGGTGAAGGGCGTACCCGGCGCAGGGATCGATTTCGATCATATTTTCCGGATTCTTCTGGTGCTGGGCGGGCTCTATATATTGAGCGCAAGCTTCGGTTATCTTCAGCAATATATTATGGCGGGTGTGGCGCAAAGGACGGTTTACCATCTGCGCAAGGAAGTGAGCGATAAACTTTCGCGCCTGCCGCTTAAATTTTTCGATTCGCGGACGCACGGGGAAATTTTAAGCCGCGTCGTCAATGACGTGGACAACATCAGTACCACTTTGCAGCAAAGCCTTACGCAGCTCGTTACCTCCGTGGTCACCCTCGTCGGCGTCATCGTCATGATGCTGACCATCAGCCCGTTGATGACCGTAATGCTCCTTTTGACCTTGCCGCTCAGCTTAGTCGTCATCAAGGCGATTGCCTCCCGCTCGCAGGTTTATTTTATGGGGCAGCAAAAGCATCTCGGGGAACTGAACGGCCATGTGGAGGAAATGTACACAGGCCATACGATTGTCAAAGCGTTCGGACACGAGGACAAATCCATCGCAAAATTTGACGATATTAACGAAAAGCTCTACCAATCCGGCTGGAAAGCGCAGTTTGTGTCCGGCATCATCATGCCGCTCATGTTTTTCATCGGCAACATCGGTTTTGTGCTGATCTGCGTCGTCGGCGGGGTGCTGGTCACGAAAAAGGCGATTCAAATCGGGGACGTTCAGGCGTTCATTCAATACGCGAGACAATTTTCCCAGCCGATCACCCAGACGGCCAATATCGCGAATATCATTCAGTCGGCTATCGCGTCGGCGGAACGTGTGTTTGAGCTTCTCGACGAGCAGGAAGAAGTCCCGGAAGCCGCCGACGCGCAAGTGATTGCGTCCCCGAAAGGCGAAGTCCGGTTCCAAAACGTCAGGTTCAGCTACAAAGAAGACGTTGCGCTGATCGAAAACATGAATATCGATGTGAAACAAGGGCAAACCATCGCGATTGTGGGCCCGACCGGCGCGGGCAAAACGACGCTGGTCAACCTGCTGATGCGTTTCTATGAAATCGACGGCGGCACAATCACGATAGACGGCGTCGACATTACGCGTCTTGAACGCGGCAATTTGCGAAGCCTGTTAGGCATGGTGCTTCAGGATACGTGGCTGTTTAACGGCACGATACGGGACAATATTGCATACGGACGGGAGGGGGCTTCGGAAGAAGAAATTGTGAGCGCGGCAAAAGCGGCGCACGCCGACCATTTTATCCGCACGCTTCCGGACGGATACGACACCGTCCTGAATGAAGAAGCGTCGAATATTTCCCAGGGGCAGAAGCAGCTTCTGACGATAGCCCGCGCGATTCTCGCCGACCCGGCCATCCTTATTCTTGACGAAGCGACGAGCAGCGTCGATACGAGAACCGAGGTCTACATTCAAAAGGCGATGAGCGAGCTGATGAAAGGAAGAACGAGCTTCGTCATCGCCCACAGACTCTCGACCATCCGCGACGCCGACTTGATTCTCGTCATGAACAACGGCAGCGTCATCGAACAAGGCAGCCATAACGAGCTTCTGGCCAAGGGCGGGTTTTACGCCGATCTGTACAACAGCCAGTTTACCGGGGGAAGCGTTCGGGAGGAAGCGGTATAAAAAGAGTTGATGATAGAACGTCAAAGAGGCCGGTCCCGTCAGCCGCGCATCGGCATGGGACGGCCTCGATGATCGCCGCGCTTTTTTTCCGGCCAGACCGCGCTCTCATCGTCCCTCCGGTTACGCCGAATGATCGCGCGACGCTTCTATCGCTTTCCGCATCCGCTCCCGCTCCTGATCCGTCAGCAGGGGGCAGTTATAGCATTTTTGCCCGTCTTCCCGGCGGTAATACATGCAGCACGAGGAGCGGAGGATCACTTTTTTGCCGGGCTGCCACGGGCTGTCAACGTATCGTGGGTTATGCGCGAACGGATTTTTCCTCCGGTTGAACACATCGGGGGACAAGCCGCCTGCAAGCAGTTCGTAATCCCGGGCAAACCGCTCTTTGAAGTCGCTTCGCGTTTCAAGCTCCTGCACGAAATCCCGCACCCATGCCATTCTCGCTCCGTACTGGTTCCAGATCAAATCCGGTTTGACTCCCGCATGGGCGGCAGCCGATTCGACGACCGGATTGATCGTTTTCCGGAACAATTCCGTCAAATAGCGGGCGACGGCCGCTTCACGCTCCGTTTCCGGGACGGGCCGCCAACGCTTCTCCATTACCCGGAAGGCGCCAACAACCAGCTTCCCGTGCGGAACCAGTTGTAGCGTCAGGTTGTCCAGCGACAAATCAAGTTCCCGATTCGATTGCGACAGAAAGATTAGCGATACGGCGCAAACGTTGAAAAAAGCCAATCCGACAAAGGAAGCGGCAAGCTCAGGACCGAACGCGCCCAACATTTCGCCGCTGCGCCTGAGCGTTTCGTTCATCGTTTCCGGCCGGAGCAAATCGGCGGCGGGAACGGAAAATGCCGCATTTTCAGCGCCGTTCGGCGAGATTTGGAAATATTTTTCCGCCAGTGAGAAATCGATCGCTTCCTCCATGCCATGTTCCTCCTGCGGCAGAAATGCGGTCAAGCCCGGCGTCAGAAGCGAACCAGGTAGGCAACATTTCCACAAGAATGAGAATCATTATCACAAAAATCATAAAGGACGCGCGAGGTTCTGTCAATGGATTTTATCGCGTGATTTTATTGCTGGATTTTATCGCGCCGGAAGAAATTCCGGCATGTCTCGTGACGGCGCCGATCGGCACATTTCATTTACAACCGGTAAAACCGCTTCGTATTGTCATATATGATCCGCCGGGCTTCATCGAACGGCACGTTCCGGATTTCACTCCAGGCGGCGATGACGTCCCGCACCATGCGCGGATGCGTCATTTGTCCGGCGAACGGGCCTTCGAACGGCCACGGGCCGTCCGTTTCCGCCATGACCTGGTCGGCTGGATAGCGGGCGGCCAGGTCGCGGATTTCTTTCTCGTACACAATGTCCGGAGTAAAGGAGATGAAATATCCGTTCTCCGCCATGCGTTCCACCGTTTTGCGCGGGCCTTTGAACCAGTGGAAATGCGCGCGGGACACATTATAGCGCTCCAGCAAATCGCAGGCGATGTCGGCGTCTTCGTATACAGCGTGCAGCACAATCGGTTTGTCAAGCTCCTTCGCCAACCGGACAAACTGCTCCAGCAGTTCGGCGTACGGCGCAAGAGCGAACGGTTCTCCGCGCTTTTCCGCTTCCAGGCGGGTATAGTAAGGCAGCCCGACTTCGCCGATGGCCGCCGTTTCGCCGCTATGCGAACGAATCCACTCTATCAGACGCGCAAGCTCCTCCTCGCCGGGCAGCGGCTGCTCCGGATGGAAGCCGTACGCCGGCTTCACCGTGCCCGGCATCGCCTGCGCAAGAACGCGGTTCGCTTGGCACGAATCGAGATGCATTGATACGGCGATGACCGCCTCGATTCCATGCTCCGCCAGCCCGTCCAGCAGAAGCTTCCGTTCTTCGGGCGCGTACGAATCCGGATGGAGGTGCGCATCGATGAGCGGAAACGTGTCGGCGGCGCCGTTCCTCTCATTCGTGTCTGTCGGGTTCATCCGTTCCGTCGGTTTCATTGGTTTTATCGGTTTCATCGGGCTCATTCTTTTTTCCTCCCGGCCAGTTTTGGTGATGGTGTGGTGATGGCGCCCCATTCGGCGCGAAACAAGTCCGGCGTTACCCGTCGGGCGTCCGCTCCCGCATTTTCTTCTGCTCTTCCCGCATCCACTCGGACCAAGGATAACCAAAAACTCACCGTTACCAATTTGAACATCAATTTCCGACACGGCAGTTATTAACTGCTGCCCTCCC
>JAWLCZ010000170.1:0-8598 GCA_041686835.1 Paenibacillaceae bacterium | reverse complement strand
GTCTTCAGTTTGGCGAATCTCATATTTTCGCGTATCCGGTCAAAAATAACGATCGTGTCGTTAATCGAATAGCCGATAATCGTGAGCACGGCCACGATAAACGGCAAATTGACCTGCAGGCGGAAAATCGAGAAAAAGCTGATGACGGCGAATGCGTCATGCAAAAGCGAAACAATCGCCGCGACCGCAAACCGCCACTCAAACCGCAAACTGACATACAATACAATGCCGAGACTGGCGATGAGAACGGCCGTAATCGCCTTGTTGATCAACTCTTTGGCGATGGAAGGGTCGACGGTGTTTTCTTCCGACGACACTTTATCGCCGTATTCGGCTTTAAACGTATCAATGATTTTCTTTACGTCGTTTTCCGACAGAACCGAATCAAACCGCGCGCTCAAGCGGCTGTTGTTGTCCCCGCCCACCGTAATCGAAGCGGCGGCAAAGCCCGCATCTTTAATCAGCTGCTCGGCTTTCGCTTTTTCAATCGGCTGGCCTACCGTAATATCGAGGTTCGTTCCCGCCTTGAAATCGACGCCGTAATTCAATCCGAACACAAGCAGCGTGACGATGCCGAGAACGGTAATGATGACGGAAAACGCGAAAGCATATTTACTGCATTTTACGAAATCCAGCTTGTTATAGTTCACTGATTTCCGCCTCCTTCACACCGAAATAAGCCGGTTTTTTTACGACATTACCGCGAATGAGCAGGTGCAGCAGGAAGCGCGATAAAAACACGTTGGTCACGATGCTGACTAAAATGCTCATGATGAGGATAAGGGCGAAACCTTGCACCGATCCCGAACCGATGTAATACAGCACGACACCGGCCAATATCGTCGTCACGTTGGCGTCCATAATCGTCCGGAACGAGTTGCGCGAACCTGCTTTCAAAGAGGAAAGTATCGTCTTGCCGCTGCGCATTTCTTCCTTGATTCTCTCGAAAGTGATAATATTGGCGTCAACCGCCATGCCGATGCCAAGAACGAAAGCGGCGATACCCGGCAGCGTCAAGGTGACGTTCATCAAATAAAAAACGAGCAGCAAGAGCCAGGTGTATATCACTAATGAGATGCTGGCCACGAGGCCGGGAACGCGGTAAATAACAAACATGAACAACAGGATAAGCGCCGAACCGATAAGCCCCGCCTCCACCGTTTTTTGCAGCGACATCTGCCCCAAAGTGGCGTCAACCCTCTGCATGTACTTTTCCGTCAATTTGAGCGGAAGAGCGCCAAGATTGATGATGTCGGCCAGTTCTTTCGCCTCGTCGTAAGTGTAATTCCCGGTAATGGTCGCCTGCCCGTTCGTGATGACCGCTCTGACGACCGGCGCCGAAATTTCCCTCTCATCCAAATAAATCGCAAGCGGCTGGTTCAGCAGCTTTTCCGTCACTTTCGCCAATTTGTTTGCATCTTTCACTTTCAAGGCGATGTAAGGCATTTGCGTTTGCGGATCGAATTCCACTTTTGCCCCGCCTTCGACAAAATCGCTGCCGATCAATTCCTTGGTGCCGTCCGGTCCGCGGAACGTAAGATCCGCCGGCTTCTTCAGCACTTCACGCACCTTCGCTTCGTCTTCCACGCCGGCAATTTTGGCGCGGATGCGGTTCGTCCCTTCCGGCGTAACTTCCGGCTCGGCGACGCCGTATTGGTTCGCCCGCTTCTCCAAGCTTCTCGCCGTTTCCCTCAAAGCCTCTTTCGTCACCGTCTGGCCTTTTTCGAGCGGCTCCGCAACATAAAGAATTTCAAAGCCGCCTTTCAAGTCCAGGCCGAGCTTCATCTTTTTCACAAGATCCGGGCTCGTCCAGCCGATTACGGCGAATGAAATCGCTACAATCAGTAGAAATGCCGCAACCCTTCTGTTCATAACGCGCGTGTCTCCCTTCGATACTCAATATTCCTATTATACCTACCCCGGAAAAGCGAGTCAATTTACGGCAAATCCGGACTCCGTCCGGAAATCGGCAACAAAAAAAGCCCGTTTCAAGCGGGCCCCGCCGATTCCGGATGCGTTGGCGTTGCGTTCGGCTGACTTTCGGGCCGTCAGCGGACGTTTTTATAAATGCTTAAGGTCATCCAATTCATGAACTGGGTCACTTTCAGCGATAATATATCGTTCACCACTTTATGCAGAGGCGGCATTCCGTGTTTATGGTATTTGTCGCTCACACATTCCCAGATTTCTTCCCCGGTGACGTGCTCATATCCGAGCAGACGAAATTCCTCCGCTTTGCTCGCGCACAGGCTGTCAATCCATTCATTGCGTTCGATGTCCGGCATTATCGCTCCCTCCCTCTGTAATTCATATTCGCTAAGCAAGCGGTGAATCCTGCCGTTTCCCCATTCGCGCTGCCGGCAAATTTTGCAGGCATGAGCCCGACCGCTACAAGCATATCCATTAATTAGTACAAGGGGGCTTGCGAAGCCAGTTTGTTTCACAAACTCAGCAAATGCTTACGAAGCCAGTTTGTTTCACAAACTCAGCCGATGCTTACGTAGCCAGTTTTCTAACGAAAACTTGGCGAATGCTTTCGAAGTCAGTTTGTTTCACAAACTCAGCCGATGCTTACGAAGCCAGTTTGTTTCACAAACTTTGAGGAAGAAGGAGTTCCGGGTGACGAGACAATCTTTTATCAAAGGAACGATGATACTGCTCGCGGCGGGAATCATTAACCGGATTCTCGGATTCATCCCGCGCATTACGCTGCCCCGCGTCATCGGCGCGGAAGGCGTCGGATTGTATCAGCTCAGCTGGCCGTTTCTCGCCGTCATTCTGACGCTCATCGTCGGCGGAATTCCGCTGGCAGTGGCCAAATTGGTCGCCGAAGCGGAATACGAAAAAGATGAAAGCCGGGTTCGCACCATTTTGATCGTTTCTTTATCGCTGACTACGGGGCTCGGGATCGCGTTTACGGCGATTTGCATTGCCGCCGCCCCCTGGATTACGTCGCATCTGCTCACCGACAGCCGGGTATACTACGCGTTTTTGAGCATGAGCCCGATGATTGTCATTATCGGAATATCCTCCGTGTACCGGGGTTATTTTCAGGGACGCCACAACATGATTCCGACGGCCGCATCCCAGGTTGCGGAAACGTTGATGCGCATCGTCACCGTCATTCTGTTCGCCTATTTGCTGCTTCCGTACGGTCTGGAATACGCCGCGGCGGGAGCGTGGCTCGGCACGCTCGCCGGCGAAATATGCGGATTGGCCGTTCTGCTTTACCATTTCAGACGCAGCCATTCGTCACTCGGCGCCGTCCGCGAGGAAAGCGGCGGGCGGAAATCAAGCGCCATCGTTCATTTGCGCCGCATTCTGCATATTTCCGTACCGGTGACCGGAAGCAAGCTCGTCGGTTCGGGATCGTGGCTGCTGGAATCGATCATGATCGCCCAAAGCCTTGCCGTCGCGGGAGTCGCTACGGCGGTCGCCACCGCCCAGTACGGAGCGCTGCAGGGAATGGTCATCCCGATTCTGTACATGCCGACCGCCCTCACTTCTTCGCTGGCCGTCTCTCTTGTGCCGACGCTGTCGGAAGCGGCCGCAAGACGGGATATGAAAACGATCCACAAACGGCTTCACCAGTCGCTGCGCCTCGCTCTCGTAACGGGCGCCCCTTGCGTCGTCGTCATGTATGTGCTTGCCGAACCGCTGTGCCGGTTTTTGTACAACGATACCGATGTCGCCGCGATGCTGAAGATGATGGCACCGGTCGCCTTGTTCATTTATTTCCAGGCGCCGCTTGCCGCCACCCTGCAGTCGCTCGACAAGCCGGGCACCGCTTTGCTGAATACGTTTACCGGCTCCGCGATCAAACTCGCGCTCATCGTACTGCTGGCGACGAAACCGCAGTTCGGCATCATCGGCGCGATTATCGCCATCAACGCGAACATTGTGCTCGTTACGCTCCTTCATTGGAACAGCGTCGTCCGCACGCTGAAATTTTCCATGAAGCTTGCCGATTTTGCGAAAGTAGGCTTAGCCATGGTTGTGATGGGGGCGGTCAGCATGTATGTCATGGCGCAGCCATGGACGGACTCGCAGCTGATTCGTTTCATGGCGGCCTGCCTAATAGGGAGCTTCATTTACCTTTGCTGCGTGTTTTGGCTGAAACTCGTCGATAAACACGATGTGGTGCGCATTCCGTGGATAGGCAGACTGGTGAAGTGAAGACCGATAATTAGCTGTGCCGTATTATTTTTCTTTTTTATCCACATACAGATTCCCGCGGTGGTCGATCGTACAAAAAAACACTTCCTTGAAGTCGGACGCCCCTTTTTCCTGAATTTGATTTTTTAGCCAAAACCGGGTTTTGCCGATTTTCGCCAAATTATCGTCGTTTACTTTTCCGTCCATAATTAGCGGCACAGGCAAAATCTCGAAACGGATGCCGGGCAGCGGATGCCGATTGTTTTTCCCCGCTTCGCTCGCATCGCCGGATTCCTGCCGTTTTTTTTCAATGACCGTCAACTGGCCGTTCGTTTCCAGGAAGGCAAATTCGACATCCTCAATGTTCGTAATCTGGTTGCTCCGCAGCTGAAGCATCAGATCGTCCAAATTGTAGCGCTGCCGTTTCATTTCATCGCGGTCGAGTTTCCCGTTGCGGATGAGCAAGCTCGGTTTTCCTTCGAACCATTTGCGAATCGTGTCATTTTTCAAAGAGATGTAAGCAATCATAATCTGGATCAGAACGAGCGTGAAAATGGGAACGAGCCCTTCGGACATCGGTTTGTTCGCATCTTCCAGCACGAAGACGGCAATTTCGGCGATCATAATGGAGATGACCAGATCAAAAACGGACAGTTTGCCGATTTCCCGCTTCCCCATAATTCTTAATACAAGGAAAACGACGAAGTAAATGATAATCGTGCGCAAAAAAATGGTCACAATCTCCAATGAACTCCCTCCTTGCCTCAAGAGATGTCAATTGGTATTCTGACCGTCAACGAAATGCGCCATGCAGAAATGGTTTTATTAATTAATGGCAAAATAATCTTATCCGGATCGGGCCGACCCCAATCATCAGTCACATGATCCCGGCCTTAGGCTTTCCGTCCATAAACATGTACTAATTCGCCCGGAACGGCAATACAATGATCGTAAGCAAGACAAGGAGGAATGATCGTATGAATCCGGTGAACAAAGCGAGTAAAGTAGCGAGTAAAGTCCGCATTTCTTCCCCTCTGTTATCCGGTTTGCTGTACTCGTTCGTATGTCTGGGGTTGGCCGCGCTTATTCTGTCCGCCATATTAACGTTCTCGGGTATGAAAGAATCATCCCTTCCCGATTATGTATACTTCATTCACTGCCTGTCCCTCTTTATCGGCGGTTTTGTATCGGGCAAAAGAGCGGGGCTGAAAGGATGGTATCACGGCGGAATAACGGGATTATCGTACGGGCTCATCATTATTCTTTCAAGCTTTCTTGGATTCGACTCCGGTTTCCATATGCAAACGGCGATTTTCCTGCTCGTCTGTTTGGTCGTCGGAGCGCTCGGAGGAATGATAGGGGTTAACGCCGGAAAATAATCTCATTCAATCTTTCGCCCCGGCTATGCTATAATATGAAAGTTGTACCCATATTATAGCGTTGCAGGGGGGAGATTAATGGTTTTGTTTCATTCGATGACGCAAGTAACCGTATATATTGCCGCTACGGTTTTCGTCTTGCTGTTGCTTGCTTTGAGAAAAAACCCTCTTCGCGTTGCCGGAACGTTCGTCCGGGAAATGATCACTTCCCGCAAATATGCACTGCATTTCGCGGCGATGATCGCCGTTCTTTTCTTCAACAAAATCGAGCTGTGGGTAGAGAGCAAAATGAGACCGCACGGCGATTTTACCCTATCCATTTACAAGCTGGAAGGCAATCTGGTTGCGTGGATTCAGCATGCGTTTGAAAACGACGCGCTTACCGTCGTGCTTTCCTACTTTTATGTCGTCCTTTTTCCGAGTCTCATGATTGCCTCTATCGGCATTTACACGTTTCAGAAAAACTATAAACTGTATTACGCGCTGTGCTATGCGCTCATGATCAACTACATGGTGGCCATTCCGTTTTATTTGTTCTTTCCCGTGAACGAAGTATGGCACTTCCATCCGGACGTAGACTTTCCGCTGCTTCAAGTGTTCCCGACATTTGAAACGGAATACCGTCCGTTGTCCGGTTTGAACAACTGCTTTCCGAGCTTGCACACGTCGATTTCCGTATCGCTGGCGGTCATCGCCATGAAATCGAGAAATGCGTTCTGGGAGCGGTTTGTGCTCGGCAGTGCGGCTGTCATTATTTTTTCCATTTTTTATTTGGGCATTCACTGGTTTGCCGACATGTCCGCCGGTGTGCTGCTCGGACTGTTCGCATCGCAGGCGGCGCTTCGTTTAAGCGAAGAAAGAGCGCCTCTTTGGGATGTGGGCATGGCCGGACGACTCAAACAGCGCAATGCCGGCGAAAAGTGGTGAACATGCCGCTATGGCGTTCGCCAAAGTGACAAGCTATTGATAGAGACCGCGATGCATTACCGCAAGCGGTCTCTTTGTTTCTTTTCGCCGCGCGCGGCTCGCCACATGGTGGCGGTCAACCTGCCGCAAGCGGTTCTATTTGTTATGCCGCAAGCGCGGAAAATAAGACACTCGATGTCGCCAAGATGAAGTATAATACAATAGGAGATAGTTACGCCGCGCTGTTCTTGCCATGTTTTAACCGGCAAAACTGTAATTGTAAAGGAGTGCAACCAATGGCGACCCAAGTATTTATCGTAAGGCATGCCATGCCTTCTGCGGACGGCATCACTTTATCCGAGCGCGGGGCGGAGGACGCGCGCAAAATAGCGGAGCTGCTAGCTCCCGAAAACATTCACGCCGTCATTTCAAGCCCCAGCGAAAAAGCGATCCGCACCGTGCAGCAAATTGCCGATCATGCGGGAATCGACGTCATGATTGACAAAGCATTTGACGAACGGCCTATAGGGAAGTCCGGAATTGATTTTGAAGCCGCTTTAACAAAATTATGGGAAGATCCTTCATTTGCATTTGAAGGCGGGGAGTCGAACGTAACTGCCCAACGAAGAGCAATCGATGCGTTGAACGGCGTACTGACGCAGTACGAAGGCAAAAATGTCGTCATCGGCACACATGCCAACATGACGGTATTAATGTTGAACTATTTTGACGGCAAATACGGTTTGCCGTTCTGGAAGCAGCTCAGCATTCCGGACGTGTTTAAACTGACGTTTGACGGTCAGACGCTGCTGAACATCAGCCGAGTGTGGAAGGACGGGAAAGCGCCGGCGGCGGAGCAATGCGGAAATTGAATTGGCCTTGAGGAGGTGATTCGGATGCGCGCTGAACGGCTGTTGACGATTCTGCTGCTCCTGCAGACCAACCGGCGTTTGACGGCGAGGGAACTGGCGGAACGGTTGGAAGTATCCGAAAGGACGATTCAGCGGGACATGGAAGCGCTCAGCTCCGCAGGCATTCCGGTGATCGCCGAGCGCGGAACGGGCGGCGGATGGATGCTGATGGAAGGATACCGGACGAATCTTACTGGCCTCAAACCGGATGAAATTATGGCGCTGTTTTCCAGCCAGCCGATCCGCCTGCTGAAGGATTTGGGGCTGCACGAAGCCGCGGAAACCGGGCTGCTTAAACTGCTGGCGGCGCTTCCGTCCGTGTTCCGCCGCAGCGCGGAATATGTCCGGCAGCGCATTTTCATCGACACGTCGGGCTGGCAGCGGACGGGTGAAGATGTCGGATGTTTGCCGGCTCTGCAGGACGCCGTCCTTAGAGAGCGCAAAATCGATATTGAGTATGAACGGGGCGACGGCACGAGTGTGGAGCGCCGGGTCGACCCTTTGGGCCTGGTCGCCAAAGGCAGCGCATGGTACCTCGTCGCCGCCGTCGAAGGCGAAAAGCGAACGTATCGGATTTCCAGAATTCGGGAGGCCCGGTTGACCGATGAATCTTTTGAGCGGCCGGAGCCATTTGATCTTGCGGCTTTCTGGGAACGGACAACCGTCGATTTTGTGGACAATCTTCCGCGCTACACCGCAACGCTGCGCGCCGACGCCTCGATCATGCACCGTCTCCGGTGGGCTGGGAGATTCGCGCGCGTCGAGCGGATAGACGCTCCTGATGATGAAGGATGGAGCAAAGTGGCGATTCGCTTCGAAACGATACAAGAAGCTTGCGAATATGTCCTCGGTTTCGGACCGTTCATCGAAGTAGTGGAACCGGACGAGCTGCGCATGGAAGTGATCCGCAGAGCGAAAAGCGTCACGGCGTTTTATGAGAGAAAGTACGGTCCGCAACAATGAAAAAATGAAAGGTCTAAAATGTAGTGTAATACTTAAGTGTTGAGAATTTCTAATTTCAAGCTTACTAAATTACCAAATTTCGATCAAAAGGTTCGATTATGAATTGTTAAAGGACGTGTAGGCGCTCGTAAAAATAATAACCACAACAGACCGGTAGATAGCTGTTGTGGTTATTTATTTAACTTTCGTTATCCGTTAGAATTCCTGTAGATCGTTAATTTCAGCTTTGAAAAAATAGGAGCGCCTCAGTATGATAGGATTACGCAACGGGTCAAAAGCCCTTA
>JAWLCZ010000169.1:0-8699 GCA_041686835.1 Paenibacillaceae bacterium | reverse complement strand
GAAAAGGGCACGGAGCGCAGTATATTGCATTTTGTGCAACATAAACCGGTCAAATCATCATCTTCGCCCGTTTTGACCCCAATAAATTGCATTTTGTGCAACATAAACGGACGAACAGCAAGTACAGAGCATTTATGTTGCATTTTGTACAAGATATCTTCTCTTACAAGTCTTGCAAGGAAGCAGCCGTTGAAAACGCCCCCATTGCATCAACGCCGGCCGGCTGAGGAACGTATGGCCTTCTTCATCCCATTGGCCGGAGATTTCTCCTCACTATCCGGATATTTCCGGCACTAACCGGACATTTTCCCCACTATGAAGCAACAAGGAATGGAGTATTTCATGGAACACGATTTCAACTGCGGTTGGAACTCCATCACCATCCCTCCCACGCTGGAACGCAAATGGATACTGGCGGTAATCTCCGCCGGGTTTTTCTTTTCTTGCTTTCGGCAAACCATTGACAACCTTATCTTTTGTGTCCTAATATTATTACTGTTCACCGACTGCAGTCGGTGAACGAATACATACGATAATGAGGAGAGAGAGCGTGAAGAAAGAAATGGGTTACGTTGAACTGAGCAGAGCGCCGAACGCCGGCCGCGGATGAACGGTCGGGATTTGGTTTTCATTGATGTGCATGCAACAGACTTGACAATCGAGGAGAGACGAGATTATGGCGAAACATCCCATTCTGCAGAAAGTAAGCTTGGCCGCGGCAACGTTGTTAATCGTAAGCTGCCTTCTGCCGGTATGGACTTTTGCCGCCAGCCGCACGCAGCTTTATTACAACACCGACACCGGAAGACTGTCGGGCGTCATCGTATCCGACAATGCTTCGGTCCGCCTCAGTGTTTATTCCGATGGAAAAGCTTATGACATTATGCAGGGCATCAGCAGCGCCCAATTCAAAGGGTTGTATAAATTTAAAGTGGATACCGTGCTGAACGGCCTTAACCCCGAATATGTCACCATCGACGATAACGGCGTGCAGCAAGCGGTTTATGCCCAAAATTACGGATTCGGGGAATTGACAATATACGATTCCGCATTGACGTTCACGCCCATTGAGAATCATAAAGAGCGGATTGAATGGAATGCGGAAGATGCTCCCGGACTGGCAGGGTATAAAATATACCTGGACGGTAAGGAAGTCGCATCGGTATCATCCGACGCCGATTCCTACGTATTGACCGATATCCAGGCATCGAAGCAATACGTGGTGACGGTGGCCGGTGTCGATCAAAACAACCGTGAGCTTTTCCGGTATTCGGATACTTTCATTTATCCGGGCGAATTTCAGTCATTCACCGTCAACTTGGACGGTAAACCCGCGGGATATTGGCTTCAGCCGAATGACGCACTGGTTACTTTCACGCCTTCCGTCGTTGACTTTGCCGAACCGACCAAGCTTTACTTGAGTTCGCCGAGCGTTTGGCAGAACGATACTACTCGATCATCGATCATCGAGAGAGACCGTTTGTCGGCGACCGATTTCGTCGTGGAGAAACCGGACCGTTCCGTCATCCCGGTTACAAGCATACGTATTTTCGGATCGGACTCAATAAGCATCACTTTGGCGGAACCGTTGGAAGCCGGGAAGTCCTATGTGCTGAAAATGTCCCCATCCAGCGCCGGAAATGAAATTCAACTGCCGGATGTGGTCACGGATAAAGCTTCTTTCGGATTGATAACCATGATTCACGATCTGGGAGACGTGCTGGACCAGCGGTTTGTCAGCAATATCCGGATCGGAACCGCCGGAGGAAGCAGCCGTCCGGGATCCGGCGGAAGGTCGGGAAACGGTGCGCCGGCGGTACCTGTGAATACGAATCCCGGAGAAGACAACAACGGCAAACGTCAGGTCGTTTCCGAGGAGAAGCTCAAAGCGAACGGAAGCGACAGGGTCAAGGTCGATGTGGCGGATGGCGCCGCCGAAGTCGAGCTGCCCGTGAGAGCCGCTGAACTGATCGGGAACAAAGCTTTGGAACTGAACGGCAAAGAAGCGGGCATGGTCATTCCGGTTGAAGTGCTGCGGCAGCTGCAGGCGCTCCTTTCCGCGGAGGAAAGGGACGGTTCGCATATATCCGTGCAGATGATGAAATTGCCGCTTCAGAACGTACAGCGGCTGCTTGCGCGGACGGAAGACAGCAGTGGAGCGGAAGTGACGGCCGCAAGCGAAGTATACGATTTCAGCCTTAAAGTCGTAACGAAAAATGGGACAGAAAGAAAGCTCGCCGCATTCGACAAACCCGTAACGCTGAAATTGAAATTCAATGCTCAAACGGATCGGGAACTGCTGGGCGTTTACCATATCGGGGATAACGGCGAACTGCAGTATGTCGGCGGAAAAGTCGACAACGGTTTTTTGACGGCCGACACAAGGCATTTCAGCACGTACACCGTGCTTCAATGGAACAAGTCGTTTAAGGATGTGCCTTCTGCTCATTGGGCAAATCGCGTGGTGAAGGTGATGGCGGCGTGTCATATTGTGGAAGGCGTGAACCGTGAAATGTTTATGCCGTCGAAAGCCGTAACAAGAGCGGAGTTCGCCGCGCTTCTTGCCCGTGCGCTGAATCTGAACCCGGCCGGCCCTTCCGTATTTTCCGATGTGGACAGCGGCAAATGGTATGCGCAGGCCGTAACGGCGGCATATGAAGCGGGCATCGTTAACGGACGGGCTAACGGAGTCTTCGCTCCGGAGGAATCCATCACCAGAGAAGAAATGGCCGTCATGGCCGTTCGGGCATATGAACGGATGAATCAACGGAAAGCGGATAGTGCCGGACATGCCGATGTATCCGATCGTGCGGAAATTGGCGAATGGGCGCAATCTTCCGTAGACGCCGCCTTCGGGCTAGGATTGATAACCGGTCGCGGAGAAGGCAGGTTCGTTCCGAAAGGTGTGACGACGAGAGCGGAAAGCGCTCAAATTGTGTACCGATTGTTGGAAAAATAATCGATGCATCAAGAATCCATAAACCCAGTACGGCAAACGTACTGGGTTTATTGTATACTAATACTGCAGGAAGGAATTCAAGTGGAACGATAGGTGCGGGTGAAGAGATGCTGTCGAGAAAAGAGCAAAAAGAGGCGACCAAGAAGCTGGTTTTCGATACGGCCATCCAATTGTTCGTCTCTCATGGTTACGATCAAACGAGCGTTGACCAAATCGTTCAACAAGCGGGCGTGTCCAAAGGGACGTTTTACCATCATTTTGTGTCCAAGAGTGCGGTTCTGTTGGAATACGCCAACAGCATGCATATCGAAATGTTGAAGCGGATGCGGGATGTATTGCGCAATAACGACAACGAATCCGCCGCAGACAGAGTAAACGGCCTGTTTGGCGAACTGGTCCGGTTTCATGAGAAAAATTACGCCGGGCTGCGGTTGCTTGTGGATCATGCCCGATCCGTTTCCGTTCAGGAATCCGCATTTTCCGCTTTTCTGTCGGAAATCCAGAACGTTCTTGTCTTCCTGTTGAATCAGGGCCAAGCCTCCGAAGAGCTCTCCTCTTCCTTTCAACCGCAAAAAGCCGCGCTGTACATCACCCGCATGTATTACCAGGATTTTTTACAATGCATGGAGGAGAGCACTAATCCAAAGGACTTTGCCGTTTCTTTTCATCAAAGCGTCCGTCAGATGCTGGATATGTTTCTCGACGGGCTCAAGCGAAGACTATATGGCGACGAATAGTTGGCCGTCTTTTTCGTCCGCTTGAATATCGTAATAAAGATGCAGATCCGCAAAAAAGCCCTCGATGAGTCCGCAATTGAACGAAAAAGGGTAAGGGTTCGTTTTAAAACGGAGGAGATAGCCGGAACGTTCCTCCTGAATTTGAAACCCTTTAGCAAGCCGCATGTGGTTGCGAGCGTACAGGTCGTTTAAATAATCGATAAATTCGTGTATATTCGCAATTGCATGCCGTCCGCCTATTTTCCTTGAAATGTTGCGTCCGATACTTCTTACCGTATATTTCCCTATTTTTTCCTCTGTATAATACAGCGCCGAAGTGATGGAATCCACCGGACACCATTCCGTGCGCCTGCTCACTCCATACTTGGACAACGTATCCGCAGCCAGGTCTTTATATGTACCAAACGCATCCGTATAACAGTCAATAATCAGCTTCGAATTTCCCATGACTTGCACAAGGTATCACCTGCCGGTAAGTTAAGGTCACTATCTGATCATCGTCCCGTCGGCCGGATTTGTCAATAGGTCCGGATAAAAGGTTTCACAATGATGTTCGACCGCTTTTTCGATTCCATTCGGAAGGACTATCGAACCCTGGAATCGAATACAATACACGGGAAATTAACGAAGAGAGGGGAATTCGATTCGCATGGAGACACAGGGCAGACCTTCGCGCAAAGGGGCGGATTTGATTCAGGAAGTGCAGGAAACGAAAGTGCCTTACGGAGCTTTGGCCGTATGGTTCCTCGGACAGGAGAGCGTCATCGTTAAAGGAGGAGACATCGTCATTTATATTGATCCGTACGTTTCCGACTACCTGGAAAAATTGGGGGCGGTGAGAACTTATCCGGCGCCGATAGCCCCGGAACATATTACGAATGCGGATTATTATCTGATCACACACGAACATTTGGATCATCTCGATCCGGGAACGGTATCGGTTGTGGCGAAACAAAGCCCGCATACCGTGTTTATGGCTCCGGCCTGCTGCCGGGAGCAGCTGCTCGGGCTGGGCGTGAACGAACGGCAGCTTGTCGACGCCGATACGAACCGTTTGTGGACCGGCGACGGGCTGAGCATTCAAGCGATACCGGCGGCCCATGAATCGCTGGAAGAACTGCCGGGAATGGGCCACCGTTACGTCGGCTACCTGATTCGGTTGAACGGTGTCACGTTCTACCATGCCGGAGACACGACGATATATCCGGGCTTGGTGGATTTGCTGCGGCGGGAGTCGGTTGAACTCGGCATGCTGCCGATAAACGGAAGGGACTTTTTCCGCAACGAGCGCAATCTTATCGGCAACATGAACTATCGTGAAGCGGCGGAATTGGCTTACAGAGCCGGGTTCGACATGGTCATCCCGCTCCATTACGACATCTTTGCCGGGAATGCCGAACGGCCGGGCTACTTCGTCGATTATATGTACGACCATTTTCCGGAACAAAAAATGCATGTGATGGCCCGCGGCGAACGGTTCGTTTATATGTCGGACAAAGCGCTGAAACCGTAATAGGCCGGATGCGCTGCTGATGACGGACGTTCGCCGTCCGTCATATCAGCGCACCCGCAAATGGAATCGAGGTTGCGAAAAGGACGTGCGTGCATGCTGAAGGAACTCATCAGCCCGAGAACGATCCGGGGTAAATTTTTCTTGCTGACGACGCTGCTGACTGTCATCCCGATGCTGGTTCTCAGTATGGCGTTTTATTATATCGCCGCCGACAAGCTGATTGACAATTCGAAGGCGCAAGCGTTCTCATCCTTGCAAATGGGACAAAACTATATGGACACGGTCATCGCCGACCTGGAGGATTTGACCAACGTCATTATGGGGAATACGCAGATACAGGAAATTTTGAACCAGGCAACCGACGACGATTACGAATATTTGCAAAATGTAGATAAAGTCAACAAAATCATGATGTCGATCATCCAGGCGAAATCGTACATCAGCTCTTATCTCATTTATAACAGGCTGGGAAAGCCCGGCAAACAGTTTTACAAAAGCTCGGACAGTTCGGGGCTCATCTTGTCGACATCGCTCAGTCCGGAGTACACTCCGTATTGGTACCATATGCTGATTGAGAACGGCCCGGTCATCTGGATTAATCAGAGTTTCGACCGGCAGGACGGAAGTGAAACGATCTTTAACAGTTTAATTGTAGGCAAATTGCTGAAAAGAACGGAGGACGATTATAAAAATCTCGGTTTCGTCATGCTGGAAATCAATCGCTCCAAATTTTTTGAAGTTTTGCAATTTCTGGTTCAGGACGGCAAATCGCAAGCGTTCGTCCTCGATGAAAACAGGAATGTGCTCTTCCATCTCCCGGAAAATCAGCCGGCCGACGCCCGAATGATAGACGCTTTTCTTGCGCTGCCCGATTCGGCGCAGGATTCCGGCACCGGAGAAATCGAATGGAATGGAACGAAGTATATCGTCTCTTTCGTAACGAATCCGAAATACGGATGGAAGACGGTGCACCTCATTGAAGCGGATCATCTTTTCCAGGATGCGAAAATTATCCGCAAGCTGACGATATACATGTTTTTAATCATGCTGCTGGCCGGATGGCTGCTTGCTCACCGGTTGGGCAATACCATCATTCGCCCCCTCCACCAGCTACGAAAATTGATGACCGTCAATAACTCGCTGGAACTGCTCCACCGTTACCGCTTCGATCCGAGAGACGAAGTCGGGCAAATCGGGTACCGTTTCATCCGCATGGAAGAGGAGAAGCGGCAGTTGAACCAGCAAGTGTACGATGCGCTGGTCAAACGTAAAGAAGCCGAAATCCATGCGCTGCAGGCTCAAATCAACCCGCATTTTTTATACAATACGCTGGAGTCGCTGAACTGGCTCGCCATTTCGCGCAATCAGATCGATATCAGCGAAGTCGTAGGTTCGCTGGGTAAATTTTTCCGTCTGACGATCAACCGGGGGAACGATTTTATCCGCGTTTCGGAAGAGATCGAACACGTCACATCGTATGTTAACGTGCAAAAATTCCGTTACAAGGATAAGCTGGACTTCATCGTTGAAGTAGACCCCGGCATACGTTCGTATTATGTGCCCAAGTTTATTTTGCAGCCGATTGTCGAAAATGCGATTTATCACGGGATAAAACTGAAAGAAGGCAAAGGAACTATCATGCTGACGGGCGAAATATCGGACAACCGCATCGTATTTCGGATTACGGACGATGGGTTGGGCATCGAACCGGACCGGCTGGAGGAAATCGCGCAATCTCTTCAAGACGGCTCGCCGGGAAAAATATACGGTTTGAAAAATGTTCACGACAGGCTGCGGCTTCGTTTCGGCGAAGGATACGGAATCACGATACAAAGCAAATCCGGCGAATATACGACAGTGGCGCTGACGGTTCCGTTCATCACATCACCGGAGGAGGATCTGAACCGATGACGAGAGTGCTGATTGTGGACGATGAATTTCATATTCGCGACGGGATCAAGCGTTCCATTCCGTGGAACGAAATGATGGCGGAGCGGGTCGTTGAGGCGGAAGATGGCAATACGGCCTGGCAAGTTTATCAGGAGACGAAGCCCGATATTATACTGCTTGACATCAACATTCCGGGAATCGACGGACTCGGGCTGGCCAGGCGGATCCGAAAGACCAATGAAGAAACGCAGATTATATTTCTTACGGGATATGACGATTTTCCCAAAGTAAGGGAAGCGTTGAAACTGCGGGCGTCGGATTATTTGTTGAAACCCGTTTCGTACGGAGAACTGATGGAAGCGATTCGGAAAGCGCTCGGAAACATAAAGGAACGGAAACAGAAAAACAGCTACATTCAGGGTCTCGAACAAAAGGTGACGGATTATGGCCGCGCGGCAGCGGATCATCTGCTCATGGATCTTTTGCAGCAGCGGCGTTCCGTGCATGAGGTGAAAGAAGAACTGTCAAAGCTGGGCGTAAATTTCCGGTGGGACGTTTCCTATGACGTGATGTGCGCCGATATAGACGAATTCCGGAAATATATGAATCAGGCGACCCTCAGAGATCGGCAGCTGTATCTGTACGCTTACAGAAAAATGGCGCACGAATTGCTGGAGTCTAGCGGCAATCGGTTTTATATGATGAGCGGCGGGTTAAGCCGACTGATCCTGATCGTGGAGAATGATGAGAGAACGCCGGAGGAAAGCGAATTATGGTTCATGGACATGGCCAAGCAGCTGCAGGAGGCCTTTAAAACTTATTTGCGGATGTCCGTCACCATCGGTTTGAGCGGCCAGACCGTTCATGCCGATGAGCTTCACCTGGCCTATCATGAAGCTGTGCACGCCTGTGAACACAGGGCATTGACGGGCAACGGCCTGATTATTCCGTTTCGCCTCGTTGAACCGATCCATAACCGCAAAAAACGGCTGCTGAGCAAAGAGCTTTATTTGCTCGGGGAAATGCGCGCAGGCAATGATACGGGAATATTGAAGGTTTTGGAACAATGGAAATCGGAGCTTGACGACATGCCTTTGCCGGATGCCAAGCTCGCCGCGTCCCAGGTCGTTATGTTCGTCATGCGTCTGGCGGACGAAGCGGATTTGCGGCACAATTCGCCGCATTTGGCGAACCCTCTTGCGGAATTGGCGAAGTGCCGCAACAGGGACGAACTGCTTCAGTTTGTGACCGCATTTTTCGTTTCCGTAGGAAAGGCGGCGAGAGCTTCGAAAGAAGCGCCTTGCCTGAAAGTGATTGAACAAGCGAGACAATGGATACGGGAACATCTTTCCGAAAACGTCAGCCTGGCCAATTTGGCCCATCATCTGCATTTGAGCCCCAATTACCTCAGCAGCTTGTTCAAGCAGGCTACCGGGGAAAATTTCAGCGAGTTTACCGCCCGCGTAAGATTTGAACGGGCCAAAGAGCTGTTGGCCGACCCGGAATTGAAAATTCAGGAGATTGCCGCAATGGTCGGTTTCTCCGATTCCAATTACTTCAGCATTGCGTTTAAAAAACATCACGGCATCACACCGACGGA
>JAWLCZ010000168.1:0-8775 GCA_041686835.1 Paenibacillaceae bacterium | reverse complement strand
CGACACGCTTTGCGACGAGAAAAATCCGGTTGTTCTTGAATCGATGAACGTCCCGGAACCGGTTATCTCCGTTGCGGTGGAACCGAAGACGAAAGCCGATCAGGACAAAATGGGCGTTGCACTATCGAAGCTTGCCGAGGAAGACCCGACTTTCAAATATTATACCGACGAAGAAACGGGTCAAACGATTATCCAAGGCATGGGCGAACTTCACCTGGAGATTATCGTCGACCGGATGCTGCGCGAATTCAAGGTCGAAACGAATGTCGGCAAACCGCAGGTGGCCTACAGGGAAACGCTCCGCACCCCGGCGAGAATCGAAGGCAAATTTGTTCGCCAGTCCGGCGGACGCGGCCAATACGGGCACGTGTGGATCGAATTCGAACCGCTTGAGCCCGGCCAAGGATTCGTGTTTGAGAACAAAATCGTCGGCGGCGTCGTTCCTAAAGAATATATTCCTGCCGTACAAGCCGGTATTGAAGAGGCGATGAAAAACGGCGTTCTCGCAGGATATCCGCTCGTGGATATTAAAGCGACTATCGTTGACGGATCGTACCACGACGTCGACTCGAGCGAAATGGCGTTCAAGATCGCCGCTTCGATGGCGCTGAAAGCGACGAAAGACAAATGTAATCCGGTGCTGCTTGAGCCGATCATGAAAGTCGAAGTTACCGTTCCGGAAGAATACATGGGCGACGTCATGGGAGACTTGAACTCCCGCCGCGGACGCATCGAAGGTATGGATTCGCGCGCCGGAGCCCAGATTATCCGTGCGAAAGTGCCTTTGGCCGAAATGTTCGGATACTCGACGACGCTGCGTTCCCGCACGCAAGGACGCGGAGTGTACTCGATGGAAATTTCCCATTATGAAGAAGTGCCTAGATCTATTGCAGATGAAATCATTGCAAAGAACAAAGGCGCATAATCAATACAATTTCTTTTAATTAAGGAGGAAAAGTTTGTTATGGCAAAGGCAAAATTTGAACGTACCAAACCGCACGTCAACATCGGCACCATCGGTCACGTTGACCATGGCAAAACGACGCTGACGGCTGCAATCACCACCGTTCTTGCGAAAAGATACGGAGGAACGGCCGTAGCTTTCGATCAAATCGACAAAGCTCCGGAAGAGCGTGAACGCGGAATTACGATTTCGACCGCTCACGTCGAATACGAAACGAACAACCGCCACTATGCGCACGTGGACTGCCCGGGTCACGCCGACTACGTTAAAAACATGATCACCGGCGCTGCGCAAATGGACGGCGCGATTCTCGTCGTTTCCGCCGCTGACGGCCCGATGCCGCAAACCCGCGAACATATTCTGCTGTCCCGTCAGGTAGGCGTTCCTTACATCGTCGTATTCCTGAACAAATGCGACATGGTGGAAGACGAAGAACTGCTTGAACTGGTTGAAATGGAAGTTCGCGATCTGCTGAACGAATACGAATTCCCGGGAGACGACACGCCGATCATCCGCGGTTCCGCCCGTGAAGCGCTGGAAAATCCGGATGGCCCGTGGGCTGATAAAATCGTTGAACTGTTCGAGCAAATCGACTCTTACATCCCGACGCCTGAGCGCGACACGGAAAAACCGTTCCTGATGCCGGTCGAAGACGTATTCTCCATCACCGGACGCGGTACGGTTGCTACGGGACGCGTAGAGCGCGGAACGATTAAAGTCGGCGACGAAGTCGAAATCATCGGTCTTGCCGAAGAGTCGAAAAAATCCGTCGTAACCGGCGTAGAGATGTTCAGAAAGCTGCTTGACCAAGCGCAAGCGGGCGACAACATCGGCGCTTTGCTCCGCGGTGTGGAGCGTAAAGACATCGAGCGCGGCCAAGTTTTGGCGAAGCCGGGTTCCGTTAAACCGCACACTACGTTCACCGCGCAAGTGTACGTTCTGACCAAGGAAGAAGGCGGCCGTCATAAGCCGTTCTTCAGCGGATACCGTCCGCAGTTCTATTTCCGTACGACGGACGTTACCGGCGTTATTACGCTTCCGGAAGGAACGGAAATGGTTATGCCTGGCGACAACATCACCGTTACGGTTGAGCTCATTGCGCCGATCGCAATGGAAGAAGGCACCCGTTTCGCGATTCGCGAAGGCGGCCGCACGGTTGGTGCAGGAGCCGTTGCCTCCATCCAGAAGTAATGGAGTTTTGCTGATAGAGAACCCTCGTCCAGCGTGACGGGGGTTTTTTAGTACATGGCCCAAAAACATTTCTTGCTTTTCGTCCTGATTTTTTATATAATAGTGAACGTTGGTCTGTGACGGTGCGATGATGTGAGAGGTTGCCGACACACCCGGCCCCTTTGCCATGGTGTAGTCGGGAGATTTTCACGGAGTATGTCCGATAATAAATTGGGCGACAAAAGGAGGGACTAGTATGGCAAAACAAAAGATTCGTATTCGCTTGAAAGCGTACGATCACAGAATTCTTGACCAGTCCGCGGAGAAAATTGTGGAGACGGCCAAACGTTCCGGCGCGGGAGTGTCCGGTCCGATTCCGCTTCCTACGGAAAAGCAGATTATTACGATCCTGCGCGCGGTGCACAAATACAAGGATTCTCGGGAGCAGTTTGAAATGCGCACGCATAAGCGCCTGATCGATATTGTCAACCCTACGCCGCAAACGGTGGACGCCTTGATGCGTTTGGATTTGCCGTCGGGTGTGGATATTGAAATCAAGCTGTAATCAACCGTTTCACGACTTGATTCGGATGGGATTATTTAAGGAAAGAAAAGAGGTGTCAACATGACGAAGGGTATCTTAGGAAAAAAATTGGGCATGACCCAGGTTTTCGCCCAAGACGGAACCGTTGTTCCGGTAACCGTAATTCAAGCGGGTCCGTGCGTCGTCCTGCAGAAAAAAGACCGGGAGAACGACGGATACGAAGCGATTCAAATCGGATTTGACGATAAAAAAGAAAAAAATGCGACCAAACCGGAGTTGGGTCATGCGAAAAAAGCGGGAACGGCGCCTAAGCGCTACATTCGCGAAATTCGCGGAGTCAACTTGGCGGAGTATGAAGTCGGTCAGGAGCTGAAGGCCGATCTGTTTGCCGAAGGCGAATATGTTGACGTGACGGGTATCTCCAAAGGAAAAGGATTTCAAGGCGTCATCAAGAGACACGGGCAACACAGAGGTCCGATGGCACACGGTTCCCGTTACCATCGCGGTCCGGGCTCCATGGGCTCGATTGCGGCCAACCGCGTGTTCAAGGGCAAAAATTTGCCTGGACATATGGGGCATGAGACGGTAACGATTCAAAATCTGCAGGTCGTTAAAGTCGATGCCGAACGCAACGTCATTCTGGTGAAAGGTTCCATACCGGGGCCGAAAAACAGCTACGTCAAAATAAAAACATCGGTAAAAGGGTAAGAAACGCGAGAAAGGAGGAACTCTCATGCCAAAAGTAGCGCTGTACAATACAAGCGGGGCGCAAGTCGGAGAAATCGAGCTTGCCGACGCCGTATTCGGAATCGAACCGAACAAGCACGTGCTGCACGATGCGGTCGTAATGCAGCAAGCATCCCTGCGTCAAGGCACGCACAAAACGAAAGGACGCTCCGAAGTTCGCGGCGGCGGACGCAAGCCGTGGAGACAAAAAGGAACGGGCCGCGCGCGTCAAGGAAGCATTCGTGCGCCGCAATGGAAAGGCGGGGGCGTCGTATTCGGACCTACGCCGCGCAGTTATGCATACAAGTTACCCAAGAAAGTACGCCGTCTGGCGATTAAATCGGCATTGTCTTCCAAGGTGATCGACAACGAAATTATCGTTCTGGATCAGCTGCAGATGGCGCGTCCGAAAACGAAAGAATTTACGGCCATCCTGAAAAATTTGAAGGTGGATCGCAAGGCGCTCGTCGTTGCCGCCGATTATGACGATAACGTGGCATTGTCCGCACGCAATATTCCGGGAGTCAAATTCGTTACCGCCGAGGGCATCAATGTGCTCGACGTGATGGTTTACGACAAATTAATCATTACGAAAGAGGCGGTAGAGAAGGTAGAGGAGGTGCTTGCGTAATGAAGGATCCTCGCGATATTATCAAGCGCCCGGTCATCACGGAACGAACCAGCGATCTGATGAGCGGCAACAAATACGTATTTGAAGTCGACATCAACGCCAACAAAACGGAAATCAAACAAGCGGTGGAACAAATCTTCAAAGTGAAAGTGACGAAAGTCAACACGATGAGAGTGCCCGGAAAGCCGAAACGGTACGGACGGTACTCCGGTTACACGTCGGAATGGAAAAAAGCGATTGTTTCGCTCAGCGAAGACAGCAAACCGTTGGAGTTTTTTGAAACGGTATAACACGATTTCATAGAGTAAGGAGGGAATCGAAGTGCCCATTAAGAAATATAAACCTACGTCGCCGGCGAGACGGCAAATGACGGTATCCACTTTTGAAGAAATTACGGCAACGCAACCGGAGAAGTCTTTGCTTGCGCCTCTGCACAAAAAAGCCGGCCGCAACAATACGGGGAAAATTACGGTTCGCCATCATGGCGGCGGACATAAGCGCAAATACCGCATCATTGACTTCAAGCGCAACAAAGATGGAATACCAGGACGCGTTGCTACGATCGAATACGATCCGAACCGCACTTCGAACATTGCGTTAATTCATTATGCGGACGGGGAGAAACGTTACATCATCGCGCCGAAAGGGTTGAAAGTAGGCGACGAAATCATGTCCGGTCCCGACGCCGACATCAAAGTGGGCAATGCGCTGCCGCTGGAAAACATTCCGGTAGGTACGATCATCCACAATATTGAACTGAAGCCCGGCAAAGGCGGGCAACTCGTTCGCGCCGCAGGCACGGAAGCCCAGCTTCTCGGCAAGGAAGACAAGTACGTATCCGTTCGTCTGTCATCGGGAGAAGTGCGCCGGATTTTAAAAGTGTGCCGCGCGACAGTCGGATCGGTAGGCAACGAAGATCACGAACTGATCAGCATCGGTAAAGCGGGACGCTCCCGTTGGCTCGGCAAGCGGCCTACGGTTCGCGGTGTCGTCATGAACCCGAACGATCACCCGCACGGCGGTGGTGAAGGACGCGCGCCGATCGGACGGAAATCGCCGATGTCGCCGTGGGGCAAACCGACGCTCGGTTACAAAACGCGTAAAAAAGGAAAAGCTTCTGACAAATATATTATTCGCCGCCGCACTAAATAACGGACAAAACAGCAGCGGGCGGTCGGGAATCGTTGTGAGAAGGGAGGAACATAAATGGGACGCAGCTTGAAAAAAGGGCCGTTTGTTGACGATCATTTGATGAAAAAAGTGGAGGCTCTGAACTCGGCAAACAAAAAGGCGGTTATCAAAACGTGGTCTCGCCGCTCCACTATTTTCCCTCAATTTGTCGGTCACACGATCGCCGTTTACGACGGACGCAAACATGTGCCTGTATATATTACGGAAGACATGGTCGGCCATAAGCTGGGCGAATTTGCGCCGACACGGACATACAAAGGCCACACCGATGACGACAGAAAGACGGGCAGACGATAAAATCACAGGTGAAATGTTTGAGAGGAGGTACTACTTATGCAGGCTAAAGCAATTGCGAGATACGTTCGGATTGCTCCTCGAAAAGTCCAACTGGTTGTTGACTTGATTCGGGGGAAACAGGTCGGCGAAGCGATTGCGATACTTCGTCATACGCCGAAGGCCGCTTCCCCGATTGTAGAGAAAGTGCTCAACTCTGCGATTGCCAATGCTGAACACAATTATTCGCTCGACGCGAACAAGCTGGTGATCAGCGAAGCTTATGTGAATCAGGGTCCGACCTTGAAAAGGTTCCGTCCGCGCGCGATGGGATCGGCGAGCCGGATCAACAAACGTACCAGCCACATTACCGTTGTGGTATCTGAAAAATAAGGAGGGATGACGTGTGGGTCAAAAGGTGAGCCCCGTTGGCTTAAGAATAGGTATTATTCGTGATTGGGAATCGAAATGGTATGCATCGGACAAAGATTTCGCCGATTTGCTGCTGGAAGACGTGAAAATCCGTGAATATTTGAAAAACAAGCTGAAAGATTCGGCTGTTTCCCATATTGACATCGAACGCGCCGCCAATCGCGTCAATGTGACGATTCATACGGCGAAGCCCGGTATGGTTATCGGCAAGGGCGGTGCGGAAGTGGAAAACATCCGCGCTCACATTGCCAAAATGTCCGGCAAAAAGGTGCATATCAACATTGCTGAAATTAAAAACCCTGAACTCGACGCCATTCTGGTCGCCGAAAGCATCGCACAGCAGCTCGAGCGCCGCATTTCTTTCCGCAGAGCGATGAAACAAGCGATTCAAAGATCGATGCGCGCGGGTGCGAAAGGGATTAAGACGATGGTTAGCGGCCGTTTGGGCGGCGCGGATATCGCCCGCAGCGAAGGCTACAGCGAAGGAACGGTACCGTTGCATACGCTTCGTGCCGACATCGATTACGGCACGGCCGAGGCGCATACGACATACGGGCGCATCGGCGTGAAAGTTTGGATTTATCGCGGAGAAGTTCTCCCGACTGCCAAGAAGCAAGCTGCCCCGGAAGGAGGGAACTGACCATGTTGATGCCAAAGCGTGTAAAACACCGTAAAGAGCAACGCGGCACGCTGAAAGGCCGCGCCAAAGGCGGAACGGAAGTTTCATTCGGCGAATACGGTTTGCAGGCGCTTGAACCGGCATGGGTGACGAACCGGCAAATCGAAGCTGCGCGTATCGCCATGACGCGTTACATCAAGCGCGGTGGTAAAGTCTGGATTAAAATTTTCCCCTCCAAACCGATAACCCAGAAGCCGTTAGAGGTGCGGATGGGTAGCGGTAAAGGTAACGTGGAAAAATGGGTTGCCGTCGTAAAACCCGGGAAAATTATGTTCGAGCTGGCCGGAGTTTCGGAAGAAGTTGCCCGTGAGGCCATGCGTCTTGCGTCTCACAAACTGCCGATCAAGACGAAATTTGTGAAACGAGAAGAAGTGGGTGGTGAAGCAAATGAAAGCTAGTGATTTTCGCAACCTGACCACTGCAGAAATTGAACAAAAAATTGCCGGATTTAAAGAAGAACTCTTTAACCTCCGCTTTCAATTGGCCACCGGCCAACTCGACAACCCGACCAAAATCCGTGAAGTGCGCAAAGATATCGCACGCGCCAAAACGGTTCTTCGTGAAAGAGAACTTGGGATTAGTTAATGAAACAGAGAGGAGGGGCGTTACATGAGTGAGCGCAACGAACGCAGGGTGCAGATCGGCAAAGTGGTTAGCGATAAAATGGACAAAACCATTGTTGTCGCGGTGGAAACCTACAAAAAACACAACCTTTACCATAAGCGCATTAAATACACGAAAAAATTCAAGGCGCACGATGAAAACAACGAAGCGAAAATCGGCGATGTCGTCAAAATTATGGAGACCCGCCCGCTTTCAAAAGATAAACGTTGGAGATTAGTTGAAATTGTGGAAAAAGCCGTTATTGTTTAACAGCAAACGAAAACTGCATTAAACAGACGGGGATCGTGAGTCGTATTCCGGAAGGAGGGAACAGCAGTGATTCAACCGTTTACTCGATTAAAAGCAGCCGATAACTCCGGCGCGAAAGAATTGATGTGCATTCGTGTTCTGGGAGGCACGGGACGCCGTGTGGGACGCATTGGTGATTTAATCATTTGTTCCGTCAAAGAAGCAACACCAGGCGGCGTTGTCAAAAAAGGTGACGTTGTCAAAGCGGTCATCGTCCGCACGAAACGGAGCACCCGCCGCAAAGACGGTTCCTATATCGCTTTCGACGAGAATGCCGCCGTTATCGTAAGGGACGATAAAAGCCCGCGTGGTACGCGTATTTTCGGTCCGGTCGCGCGCGAGCTTCGCGACAAAGATTTTATGAAAATCGTATCTCTCGCTCCTGAAGTGATTTAACGAAAGAGAAACGTGTGATACCTAAGAAATGAACTTGTTTGGCGCAAGTTTCCGGGAGGTGTAAACGAAGATGCCGAGAGTGAAAAAAGTTCTCGAATCCCATAACAATAAACTGCACGTGAAAAAAGACGATACGGTCATCGTCATTACCGGGAAAGACAAAGGCAAAAAAGGTCGCGTTATCGCGGCGTTTCCACGTGAAAACCGCGTGCTTGTCGAAGGAGTGAACCTGGTAACGAAACATACGCGCCCTTCCCAGCAAAATCCGCAGGGCGGGATTATCAAGCAGGAGGCGCCGATTCACGTTTCCAACGTCATGCACGTTGATCCGAAGAGCGGACAACCGACGCGCATCGGTTATAAAATATTGGAAAACGGCAAAAAAGTTCGGATTGCCAAAAAATCCGGCGCACAGATCGACTAATGTTCCGTACGGAAAGGAGGTACAGTGAATAATGGCAGCAAGGTTGAAAGATCGTTTCCTGAATGAAATCACCCCGGGACTGATGCAGAAGTTCAATTATACTTCCGTCATGCAGGTTCCGAGAATCGAAAAAGTAGTCATCAATATGGGCGTGGGCGATGCGGTGCAGAACTCCAAGGTGCTCGATTCCGCGGTTGAAGATTTGCGCGTCATCTCCGGTCAAAAACCGGTCGTGACCAGAGCGAAAAAATCGATCGCCGGCTTCAAGCTCCGTGAAGGGATGCCGATCGGCGTGAAAGTCACGCTTCGCGGCGAACGGATGTACCATTTCCTGGATAAGCTGTTCAACGTCGCTCTGCCAAGGGTTCGCGACTTCCGCGGCGTATCCCCCAAAGCGTTCGACGGACGCGGAAACTATACGCTCGGCTTGAAA
>JAWLCZ010000167.1:0-8789 GCA_041686835.1 Paenibacillaceae bacterium | reverse complement strand
ACCGCCCATATCGCGCTGGCGCGCAATACAGGCGGTTCTTCCGCACAAATTGCTTTTGAAATTCGGTATATCAAAAATAGCATATATTGGAATCCCCGTCAATAGGTTTACGACAGAGATTAAGCCGTAATCCGCTGAACTATATTCTTGATTGTCGTAATGGACATTTCCGCATATTGATCAAAAAGGTCGCTCGAGCCCGATTGTTCTGCCGCTGCATACGGATTGGCGACAGGAGGCAGAAATTCCATCGTAATCGCTCCCTGATAGTTCATTTCAATTAAAGTTCGCATAATAGGTTCGAAGTCAATTCTGCCCAATCCTGCAGCCTCGCGTGTGTTATCCGCAATATGAACATGAACCAGATAAGGAGATATGCTTCTTAACGCTCTCTCAAAACTCCGTTCCTCAATATTCATATGGAATAAATCGGCCATGATTTTTACACTTTCTATGTTCACTTCTTCGACTAGCCGCACGGCAGTTTCCATTTTATTCACAAGGTAAGTTTCAAACCGGTTTAAAGCTTCGACCGCTAACTGAATATTTTTGGATAAAGCGTATTCGCCCGCCTCTTTTAGACTGGCGACCGCATAATTCCATTCCTCTGAACTCGTTGTTTCCGGACCGTTTTTTCCTATGCAGGACGGCACGACAATAACCGTAGCGGCACCTACCGCAACAGCAAGATCAACACAATCCTTCACATACTGAACCGCATGCCGGCGAATTTCCGGATTCGAAGAAGACAGATCCCGCTCTTTCGTATAAATTCCGCAAATCGACGTACAACACAATGCATACTTCTTCAGCAACCCGTTAACTTCGTCAACGTCGATCAAGGAAGGCTCGCCGGAAAGCTCCACACCGTCATACCCGAATTTCTTCAGCCTGATTAGGCTGTTTTCAATACCCTCATTGCCAAAAATCCACTGTGTAGCGCTGTATTTAAACATATCCCCGCCTCCGATCTCCATTTGATCCAATCATTCGGCAAAATCCCCTTTTTCAACCAGGCTCCACGCAAGCGTTTCCATCAGGTGACGCCCCAGCCCCTTTTCCTCCCTTTCAAGCAAGCAAAGAGACACAAAAAAGACCCCTCAACGAAAAATGCAGCCCGATTCAAGAGACGGGCCGCATCATGTCACCTTCAGCACGATTTTGCCGATATTGGCGTTCGACTCCATATATTCATGGGCTTGCGCCGCGTCGCGCCAGTCCCATACGGAATCGATAACCGGCTTCAGCCGGCCGTCGGCAAAGCGCGGCAGCGCGAATGCCGCGAAATCCCGGGTAAGCCTGATTTTGTCGTCAACCGATCGCGTCCGCAAAGCGGTGCCGATAATTTGCAGACGCCGCGACAGCAGATGGGACAGATTGACGCCGTCCACCCGCGAGCCGCCCATCGTGCCGATCACGATCAATTTGCCTCCGACGGCAAGCGACGCAACGTTATCGGCGAAATACGGCGCGCCGATAAAATCGAGCACGATGTTCACGCCTCGCCCCTCTGTTTGTTCGGCAATCCATGGAGCGAACGGGCCGTCGTTGTAATTCCAGCCTGCGGCGGCGCCCAATTCGAGGCATTTCTCCAATTTCCGCGGCGAGCCGGCCGTAACGAACGGAACCGCTCCCGCCTCGCGAATCAGTTGAATGGCGGCGGTGCCGACCCCGCTGGCCCCGGCATGCACCAATACGTTGTCGCCTTCCTTCAGTCCGCCCAACCAGAACAAATTCAGGTACGCCGTCAGAAACACTTCCGGTACGGCCGCTCCCTGCTCGTACGTAAAATGTTCCGGCAGCCGCATAGCCATCCCGGCGGGAATGACCGCCCGTTCCGCATAACCTCCCCCGGGCAGCAGCGCGCATATCCGGTCGCCCGGCTTCCATCCGGTCACTTCGGAACCGACCTTCGCCACTTCTCCGGCCATCTCCAAACCGAGAATCGGCGAAGCGCCCGGGGGCGGCGGATACAGCGCGCGGCGCTGCAGCAGATCAGCCCGGTTGAGAGCCGTCGCCTTTACATTCACGAGCAGTTCGTTAGCTCCGCACGCCGGCTCCGGGTATTCCCCGATGTACAGCACGCCGCTATCGCCGTAATGTTTCATCAACACCGCTTTCATCCCGTCTCACCGCCATCCGTTTTATGTGTGATGACCGAGTCCGCCGAGCACAAATCGACACGTTTCCTCGATAAGCTCGTCGGCGGTCTGTGTGCCGTCGGTAAGCAGCGGTTCCAAAAAATCGACGGACCTTGGAAAAATGACCGCTCCCATGACAAAAAACATCGCGTTATCGAGCGACAGAAAACGGAACACGCCCGCCTGTCTTCCGGACTCCAGCAGTTCGCGCAATTGTTTCCACACCGGGAATATATACTTGCGCAGCCCTTCCGTACGATGGCTTCTCATGACAATTTCCTGGTGAAGAATTCTGGCCAGCTCGGGTTCCGCCATGCGGAAGGAGATGACTTCCCGGACAAGCACTTTGACGCCTTCCACGGGATCGCGAAACAGGGGCGCAAGCTCACCAAGCTTCCGGCTGGGAAAGTACGTGTCGAACAGAGCGAAAAACACGTTGTCCTTGCCGCCGAAATGGTACGAGACGAGCGCCACGTTGGCTCCCGCCTCCTCGCATATTTGCCGGACCGAAGTTCCGTCGAACCCCTGATTCGCAAACAATTTTTTTGCGGCGAGCAAAATGCGTGTTTTGACGTCCACATCTTTTTGTTCCATAAGCGTCTCCTTTATTCCGATTCAACCGCTGCAAATCCGGGTTTATCTCTATTATGCGCTTTCCGGTTGCCGGGTTGCAAGCCGAAAGCCGGGGGGCCGGCATTCTGAACTGCGCCGCATCGAATCGCGTTTAAGCATCAACTCCACGCACTTTGCCGACGCTTTGTCTAATTATCGTTATGCATTCGCGCCTTGCGCCGGCAGCGGCTGTTTCGCTGCGCCGGTTTCTTTGCGCACCGCCAACGCAACAAGTCCAACGGCAATGGATACCAGCATAATCAGAACGAGCCCCCATGCGCAGCCGGCGACTCCCGGCCCCCCGAACAGCAGGTTCATATTGCCTTCCACCGCATACGTTGCCGGCAAGTAACGGCCTAAATCCGCGTAAAAGTCCGAAAGCATTTCGCGCGGCACCATCGCCCCGGAACTTACGAGCTGCACGGAAAGCATAATAATATTGAAAAGCATTCCGGCCATGCCGAACAACAGAAGAAAGGCCTGCGCCGCAAACATGAAGGTCATGACGAACAAGGATTGGAACAGCCATAAAGACATAAAACCGTGCTCCGATTGGCTGCCCAACATCATAATCATCGAAGAACCGGCGAGCGCCACGATGAACGCGGAAACGATATTGATCACGCCGCGCGCCGCAAACTTGTGCCACTTGCCGACCGAAGGTCCGATCGCCAGCGACGATTACTCCAAATTCATGGCCATAATCATGGAGCCGACATAAGAAGCGAGCACCATCATCATCGGAATCATTTGGTTCGCCATACCGGAAACCGGGTTCGTATACTGCATATCCGCCGTGACCCGTTCGGACAACCGTTGCGCCATCGCCTCAGCCTGCGGAGCCGCAAGCTTGGCCTGCACCAGCACCGCTTGGGCGCCCGCCGCGACAGCCTGTTTATTCACCGCCGCGGTTACGTTGGCCGCCGCCCCGGACATGATCGTTTTGATCAAAGCCGGGTTCGATTCATTGATCGTATACGTGATCTGCGCAGGCTGCTCGGGTGTTTGCAGTTTGGCGGAAAAATCGGCGGGGATATGCAGCACCATCTGCACTTCCCGCTCGTTCAAGCGCTGCTTCGCCGATTCTACCGTTTCCACCCATTCCGTCTGAAACGGCACGCTGCTGCGGATTTGTTCCGCGACTTGCTTGCCGATTCCTTGATCTTCATTCACTATCGCAATTTTTAGCCGCTTGGCGTTCTCCGTTACCCCGTCGTATCCGGTCATCCAGACGACACTGAAAATAAGCTGGAACATTAAAGCGGTGACGATGCCGACAAAGGTCGTCGGTTTTTTCAAAAAAGCTTGCAATGCATGTTTCATGTTTTCTTCACTCCTATGTTACATTTATTTTAAACGTTTAATTTAATTAAACGTTTGTTTATGATAAATGATTGTTTAAATCATAGCATGTCGATCCGCCGCTGTCAATTCACTCCTATTTCATTCCTATGACTTTCGATTTTATGATGAAATGATATAATAACCTTTAATATATGGTGATGTCATCTTAGTAAGGGGAGGAACCACCGTTGAAAAGAATCGCCATTGACATGGATGAAGTGATCGCTGATTTTATTCCCAAGCAATTGGCTCTCTTCAACCGGGATTATAATGACAACATTACGCTCGAAGATTTGCGGGGAAAAAAATTAAGGGAACTGCGCCCTCATCTGGAAAAGGAAATTATGAACTATTTTGAGGATCCTTCTTTTTTCAGGGACTTGCAAGTGATGGAGGACAGCCAGCAAGTGATCCGGGAACTGAGCGAACGCTATGAAATCTTTATCACGACGGCCGCCATGGAAGTCCCCGCATCGTTTACGGCCAAATATGAATGGCTGAAAGAACATTTCGGTTTTTTGAACGACATGAACTTTGTGTTTTGCGGCGATAAGAGCATCATTCACGCCGATTATCTGATCGATGATAACGCCAGACATTTCAAGCGCTTTTGCGGTCAAGGCATTTTGTTCACCGCGCCGCATAACATTCATGAAACGGGCTATGTCCGGGTCAACAACTGGAAGGAAGTACGGGATTACTTTTTACCCCGTTGATTATTAACGCCAAAAAAGCTTACAATCCGATACCTTGCCCGTCCCGATGCCGATCGTCAGGATCCGAGCTTTCTTCTCCACTGCTTCAACTGAAAATACAAGAAGCAGCCGACGCAAAATCCGCATATGGCGATAAAAGCGGCGAGAGCGACCAAGATGGCCAGCACGTAGCCCGCTGTCTGCCAACCTAGCGCAAACGATACCAGCGACAAGGTCAACAGCGTTACCGCAATGCTGTTGTTGAACCGCTGAAGCTCCGCCGCTTCCGTTTGCGCTCCGGCCGCTTTCTTTTGCAGAAACGGTTTCGCAATGATGATAAACAAGTTTCCTTGCGCCCCGATCAATAATCCGACGATCTGGACAAGCCACAATACGGCGATCAACCACGGCTGCCCCAGTACGGCGGAAGCGGCGACAAACAGCACGATTCCCCATTGATTCGCGCGCACATACGGAACGGGAATTTCTTTCACATCTATCACCTGCCTACCATATGGTATATTTAAATCCGCCTCGGTAATTAATAATTAACCTGCTAACTTTTATTGTACTCTTTCCATCCGGACTTCACAATGCAACGTTTTCCCAAGGTTTACTTTCCCGTCAAAATGAGCGGTCCGTCTTTCGTAATCGCAACCGTATGCTCATATTGGGCGGACAGGCTTCCGTCCTCCGTCCTTGCCGTCCAGCCGTTATCGTCGAGTACGCAATGATACGACCCAACATTTAACATCGGTTCGATCGTAATGACCATTCCTTCTTTTAGCCGGGTTCCCCTCCCGCGCTGTCCATAATGGGCGAAATACGGTTCTTCGTGTATCGTTGTCCCGATGCCGTGAGCGATAAAATCGCGCACGACCGACAGCCCCTCCGCCTCGGCCAACGTTTGAATCGCATGCGCAATATCTCCGGTCCGGTTGCCGGGCACCGCTTTTTCGATTCCGGCATAAAGCGCCTGCTCCGTCACCCGCAGCAAATGCCGCGCCTCAGCAGAGATGGCGCCGACGGCGTAGGTCCATGCCGAATCGGCCAACCAACCATCGTAGTTTACAACCATATCGATCGTCACAATATCGCCGCTCTTCAGCGGTTGTTCCCGCGGAAATCCATGACAGATTTCATCGTTTACGGAGGCGCAGGTCGTATAAGGATAACCCCGGTACCCTTTCTGTTCGCCGGTCGCCCCGCATTCCAGCAAATACCGCTCAACGAAGGCGTCGATTTCCAACGTCGTCACCCCCGGACGGATGAAACGTTCCAATTTACGATGGCACGCATACAAAATTTTCCCTGCTTCCCGCATGCGGGCAATCTCTTCTTTTGACTTCAAGCGGATCATTGCCCCTCACCTCGCATTCATATGTATGACCGCAAACAACAGAAAAGAACCCCGAAGGGTTCCCTACACATAAGGATTATTCGCTTTTTCATAACCGATGGTTGTCAGCGGACCGTGTCCCGGATAAACGATCGTCTCCTCCGCCAAAACAAACAAGCGCCGATGGATCGAATCGAGCAAATCGCGCGCGTTTCCACCCGGCAAATCCGTTCTGCCCACCGACATCCGGAACAGAACGTCACCGGAAAACACCCGCTCTCCGGACAAAAAGCTCACGCTTCCCGGCGAATGGCCCGGCGTATGAAACACGCGAAACGATTCGCCAAGCAGCCGGAGCGTTTGGCCGTCTTTCAGGAAATATTCGGCTGGTCCGGTGGAGATCGGCGGGGTCACTTCCGGCCATAACCGCGATCCGTTCATTTCCGGCGTCGTCAGCCAATCCGCTTCCAGTTCGTGCACGTACACCGGACAACCCTTCAGCCTGCGGATTTCATCGACGCCGCCGATATGGTCAAAATGGGCGTGCGTAAGCAGTATCGCCTCAATGTCCAAATCGCGTATCCGGTCTATTAACGGCTGCGGGTTCATGCCGGGATCGATAATGATCGCCTGGTTCGCGTCCGGGCGGGTAATCAGGTAAGCATTCGTCTGCAGCGGTCCGAGCGGGAAAGTTTCTACGTTAAGCATACCCGTTCAAAAGGAAGACAGCAGTTCGCGCAGTTCCCGTACGACCAGCGCTTGATACTGTGTTCCTTCCCCGTATCGTCTTCTGATTTCCGCGCGCGCCGCCTGCAAATTTTCTTCATAGTCCGGAGCGCTGCGATCCGTGTTTTCCTGCTTGAATTTGACCATCGGTTCCTGGACGTATTTCGGACGCGGCCCCCACTGCCCTAACACAGAACCGCCCGTATCGGCAAAGATGACGACGGGAATCGAACGCCCGCCCATCGTTAAAAATTGATCCATCACATCCAGATTTTCTTCCATAATGAGCACTTCCGTCGGAATGTCCGCTTCGGCCAGCGCGCGGAATACGACAGGCACGTTGCGCACGACGTCGCCGCACCAGTCCGCGGCCAGAATGACGCAGCGCAAATCGTCGCGGCGCTTCAGCGATTGAAAAAACTCGCGGTCTTCCCCGCTCGGCCATTCGAAGCGATCGTACCAATCCCGGAACTGCTCTTTATTTTTCGTCATTCCGTCCATAAACTGCTCCGGCGTCAAACCTTTTCCCAACTTATCCGCCAAATTTTTGCCCATGTTTTATACCTCCTTTTTTTCATTCCTATCGTGCCCAACCGGCGCATACCGCCGCAAACCGTATAACCCGCGTTCACCTGCTTGACCTGCTGTTCTGCTCCAACAGCGCGTGAATCGAGGCGACTTCCTTTGGCGTCAGCGGATGCTTCGGCCGGTACGTCTTGATGAAATGCAGCAGCCGGTCCAGCTTCAATGCGGTAAAGGCCGGACTTTGGCCGATAAGGCGGCAGCCCGGATGCGTAAAGCAGACGATGCCGACAACGTCCGCCTTTATCCCGTTTTTGCGCAATAGTTCCCTGATAATATATTCATGCCTGTACAGCTGCGCCGTCGGATCGGATCCGCCATTGCCGCTGCTGCGCTCGATGCCGGTATCGGTAAATTTGACGTCCCCGCTCCAATGCTTCGAATCGATATGGAAAACGCCGTTCGGACCGACGACGATATGATCGAACTCCTGCGTGCTGCCGCCCGCCCGAACGTACCTGCTGTGCAGCACTTTATACTCCGCGCCGATAAATTTCAACTGGTGCGCCGTATCGTTTTCGCCTGCCGTTCCGTATTCGCGGGCCTTTCTTCTTTTATCGCGGCGAAACGTTTTTACGGCGAAATAAAGGACAGCCAGTACGACGGCGCCGATCATGAACGGCTTTATAAACGGCCCGGCTTTTTCGTCAATTTGTTCCCAATTGTCCCCGAGCGTCATGCCGAGCCAAACGAACAAAGTGGCCCAAGGAATCGAAGCCAGCACCGTCAGCACGGTAAACCGCGTCAAGGACATTCTCGCAATGCCCGCCGGAATCGAAATCGCCTGCCGGACAACCGGGATGAACCGTCCCGTAAAAATAATGCCCGCGCCGTAACGGTTGAACCATCGTTCGCCCAAATCGATGTGCTTTTTATGGATTAACAAATATTTGCCGTACTTTTCCAAAAACGGCCTGCCGCCGTACCGTCCGATCCAGTAAATAATGATCTGCTGTACCGTACAGCCGACCGTGCCGAACGCCACGGCGCCGATCAGCGTAATCTCCCCTTTTGATACAAGGTAGCCGCCGTACGACAGGACGATTTCACTTGGAATGACCTCGATCATGAGGCCGATCAGGATGCCCCAATAACCCAGATCGGTAAGCCACATCAATATGCCGTGAATAATTTCTTTCATCTCACTCCTACTTTCTCCCCTTGCTAACTTATCCTATTCTATCATATTCGGGATCATTCCAGCCAGTTCGGTCATGCCCTGACAAGCCGGCGCATATGGATAGATTAACCGGATCCGCACAGGACAAACGGTTTATCTGTTTCACGGAGGGATATCGATGGCCAAAGTCGTTTTCATCAACAAAAAGCATATCGGATGGTTCACCGTTG
>JAWLCZ010000166.1:3621-8950 GCA_041686835.1 Paenibacillaceae bacterium | reverse complement strand
GTCGGAACCCATGAAGAACTGCTGCGCCGCAAAGGGGTTTATTACAAGCTCGTTCAAGCGCAGCGGGAACTTTCCAAAATCAAGGGGGTGGAAGGATGACGGGCGATCCGTATCAAGTGCGCATGCTCCATCCATCGGACGTTTCGTTCAGCCGCGGAGACGGCGGCGTCCTGCAGGCGGTCGTCCAAGGAACCGCTTACGAAGAAATCGCCCTGTACCGCACATTTCCGCTTACCCGTCCGGCGGAGTACATTTCCGTACGCACGGCGCAGGGAGAGGAGATTGGCGTCATCGCCGACATTTCCGAGCTGGATCCGGAAAGCTTCCGGGAAGCGCAGACGGAATTGCGGTTTCGCTATCTTGTGCCGGCCGTGAACCGGATTGACGGAATTAAGCAAACGCCGGGGCTGTGGATTTGGAAAGTGCAGACGAACCTCGGGCCAATGCGCCTTACGATGCGCAACCTGCATGAACATTTGCAATTTCCGGCTCCCGGCCGGGTGCTCATCACGGATATGGACGGCAGACGGAGCGAAATTCCCGACGTTCGCAAGCTGGATGCGCGCAGCCGCAGAGAACTGCGCAAAATTATGTAACATGACCAGACCCCCGATGCGCCGGAAGACGCAGCGAGGGTCTTTCCCTTTACAAAGCCACATTGACACATTGGAAGGTAAAAGGTATAATTTACTTTTGAAAGAAATAGCTAAAAACGTCGATGAAATCGAGTACGCCATAACTGTCTTACAGAGAGAAGGTTTCCGGGTTTGCCCGGGCTGGAAGAACCTTCATGATTCAGTGTGGCCGAACGCTAATTTCGGAGTGTGGACGAACTTCACCGGACGGATCCGTTATCATCCGATGCATGAGCGATTACGTTATCCGTCTTGTACGGGCGTAATAACCAGGGTGGTACCGCGAGCCATTCGTCCCTGAACGAAGGGCTCTTTTTTTTTTTCGGATTGAAACCGCATTTTGATTCTATATAAATGGAGGCAGCAAAATATGAAAGCCAGTGAAATTCGCCGTAAATGGCTCGACTTTTTCGCCGGCAAAGGCCACAAAATCGAACCGAGCGCGTCGCTCGTTCCGCACAACGATCCGTCGCTTTTGTGGATCAACGCCGGTATGGCGCCGCTCAAGCCGTATTTTGACGGAAGGGCGAAGCCGGACAATCCGCGAATCGCCAACGCGCAAAAGTGCATCCGCACGAACGACATCGAAAACGTCGGGAAGACGCGCAGGCACCATACGTTCTTTGAAATGCTAGGCAATTTTTCGATTGGCGACTATTTCAAAGAAGAAGCGATTACGTGGGCTTGGGAATTTCTGACGGATAAAAAGTGGATCGGCTTTGAGCCGGAGAAACTGTCCGTAACGGTTCACCCCGAGGACACGGAAGCGTTTGACTTATGGAACCGCAAAATCGGCATTCCCGCGGAACGCATTTACAAGCTGGAAGACAACTTTTGGGACATCGGCGAAGGACCGTGCGGCCCGTGTACGGAAATATTCTACGATCGCGGAGACGCTTACGGCGATTTGTCCGATCCGGAATGTTATCCCGGGGGAGAAAACGAACGTTTTCTTGAAGTGTGGAATCTTGTGTTTTCCCAGTACAACCATAACCCGGACGGAAGCTACACCCCGCTGCCGAACAAAAATATCGATACGGGCGCGGGACTCGAGCGTTTCGCTTCCATTTTGCAAAACGCCGACTCCAATTTCGACACCGATCTGTTTCAGCCGATGATACAAAAAACGTGCGAAATCGCCGGCGTCACGTATCATAGCAATGCGGAACACGATGTGGCGTTGAAAGTGATCGCCGATCATATCCGGACGGTGGTGTTTTCCGTCGGAGACGGCGTCCTTCCTTCCAATGAAGGGCGCGGGTATGTCATTCGCCGTTTGCTGCGCCGCGCCGTCCGTTACGGCAAAACGCTCGGCATCGATCAGCCGTTTTTATACAAACTGACGCCCGTTGTCGGGGAAGTGATGGGCGACTATTACCCGGAAGTGACGGAAAAGCGGGAATTGATCGAGAAAGTGATTCGCACGGAAGAGGAACGTTTTCACGAGACGCTGTCGGAAGGGCTGCTCATATTGGCGGATATGGCGGAACAAGCCCGCGAACAGGGACGCACTGAAATCAGCGGCGAGGACGCGTTTAAGCTTTACGATACGTACGGGTTTCCGCTCGATTTGACGGAGGATTATGCGGCGGAGAACGGCATGACCGTCGATCGCGCCGGATTCGATGCGGCGATGGAACAGCAGCGCGAAAGGGCGAGAGCGGCGCGGGGCGATGCGGAAAGCATGAAGGTGCAGGGCGGACCGCTCGCGGATTATACGGATAAAAGCGAGTTTGTTGGTTATACTGAATTGGTAACAACTGCTAAAGTCATCGCCATTATTCACGATGACCGGTTCATCGATTTCGCCGGCAGCGGGCAAACGTGCCGGGTCATTCTCGACCGCACCCCGTTTTACGCGGAGAGCGGCGGACAAGTGAGCGATCACGGCACGCTGTCGAACGGCGGGATGAGAGCGGTCGTTGAAGATGTCGGAAAAGCGCCGCACGGACAGCACGTCCATCTCGTGCGCATCGAAGCGGGCACTCTCCGCAAAGGAGATACGGTGGAAGCCGTCGTTTCCCGCGAGAAGCGCGAAGACATCATTAAAAACCATACGGCCACCCATTTGCTGCATAAAGCGTTAAAAGAAGTGCTGGGCGAACATGCGAATCAGGCCGGTTCGCTGGTGGCTCCGGAACGGCTCCGCTTCGATTTCTCGCATTTCGGTTCCATCAGTGCGGAAGAGCTGAACGAAATTGAACGGCGCGTCAACGAGCAAATCTGGAAAAGCACGGAAGTGAACATCGAGTATAAACCGCTTGCGGAAGCGAAAGCGATGGGCGCAATGGCGCTGTTCGGCGAAAAGTACGGCGACATCGTCCGCGTCGTGCAGGTGGGGGACTACAGTCTGGAGCTGTGCGGCGGCTGCCATGTCGGCAATACTTCCCAAATCGGATTGTTCAAAATTGTCGGCGAATCGGGTATCGGTTCCGGCATCCGCCGCATTGAAGCCGTAACCGGACGCCATGCGTACCGTTTTATGGATGAGCAGCTGGATTTGCTCAAACAGGCTGCCGGCCTGCTGAAAGCGAACGTGCCCGACGTGCCGAAGCGTGTGGAAGGACTGCAGCAGCAGCTGAAAGAACTGGCCCGCGAAAACGAAGTGCTGCGCGGCAAACTGAGCGCAATCGAAGCCGGAACGCTTGCGGACAAAGCGAAAATGATCGGGGAAGTGCGGTTTTTGGCGGCGAAAGTGGACGCATCCGACATGGAATCGCTTCGCCAAATCGTCGATCAGATGAAAACGAAGCTCGGTTCCGCGGTCATTGTGCTCGGAGCGGTCAACGAAGACAAGGTGAATCTGGTCGCCGCCGTTACGCCCGACCTTGTCGCGAAAGGCCATCACGCCGGGAAAATCATTAAAGAAGTCGCTTCCGTATGCGGCGGAGGCGGCGGGGGACGACCCGACATGGCGCAGGCGGGCGGAAAAGAGCCGGCCAAACTGCAGGCCGCCTTGGACAAAGCGGAGCAGCTCGTCACTCAGCTGGTTTAACGTTTACGGAAAAACCGCGCCTGCGGGAAAGGAATTTTCCCGCGGGCAGAGAATAGATCATAATACACGGATAGGATCAGAAAGAAAAGCACCACGACGAACATCCTGATCTTCGGGCATAACTTATGTGAAAACGGGGGTGCCGGTGATGAATTCGGATAAAACTATGAAGTTCAATGTCAAATCGGATGAAGTGGAAACATCACCAAGAGAAGTAATCCTGGCCGTATACGACGCTTTGCTGGAAAAAGGCTATAATCCGATTAATCAGATCGTCGGATATTTGCTGTCGGGCGATCCCGCCTATATTCCGCGGCACAACAACGCAAGAAGCATGATACGCAAAAGGGAACGGGACGAATTGATTGAGGAGCTGGTCCGCTCCTATTTGAATCAGCAGCGGTAGCGCGAAGGGTGCGGAACACAAGGCCAAAAGCACAGGTGAGAGAACATGAGGGTCATGGGGCTGGACTACGGCGACAAGACGATCGGCGTGGCCGTCAGCGACGAGATGGGTTGGACGGCGCAAGGCGTCGAGGTGATCCGGCGAACGAATCCGGATCGGGATATGGAGCGGCTGCGGGAGCTTATCGGGCAGTACGGCGTCACGGAAATCGTCGTCGGTCTTCCCAAAAATATGAATGCAACAATTGGCACACGCGGAGAAATATGTATTGCATTTGCGAATACATTACAAGAAACACTAAATATGCCTGTGCATCTATGGGATGAGAGACTGACAACAGTCTCCGCGCAGCGGACGCTCATCGCCGCCGACGTGAGCAGAAAAAAACGCAAGCAGGTCATTGACAAAATGGCGGCTGCGTTCATATTGCAGGGATATTTGGATTATCAAGCGAAGAGGTGATGGCGCGATGACGGAAAACCGCGTTCATGAGGAAGAGGCAGAAATTATTTACATTCCCGATGATGAGGGAAACGAGGAAGAATTCGAAGTGATCATGAAATTTGAAGTAGACGGTTCGGACCAGAAATATATGATGGTCGTTCCGGTCGACGGCGAAGGCGATGTCGATGAAGTGTACGCTTTCCGGTACGAGGAAGATGGAGACGATCTGCAGCTGTACACGATCGATGACGAAGAAGAATGGAAAATAGTGGAGGAAACGTTCAACACCCTTCTCGCCGAACTGGAACAGGACGATCAATAGGAGGCTATACCCCGTTTATGACCTTATATGAGCTGCACGATGCGAGAATGATACGCACGCTTCGCGACGCTTACGGAGACGATATCGTATTGTTCGACGAACAGGAAGAATCGACCGTCTTTCGTATCGTTGCGGAATTTTCCGTCGGCGGGCGGGAATACGCGGTGCTTCAGTCGGAAGAATTGAAAAAAGAAGGCGAAGTGGCGATTTACCGTATCATTCAAGACGGGCAAGGCAAACTGGAGCTGGAAACGATTGAAGATGACGATGAATGGGAAAACGTATCGGAAATATACGACGAAATGACATTTCCGGTCGAAAAAGAGGAAGAGAACCAGGGCGGATAACAGTCCGCTCTTTTCTTCATGCATGAAAACGGTTGACCCAGCGAACGGATTAGAATCCGAACTGACAACGTATTCGGAAAAGGAGTAAACAACGGTGAATGTCGGATTAACGAAGCTGAGAGCGATTAGAAACGCTGTAATGCTGGCCATCCTGCTCATCGCCATGTTCTGCGGGACAGG
>JAWLCZ010000166.1:0-3611 GCA_041686835.1 Paenibacillaceae bacterium | reverse complement strand
GTACGTGGCAAACGCGCTAAGACCGGTGCAGCCGTCCGCCGATCCGATCCAGATTACCGTTTCCCCCGGTATGGATTCGACCGATATCTCTTATCTTCTGCAGGAAAACGGCTTGATTCGAAACGGTCTTATTTTCAAATACTATTTGCGGTTTAAAAACGAAGGCTCCCGATTCCAGGCCGGAACATACGCCATGACGCCGGGAATGACCATCGATCAAATTATCGAGATGCTCAATAAAGGGGACACGGTTCGCGCGGAAACGATCCGTTTTACGATTCCCGAAGGGTTTACAATCATGCAAATTGCCGATACACTAAGTGGGTTGAACTATATTGACCGGAGCAAATTTTTGCGGCTGGCCGACCGCCCGGAAGCTTTTGCAGGGCTATTGTCTTCCCACATTCCGGATCGGGCGGATTTGCGGCATCGGCTGGAAGGATATCTGTTTCCGGAAACGTACGAGATGAAGAAAGGAAGTACGGAAGAGGACATTATCCGCCGCATGCTCGAGGAACTGGAAAGAAAGTTAAGCGGCTTGCCGGAAGGATGGCGCAATCAATTAAAAGAAAACAACATCGACTTTCATCAGATGATGACGATCGCATCGCTTATCGAACGGGAAGTCGTTGTTGACGACGAAAGGCCGATCGTGGCAGGCGTCATATACAACCGGTTGAAAGCGAAAATGCCGCTGCAAATCGACGCGACGGTCCAATATTTGTTCGACAAACCGAAAGAGCGTCTGTTCGAAAAAGACCTGCGCATGGAAAGCCCATATAATACGTATCTTCACGAAGGACTGCCGCCGGGACCGATCGCGAGCCCCGGGCTGGAATCGATTCGGGCGGCGCTGTATCCGAAGAAGACGAATTATTTGTTTTACGTGACGAAAAAAGACGGCACACAAAGGCACCTGTTTGCGGAAACGTACGAGCAGCATAAAAAAAATATTGCCGCAAGCAAAATGCAAGGGTCGAAACAAGGGGGATGAGGCTATGGCGCGAAAACCGGAACTGCTCGTGACCGCGGGTTCCATGGAAGAGGTGGAAAGGCTGATTGCGGCGGGAGCCGACGCGGTCAATATCGGCGAACATAAATACGGCCTGCGGCTTCCGGGCGAATTTTCCCCGAAGCAAATCGGCGAAGCGGTCCGTTTTGCCCACGAGAAGGGCGCGAAAGTTTATGTTTCCGTCAACAACATTATGCACAACGAACTTTTGTCCGAACTGCCGGATTATATAAAACGCGTTTCGGAGGCGGGAGCCGACGCGATCATTTTCGGCGACCCCGCCGTGCTCGTCGCGGCCAAACAGGCCGCTCCCGGCTTGAAGCTGCATTGGAGCGCGGAGATGACGACGACCAACTACGCATCCGCCAATTACTGGGCCGGCAAAGGGGCGGTCCGGGTCATTCTGGCCAGAGAACTGAACATGGAGCAAATCCTTGAAATCAAACGTAACGTGCGCATGGAAGTCCAGGTGCAGGTTCACGGCATGACGAACATTTATCATTCGAAGCGCAATCTTGTGCACAGTTATGTGGAACACCAGGGACGGGACGCGGAATGCTTCGAACGCGGCATCGATCGCGGGTTGGTTCTCGTCGAGGCGGAACGCAGGGATCAGAAATTTCCGGTATACGAGGACAGGAACGGCACCCATATTATGAGCTCGGACGACATTTGCATGATCGAGAACCTTCATGAGCTGCTGGAAAGGCAAATCGACAGTCTGAAAATCGAAGGACTCCTGAAGCCGCTTCAATATAACGAGACGGTGGTAAGCTGTTACCGGGAAGCGATCGAGGCGTACTGCGCCAATCCCGAAAAATACGAATTTCAGCCGGAGTGGCTCGAGCGGATCAAAGCGCTGCAGGATCCGGATCGCGAACTGTCGTACGGTTTTTTCTACAAAGAACAAGTGTACTAAACGGAGGTGATTCCATTGTCAGTCCTGTTGGAAAACAGCCCGGGCACGAAACGGAAGATCGTCAAAAAACCCGAGCTTCTGGCGCCGGCCGGCAATTTGGAAAAGCTGAAATTCGCCGTTCACTACGGAGCGGACGCGGTGTATATCGGCGGCCAGCAGTACGGGCTGCGTTCGAACGCCGACAATTTTTCCTTTGAAGAAATGCGCGAAGGCGTGGAGTTCGCCCGCAAATACGGGGCCAAAGTGTTCGTCGCCGTCAACATTTACGCCCATAACGAGGACTTGCCCGGCGTGGAACAATATTTGCGCAATTTGTACGAGGCCGGCATAGCGGCGATTATCGTCGCCGATCCGGCGATCGTGGAGACGGCGAAACGGGTCGTTCCCGATCTGGAAATCCATTTGAGCACGCAGCAGTCGACGATGAACTGGCAGGCGGTGCAATTTTGGAAGGATGAAGGAATTCCCCGCGTGGTACTCGCCCGCGAAGTCAGCCTGGAAGAAATCAGGGAAATCAAAAAGCGGGTCGACATCGAAATCGAAACGTTTATCCACGGAGCGATGTGTTCGTCTTATTCGGGAAGATGCGTGCTGTCCAACCACTTTACCGACCGCGATTCAAACCGCGGAGGATGCTGCCAGTCGTGCCGCTGGAAATACGATTTGTTCGAGGACGGCACGGTCGATATCGAGAGGATCGTTTCCGAAGAAGAAGCGAGACGCGACAAAACGATCGGCCATTTTAAAGAAGGAATGAAGCTTCTGCCGCTGTTCGCCCCCGATGACGATCCGTTTACAATGGGCGCGAAAGACTTATGCATGATCGAGCATATCCCTGATCTCATCGAAGCCGGAGTGGACAGCTTTAAAATCGAGGGAAGGATGAAAAGCATTCATTACGTGGCTACCGTAGTGAACGCCTACCGGCAGGCGATCGATTCGTACTGCGAAGATCCGGACCATTACGTCTTGAAGCGGGAATGGCTGGAAGAAATTTATAAAGCGGCCAACCGCCCGTTGAATACCGGATTTTATTATGACGAACCGGGGCATGAAGACCACATTTACGGGCCGGAAGAAAAATTGATCGGCTACGATTTTGCCGGACTCGTCGTCGGTTATGACGAAGCTTCGGGCATAGCAACAGTGCAGCAGCGCAATTACTTCAAACCCGGACAGGAAGTCGAATTTTTCGGTCCCGGCGGCACCTTTTTCAAACAGAAGGTAGGCACGATATGGGACGAGGACGGAAACGTTCTCGACGCCGCGCGGCATCCGCTGCAGCTCGTCAGGTTTAAAACGGAGCGGACGGTGAAAGAGTTCGACATGATGAGGAAGAAAATGGACGAGAAATAAAAACGAGTGTCCTTGAAGAACGCCGGAGGAACTAGTTCCTGCCGGCTGTTTTTTTTGAACGTAAGGAAAGGATGCGACCGAAGCCCCGTTTTGACATGCCGCCGTCGAAAAAAAATTTGATGAATTGTGGAAATGTATGCAGGATTTTCTTAGAAATTGTCGAATTAGGCAAATAGTATTAGTAATTTGGCATCATAAAATATTCACTTCTTGGGGTGGTGTTTGTCTTGAAGGGAAAATTGATGGCGGTGTTAAAAAGTATCGCTTCCGCCAACTTTTTGAAGAAGCTGAACTGGAAAAAATTCAGTGTGGCGAACCGGAAAC
>JAWLCZ010000165.1:0-8950 GCA_041686835.1 Paenibacillaceae bacterium | reverse complement strand
CATCAGGCATAGTGGCAACGGGTGACTCATCATTTCTGCAATCATTTCCGCCACTCTCTCGAATCCGTTTCTCTTATAACGGAAGCTTCACGGGTTGGCCGGTCCGGGCGGATTGATAAATCGCCAGAATAATCTCCAGCGGCGGACGTCCTTCTTCTCCGTTCACCAGCGGTTCCCTGTCCTCGCGAACAGCGGCGATCATATCCTCGAACTGCAGGCGGTGAGAATTCGCCGAAATGGCCGCAGGATCCGCAGCCCCCGTGCCTTCCCCTTCCCCGGCAGGCCCGCCGGCTTTTTTCTTGACTCCGTACAAGTTATCCTCATCGGATTCTTCCTTGAATTGATGAAATACCAGCTTATCCGCATCAATGACGGCCGAGCCGTTCTCGCCGAAGATTTCCAGCCGCGTCGTCAGGCCCGGATACGCGCACGTCGTCCCGACAATCGTGCCCAGCGCACCATTGCGGAATTTCAACGTGGCCACGGCGACGTCTTCCACTTCGATACGCTCATGACCCAGCGTTGCGCAGTGGGCGTAGATGCTTTCCACCGGGCCCATGAAATACTGCAGCAGATCGATCGTATGAATCGATTGGTTCATCAAAACGCCGCCGCCGTCAAGCGCCCAGGTCCCCCTCCAGTCGCCGCTGTCGTAGTACGCCTGGGAGCGGTACCAGTTTATGGCCGCCGTGCCCAATATGAGCTTCCCGAATTTGCCGGCTTCCAAATCTTTTTTCACTTGAACGGTTGCCGGGTCGAACCGGTGCTGGGAAATGACCGTCAGCTTTTTGCCCGCTTCCCGGAATGCGGCAATCATCCGATCCGCCTTTTCCAGCACAATATCCATCGGCTTTTCCACAATGGCGTGCTTGCCCGCTTTGGCAATATCGATCGCATTGTCGGCATGCATGCCGCTCGGCGTGCATACGTTGACGATATCGATATCGTCCCGTGCCAGCATCTCCTTGTAGTCCGTGTAATAATCAATCCCGTACTTTTCGGCCAGACTTTTCGCCCGATCCGCCGCTTCATCGGCAACCGCGGCCAGTTCCGCGTCGGGAATTTCACTTAAGATTTGCGCGTGGTGCTTGCCGATCACCCCGCAGCCGATAATCGCAAAACGCAGTTTTTTCGCCATGTGCGCCTTCCTCCTTCATCGTAATCCGAAACAAGACCCGTCGGTCAATTCCACGGCAATCCGGCTTCGTTCAGCAGTTTCTTCAACGCCTGCACCGCGGCGACGAACAATTTGGGGCCGCTGAAGCCCTGGAACGTTCCGCCGGCGGACAAATGCGGTTCGAGCGACATGAAACCGGAATACCGCCTCTCCTTCAACGCGCCGATTAACTCCCGCAATTCGCCGTCCCCTTCCCCTGCGGGTACGACCTGCTTCGTTTCCATGATCGCATCCTTAATATGTATATACGATACATACGGCTCGACCAGCGGATACGCGTCAGTCATCGGGCGAACGCCGCACTGCACGTAGTTGGCCGGATCGAACGCGCAGCGCAAACGGTCGGAATTGCACGTGCGCAAAATGTCCAGACACCGTTCGCCGGTATCGCCGTATATATGCCTTTCATTTTCATGCAGCAAAGTGACGTTTTCCTGTTCCGCGATTTTTGTAAGTGCTTTCAAGCGATGCATCACTTCTTCCCGGTAGTTGGCCGGCTCCTCCCCTTCCGGAATGAAAAAGGAAAAGATGCGGATATACGGCGCCCCGAAAAAATGCGCGAGATGAACCGCTCGCCTGAAATCTTCCAAATGGGGGGCAAAATCGTCGGTAATCGCGATTTTTCCGATCGGCGATCCGATGGACGATATTTTGAATCCGCGGGCGTCAAGACGCTCCTTCACTTTGGCGACTTCCTCGTCGTTCAGCTTCAGCACGTTTTTGTTCCATACGCCGCGAAATTCGATATGCGATATGCCTTCGGACGACAGCACATCCATCTGCTCTTCCAAATCGGCGGATATTTCATCGGCGAAGCCTGTCAACGTAATCAAAGGCGGATCACTCCTTCGATAAATTTTTTATGCACACGTTTGCAATGCACAAATCTATATTATCACAATTGACCCGCAAATGCTTTATTTTTTTGAGCGGTTCCAAGGATGGAACGAACCTTGTCAGCTGAACGAGGAACGATGCTCTTTGGCCGTCCGCGCATTGTATGCCGAAGCCCCCATCAAGGCGAGCGCAGCGATGACGAGCATACTGGGGATGAAGAAAATGAGCGGCGAAAAGCCTTTCACGGCGAGCGGCAAAAAATACCCGATGAGCGACGCGGTTTGCGTAATAAACACGTACAAGCTCGACCCGAAGCCGGTCCGGCTCAAAAACATGCGCTGTACGTAGCCCATCGCCACTCCGTACAAAATCGAGACGAAGAAAGAATTGAGCGGCTGGGCGATAAAATAAACGATGAGCGGTCCTCCGGAAGCATAGAGCAAATAGGTGGCGAGAGCGGATGCGGCTCCCCATACAATGATACGCCGGCTCCCGTATTTGGCCGCCCAATAACCGGTAATCGTCATGAACAACAGCTCCAAAACGGCCTGTACGCTCCACAGATAAGACATCAGCTCCGGTTTGCCAAAAAGCTCCTTCACGACGAGAGGCAAATACAACCCGCGAATCGCATCGGCGCATGAGATCATCAAAATCGCCACAAGCATGACGAGCGAAAACGGTTCTTGGCCTGCAGCCGACGATCGCGGCGCCGCGCCTTTGTACTCCTTGTAAAAAAGCAGCAGCACGAACAGGAGCACGTATCCGGCCAAATTCCCCCACAGTACCCCTTGAAACGTTGCGATTAAAAAGAGATTGGCTCCGAGGAGCAAACCGGTGAAAAAGCCTACGCTAAACCCGGCGCGGAGCCATAACTGAGAAATTTCGACAATCTCGCTCGCCACGGTCGTAAAATGGTTTCGCGCCATGGCGAACAGCTGCCCCATAATGAGCCCCGACGGAGCGACCGCGATGCACATTCCAATCAGCGTCGTAACGTAGTTGGAGGCGCGCATGTAAATGAGCAGGCCGACGACGCATAAAACAATCGCGATTAAAGGAAGCGTTTTCCTGTTCGTCATTTTGTCGCTCGCGTATCCGACCGTAATCGTCGTCACCATGTTCAAAAGCAGGGAAATGGCGAAAATGGACGCGATCTCCCCCTTCGATATGCCGATGCCGTCGCTCATATAGACCGCATTCATCGGAGCCAATATGCCGGTGCCGATTCCGTAGCAAATCATTGCGGCGAGCAGCTTCCCGGCGCCTTCAACGCGCAAAAACGTCTTCATATCTTCTACAGCACGCATCGGTCTACTCCTTATCGTTGGTCAATTCGATCTATGTTTCACTATGCCTCGTTCCACATTCTCCTGGCGTTGTCCAAGCCGATTTTCGAGCCGGTGCGGCAGTCTTCCATTCCCTCGAATTCGATCGATATGTAGCCGTCATAACCGGATTGCTTAATGACGCGAATCACTTCCGGCATGTCAATGTCGCCATGTCCGACGATCGCGCCGCGCAAATAATTGCCGGAGAGGGTCCTGAACCAGCCTTCTCCCGGATTGCGGTAGGAGGGACGGATATAAAAATCTTTCAAATGCACCATGGAAGCGAGCGGAATATTTTTTTTCACCGCGGAGACCGGATCTTCGTCGGCGCACAGGAAATTGCCGACATCCAATGTCGTTTTAAAATTCGGACGACCGACGGCGGCGATTAACCGCTGCACCCGATCGCTCGCCTGCACGTAATACCCGTGATTTTCCACGCTCGTCACAATGCCGAACTGCGCCGCGTAATCGGCGATTTGCCGGCACGCCTCGGCCAATCTGCCCAAATCTTCTTCAAACCTCACGATGGAGCAGTCCTCGATCGCTCTCCAGGCGACATCGTGGCGCATCCGTTTGACGCCGAGCCGGACGGCGACATCCACCTCTTTCATCACCCGTTCGATTTCTTTCTTGTACCCGTCTTCGTCTTCCGTAATGAAATTGGCGCCGATCGCGTAATTGGAAATGTCGATCCCCGCCTTCGCCGCTTTTTCGCGCACGGCGTCGATCAGCTCCGGATTTTCGTCGAAACGGAAGCCGAGATTCGGAACGATCTCCACATGCTCCCCGCCGTTGTCGGCAATCCACCCGATGACATCGAGAACGCTCATTTCATTCGACTGCATAGCGCGATACAAACTGTACGAGCTTATTCCTAATTTCAAGATGAAAGTCCCCTCTCCTTCAAATTATATTGGCATGTAGAAAGAGAAGGCGCGAAGCGAGAGCGCAAAAAAACCCGATCGTTCCTTTGCGTGCCGCCAAGTCCCTCTCCTATCCGAAAACAGCATATTATCCTTTGGAACCGCTTATGACAATGCCTTGAATAAAATATTTTTGCGCCAAAAAGAACAGAATTAACGGCGGTGTGACGGCGACGAGCGAAGCGGCCATCAGCAGGTTCCACGGCGTTGCCGCATAGGCGGCCCTGAAGTTCGCGAGTCCAAGAGACAGCGGGTATTTTTCACCCGTGCTCAAGTAGATGAGCGGACCGATCAAATCGTTCCAGCGGTAAATAAATTCCAGTATCGAGATGGTGGCCATCGCCGGAATGGACAGCGGCACAATAATACGGAAAAATATGGAAAAATAGCCTCCGCCGTCAATTTTCACCGCTTCGTCCAATTCTTTGGAAATCCCCATATAAAACTGGCGCAGCAGGAATATGGAAAAGGCGCTCCCGCCCAATGAAGGCACGATTAACGGCAAGTAGCTGTCAATCCAGTTAAATTTGTTGAACAACAGGTACTGGGGGATGAGCGTAACTTGCGGCGGAATCATCATCGTGCTGAGCACGAGGGCAAACAAAGCCGTGCTTCCGCGGGCTCTCAGCCGGGCGAAGCCGAAGGCGACCATCGCAGAAAAGAACGAAGTGGTAACCATCGTAATCGCAGTGTACCATGACGAGTTCCAAATGTACAGATGCAGCGGCACGTCCTTAAAGATTTGAACGTAGTTTTCCCATACGAACACGGTCGGAATCCAGGTCATCGGCATGAGATGAACCTCGCCCAATTCTTTCAACGAAGTAATAATCATCCAATAGATAGGAAACGCAAACAAAATAAGTCCGAGGAATATTAAACCGTATACGACGATTTTGCCTGCGGCGCCAAGCTCTCCATGCGTAACTCTCGCTTTGAACATTTGAATGTGTACCCCCTAGCGTTTCGCGTCGTACTCGTAATGGACCAACCGTCTGGAAGCCCAAAGCATCAGCATCGTAAGCGCAAAAATGATGATGAACAATATCCAGGCCTGCGCCGAGGCGTAACCCATTCTAAACTGCGCAAAAGCAGTGTCGAACAAATACAAAACGTAAAAATACGAGTTCCAGTCCGGTCCGCCTCTCGTAATGACATACGCCTGGGTGAACACCTGAAACGAACCGATAAGGCCGATGATCGCATTGAACAAAATAACGGGCGAAATAAGCGGGACGGTAATGGAGAAAAACTTTCTGAGCCGGCTCGCGCCGTCAATAGATGCCGCTTCGTACAGGTCGCTGGGCAGCGTCTGCAGACTCGCCAGGAAGATGACCATCGTTCCGCCCAACCCCGTTAACTGCATCAGCACCATCGACGGAATAACCCATTTCGGGCTCGTAAACCATCCCGGCCCTTTGACGCCGAACCAATCGTAGATAAGTGAATTGACCACCCCGAAATCGGGGTTGAGCAGCCACGACCACAGGAAAGAGACCGCCACACCGGAAATGATCGAAGGCGTGTAATACAAGGTGCGGAACAAAGCCTGTCCCTTGATTTTCTGATTTAACAGTACGGCCAGAGCAAGCGCGCAAATGATGGTGAACGGCACGGACAGAACGGCGTAATATGTCGTCACCCTCAACGATTTGTAAAACAGCTTATCTTTGAACAAATTGATGTAGTTGTCCAGTCCGATAAACTTGGGAGATGAAACGACGTTGTAATCGGCAAAGCTGAGAAAAAACGATGCGACGATCGGACCGACAGTAAACACCAGGAAGCCGACGATCCACGGCGAAATGAAAACCCAGAAGGCGCGTTCTTCCCTTCTTTCTTCCGGCCCTCTTCTATGCTTGCGTTTTGGCGCGGTTGCCGAAGTCAATTCTGAAGCTGTGCTTACATTGCTCAAAAGGCCTCACCCCTTTTGTAAAAATCGTTTCCCCTGGAGTTCACCAAGGGAAACGTGTTTAATACGAACGGTATGAATGATTATTGGAGATTCAGGGCGCGGAGGTTTTTGTCGATTTCTTTCAAGCCGTCCTCTACGCTCTTCTCTCCGTTCCAAACCCCTTTCATCGTCTGGTCAATCGTGCTGCTGATGACGGAGAATTTATCGATAAGATGGTTATCCGATTCGCGGCCGTATTTGATCGCGCCTTCGTTCAGTTTCTTCACGTCTTCCACCGACATGCCCGTTTTTTCGGCAATTTGCTGATACCATTGATCGGCGAGCGATGTGTCGGCCGGTGTGGCGGAAGTGCTCTCCATGAACTTCTTGCCGCCGTTTTTCGGGTCGACCAAATATTTGACAAACTCCCACGACTCGTCCGGATGCTTGCTCTTCGCGCTGATGTTCCACGGGTCGACATACAGGGAGATTTTACGTCCTTCGTGATAAGGAATCGGAGCAACGCCCCACTTGAATTTCGCAGGTTGGTAAGCCCAGAAGCCCCAGCCGCCGGTAATCACCATTGCCACCCTGCCGGTCAGGAACGGATCGCCGATGGCGGAAACCGCGTCGAGCGTCGTTGGGCTTGGCGCCACTTTATGCTTATGAATCAGGTCCACATTGAATTGCAGCGCGTCTTTGTGGATCGGGTTGTTCAAAATCGTCGGTTCGCCCATCACAGCAGTCGTGTAGGCTTCCGGTCTGAAGAAGTCTCCGCCCCACGCCCATACTTGCTTGTTCGGGCTGTCACCATTATGAATGCCGAAAACCTGCTTGTTCGGATCGCCAATGTCTTTGGTGAGTTGTTTGGCTTTTTCCAACATTTTATCGTAAGTCCAGGACGTATCGTCCCAATCGATCGGCGGATATTCCACGTTTGCTTTATCGAAAAGCTCCTTGTTGTAGAACAGGAAGCTGCCGATACTCAGCATCGGAATGCCGTACGTTTTTCCGTCGATTTCATATATTTTCATGATGTCTTTGTTGATCGTTTCCAGTTGGGCGGCGTCTCTCTCGATGTAAGGAGTCAGGTCGAGCAGGGCGCCCATTTTCATATATGTCGCAAATCCGGAGTTGGCCCAGTTGGACGACCATACGTCCGGAACTTTGCCGCTCGCGATCATCGTCGTCAGCCGTTGGTCGATTTCCGATTGCGGAATCGTTTCCAGTTTGACTTTGATGTTCGGATGGGATTCTTCGAATCCTTTAATCATATCTTTTTCCCATTCGATCATGTTCGGGTCCGTTCTGACGAGCCAAGTGATCTCAACCTTTCCCTTGCTGTCCCCGCCTCCGGACGAATCCCCGCCGTTTCCGCCTGCCGCCGAATCCCCTCCTGCCGAATTGCCGCCTGAACATCCATACAGCAGCATGGACAAGGAAAACAGCATGACGAGAGCCAATGTAAGCGATTTCTTAAATTTGTTCAAATTCATGACCTCCAATTTGTAATGGTTTGACCGTAACGGCTTGTCGCAACCTGAGAAAAGATCGTGTCGTTTCTGAACAACCGCCCCCCTCTTTTCTACATCTTGGGTAAGACGCCCCTACTACTTCCAGCCGAAGCCAGATATATTGTTTTGCTCCGGGAAAACAGAGCAGAAACAACCGAAGATACAGCGATGGGCCGGACTGCGTGCCGGCGCGAATCACGGTAAAAGGAAACCATCGTGAAGATCATTGTTGGTTGCGCTTACATTTTGGCGAAATCGGGCGCAAAAAAAATAGCGAGGGTACCATCGTTCGGCTAGACGCCTCTTATTGCGTCCGGCAGATACCCTGTTTCAACAAAACTGTCGATGCAAGGTACGTTCAGTGTCATATGTAAAATCATGGAATATACAAGATGGCATTTGTGCGAAATGATGCTGTGCAAATGCCGTACGATAACGATGAGTGTGCAATATGAGATCATTTGCTGAAGATGATGAGTTGCAATGTAAGATGTCAATTGGTGCAATGTGGAGTGATATGTAAGATGTCATTTGCTGCAGCGTATGTTACAGCCGTTGGTAAAGAAAGCGCTTACTGTTTTTTTTGATTATACCCTGCTTATTCCAAATTTTCAATAGTCATTAATTTAATATTTTATTTAAATTGATTTATTTTGACATTTTCCTTCAAATTTCGGGATTCGGTTTCGAGAGGCTTTCGTAATGGATCGCGGCCGTCCCTAGATATGATATGCCCGCGGCATTCGTTCGGATATGCGAAATTTTACGGCGTGCATACGGACGATGGATGCCGCGGCGCGATCAAAGAAGCCCCTTCCTCCGGGTTTTCGTTCGGATAAAATAAGCGTCCTCCAATGTGGCCGTTGACGGCGAAAACGACGAAAACGGCGGATGCTCGGCAAAAAGCCGCACTTGAGCATGAGCGCCGTTGATTTTGCAGTGAATGATCCTTTCCGCATCGATGCGCGAAAGCTCATCCGTCTTCACCGTGCCTTCCCATACGCGCAGCGGAAGCCGTTCGGTCCAAAGCTCCGGCGCGCCGTAAAAACAAACCTGCCCGTCATCAAGCCATAAAATGCGATCGATACATGCCTCCCATTCGTTCAATTCATGGGTTGCCACCACAATCATCGCTTGGCGCGCATAACGCGACAATATCGATACGACGCGCTTTCGCTCCAGACTGTCCAGGAAATTCAGTGGTTCGTCCAACAAAATGACGGAGGCGGGTCCAAGCATCGCCTGGCATACCGCCAATCTCTGTTTCTCTC
>JAWLCZ010000164.1:0-8965 GCA_041686835.1 Paenibacillaceae bacterium | reverse complement strand
TTCCGTTACGCCGGGCTTCAATTTAAACAGAACGAGATGTTCAACCATCCGCATTTCCGCCTCCCCCCAAATATTTTATCCGCACCATACTTCAATTTACACTTAAACCTTCGACAATACAAGCTTGTATCCGACGCCGCGTATCGATTCGATCTGCACGTTTTGCCCCATTTCCAGCTTTTTGCGCAAGGAACTGACGTGGACATCGACCGTTCTTTGCCCGCCGATATAATCGAAGCCCCACACGACGTTCATCAGTTCGTCTCTCGTCACGACCCTGCCGGGGCGCTGCACCAAATAGAGCAGCACCTCGAATTCTTTCGGGCGCAGCGCAATCGGTATTCCCTGCAGAACGACTTCGTATTTTTCCGGATAAATTTGCAGATCGCCGATCGTGATCACTTTTTCCGTATCGTCCGTATAACCTGCGGTTTTCTCGTCGGACTGGGTGCGCCTCAGTACGGCGGAAACGCGGGCCAAAAGCTCCGCGACCCCGAACGGTTTCGTGATGTAGTCATCCGCGCCGTATTTTAGCCCCTGCACGATTTCTTCTTCCGCGGTTCGCGCGGTTAAGATGATGACGGGCGTTCGGTTCCCTTTTTGCCTAAGCCGGGTCAGCACTTCGAACCCGTTTAATCCCGGAAGCATGATGTCAAGGATGATGAGGTCGTAAGGCTTGCTCAGCGCTTCTTCGAGCCCGTCGCCGCCGTCTTCGACGACGTTCACTTCGTAGCCTTCCTGCGTCAAATTATAAGACAGCAGTCTTGCCAGCGTAGGCTCGTCTTCTATGACCAGAATATGATCCATGATCGGAGTCCTCCGAATCCGTTATTCGTATATCTCTGCACAACTGCATCATATCATTCTATTGTAAAGATTGTGTAAATGGATTGTAAATTATTTATGAACCGGGCAGGGAACCGGACTTTTATTGAATGACGGGCAGTTCGATAATGAATTTCGATCCGGCGCCGGCCTCGCTTTCCACTCGAATCGATCCTTTATGCAGCTCGACCAGATGCTTGACGATCGACAACCCGAGTCCTGTGCCGCCCGAACTGCGGGATCTCGCCTTGTCCACGCGATAAAAGCGTTCGAAGATGCGCGGCAGATCTTTTTTCGGTATGCCGATGCCGGTATCCGATACGATGATGCGCACTTTGTCGTAATCTTCCTGGCCCGGCTCCCGGATCGGCTCTGCGCTTACTTTGACCGTACCTCCGTCGGGCGTATAGTTGATCCCGTTGGAAAGCAGATTGAGCAGAATTTGCCTGAGCCGATCTTCGTCCGCTTCCACATACATATCTTCGGCGACGTCCATTTGCAGCGCAATGCCTTTTTTCGCCGATTCGGCGCGCAGCATATCGATCGTTTTGCTTACGAAGCTGCTCATGTGAATCGGGGAAAACCGCAGCTGCACCCGTTTCGATTCAATTTTCGACAATTCCAGAATGTCGCCGATCAACCGGTCCAGCCGGTCGCTCTCATCCAAAATAATCCGCAAAAACGATTCGGCCGTTTCCGGATCGTTCATTGCCCCGGCCAGCAGCGTTTCCGCAAAACCTTTGACCGCCGATATCGGAGTTTTCAATTCGTGCGACACGTTCGCGACAAATTCGCTTCTTACCCGCTCCAACCGGCGGATGGCCGTAATGTCGTGCAGCACGATGACGATGCCTGCCGATTCACCGCCCGCATTGGCGAGAGGAGCCAAATGGATCTCCACAATGCGTTCTTCGGGGTAATAAAACATCAGTTCTTCGCGAATGTAACGCCGCTCTTTCATGCATTCCCCGATAAGCTCGGTCAGCTCCGCATGCTGCTTTAACGCGCCGAAGCCCCGTCCCAACAACTCTGCCGCCGGAGCCCCGAGCATCTCTTCGGCGGCCCGGTTCAGCAGCACGATGGTATCGTTTCGGTCAATCATCACGACGCCGCTGTTCATGTTGTCCAGGACGTTTTTCAGCCTGCTTTCGTCTTCCGATATCCGGTTCATCTGCCGCTGCAAGCTGTCCGCCATCGTATTGATCGCCTGTCCGAGCAGACCGATCTCGTCGTTGCTGCGAATGCGCACGCGCGCCTCATAGTTCATATCGGTAATCTGCTGGGCAACCCGCATCATCTTCTCCAGCGGACGGGTAAGCCCCCGCGCTATCCGGTAACTGATAAATCCGGCCAGCGCAAATAAAAAGAGCAATCCGTACAGCAGCCCGGACCACAATTTTTGCACAGCCGCGTCGAGATCCCGCAGGCTCATCGCCAGGCGGATATAACCGTCGGGCCGCCCGGCGTCGTTCCCTACCGGAACGGCCACGTACAGCATGTTTCGCTTTATCGTGTCGCTGTAACGAATCGAATACCCCGCCCCTTCCAACCGGGCCTGCTCAATCTCTTCCCGGTGAAGATGGTTGTCCATTTGTGCGGCGTCGAAATCCGAATCGCCGAGCACTTTACCGTCGGCACGGATGAACGTGACGCGGGCGTCGGCGGACTGTTTCAAACTTTCGGCCATACGCTCGTAGTAGCGCAGCTGGCCGCTTTCATTTTCGTCCGTTTTCCATTCCACCGTCGCGCGGATGATGTTCAGCTCCCGGAACAGGTTTTCTTTCAGCGCCGCTATATGCGAATGTTTCATCATTTCGCCCGCAAACAGGCCGGCGGCCAATACGGAAAAGCCGACGAGAGCGATAAAAATGGCGGTAAGCTTGATGCGGAATTTTTTCACGCGGTCTCCACCCGATTCATTGTGTACTGCCTATGATTATAGCCCGGTAACGTAAAGCGGATGTCATGCCCCGATGATCGGGATGTAAAATTCTCGCCGATTCAGCAGGAATCGGCTTAAACGTTCCCCCGGCTCCCGTTCCCATTCCCGGCCATAAAGCGAAAAGACCGGCGCCCTGCCGGCCGTCATTTTTTTCCCGAGGCGCGCCGGGAAAGGCGCGCGTTGCGGCGCTGCCGGAATGGGTCGCTGCGCTGCACGGCAGGCGGCTCTGCCGGAGTGGGTTGCTGCGTTGCACAGCGGGCAGCCAGACCCCATGCTGATGCTGCGAACGGAGCCCGGTTTGCACACCGCGCACGGGGCTATGTCTCGGAGCCGTCACTCTTTGAATGCTGCGACGAAACCTGTTCTTACAGCGCGCACGAGGCTATGTCTCGACGCCACCACCCTTTGAATGCTGCGAACGGTGCCCGGTTCGTCAGCGCCCACGAGCGATGTCCTGGAGCCGTCACTCTCTTATCGCCGCAGACGGAACCCCGCCCGACGGTCTTATTCGTTTCCGCCTCATGTAACGCTCCAACAGCCAATGATGGAGCGTCGCCATCGGCTGCTGGATCAGAATCGACATGACGACCGGCACGGCGGCGTGCGGACCGAAATGGCCGAGCGCGATGACGATGCCGAGGGAAATGTTGCGCATCCCCGACGAATAGGTCAAGGCAATCGTATGCTGCGCGTTTTTGAGCGGCAGCGCCCCGACGAAGCCGAGCGCATAGCAAACGGCGACAAGGACGATGACAACCGGCACAAGCAGCAGCATATCGCGCTTCAACGCCAAAACGTGGGGCGCGATGGCGGCCGCGTTAATCATGACGACCGCGGCAAAAACAAGCTTGGATGTCGGCGCCGTCACGGGGGCGGACCAGGGCTTGGCCCGGCCTTTGCTCAGCTCATTGACGAGCACGCCGAATGCCGTCGGCGCGACGACGATGAGCAGCAGATCCTTCATTACGCCGATTCGGTCGAAAGCGATATCCGTCCCGAAATAAAACGATACGATGGCCGGAACGACAAACGGGCTTAACGCCGAATCGAGCACGATTAACGCCAGGGTGAGCGGAACGCCGCCTCCGGACATGCTTACCCAGATGACGGAAGAGACGCCGAGCGGAATGGCGGTGAACAGCACCAAACCGACAACGTAAGGCGAATTCGGACCGAACAGCAGCACGCCCGTCTCGTATGCGATCCATGGCGCCGCAACATGGGCGAGCGCAAACGTAAGCGCCAGCGGGGCCGGCGTACGGAAGGCGCTTTTCATCTGCTCCCACCCGCAGCCCATTGCCATGACGAACGTCAAATAAGCAAACAGGAAAGGAACGAGAAAAGTCAAATCGAACAAGAACGGCGAAAGCAGAAAACCGCTGACGAGCGATGCCGGAATGAAGACGAACATGTACCTTTCAAAGCAAGCGTTAAAAGCCAGGCCGAACCGCGCGATGCTTCTTGCGTTCATTTAAACACGGGTTCCTTAAACTGCGAAAGCTTCTCGAGCGACTGCTTCTCCACATCGGCATGAAGACTGTTGCCGTGGGAATCCATCGTTACGATGGCAGCGAATCCTTCGACCCGCAGCTGCCACATCGCTTCCGGAATGCCGAACTCCATAAAATGGACGCCTTCGACTTTTTTGATGCATTGCGCGTAATACTGCGCCGCGCCTCCGATGGCGTTCAAGTAGACGGCGCCGTGTTCCTTCAGCGCCGCGAGCGTCTTCGCTCCCATGCCACCCTTGCCGATGACGGCGCGGATGCCGAATTTTTTGATGATGTCGCCCTGATACGGTTCCTCGCGGATGCTCGTCGTCGGCCCGGCGGCTTTGACGTGCCAGCCCTCCTCGTCTTTCAGCATGACCGGACCGCAGTGATAGATGACGCCCCCGTTCAAATCGACCGGCGAATCGTGATCGATTAAATATTTGTGCAGCGCGTCGCGCCCCGTAAACATCGTTCCGTTCAGAACGACAACATCTCCGACGCGCAGCTTACGAATTTGTTCCTCCGTTATCGGAGTGTTCAGCACGACTTCGCGGCGTCCCTCACCGCCCGCTTCATTCAACGGTTTGGCTGCGTCCTGGGCGGAAATTCCCCCCATCGGCACTTCCGAGCCGCCTTTGTACACCCATTCTTTAATTTCGCCGGTCGACGCGTCAAGGAGGACGCCCTGACGGCGGAACGCCCAGCAGTTATACGCAACGGATACGAAGAAGCTGGCGGGAAGACGGTTCATGACGCCGATCTTGCAGCCGAGCAGCGTAACCTGTCCGCCGAAGCCCATCGTGCCGATACCGAGCTTGTTCGCGTGTTCCATGACGTATTCTTCCAGCTTGCGCAGCTCGGGGTTCGGGTTAACGTCGTCGACTTCGCGGAACAATTGCTGCTTCGCCAATTCGTAACCGGTCGTCCTGTCGCCGCCGATGCCGACGCCGATGAATCCGGCGCTGCAGCCCTGCCCCTGAGCCTGATATACCGCATGCAAAATGCATTTGCGGATGCCGTCGAGATCGCGCCCCGCTTTGCCGAGCCCTTCCAGTTCGGTCGGCAGGCTGTATTGAATATTTTTGTTCTCGCAGCCGCCGCCTTTCAAAATCAGGCGTACTTCAATATCGTCGCGTTCCCACTGCTCAAAGTGGATGACCGGCGTTCCCGGGCCGAGGTTGTCGCCGCTGTTTTCCCCGGTAAGCGAGTCTACGGAGTTCGTGCGCAGCTTGCCGTTTTTCGTGGCCAGACGGACGGCCTCGCGAATTTGCCGTTTCATTTCGATTTGATTGGCGCCGACCGGGCAGTGCACAATAAAAGTCGGCATCCCGGTATCCTGGCATATCGGAGAAACGTTGCACTCCGCCAAATGGATATTGTCGCGGATCGTCGACAGCGAGAGCGCCGCGCGCGTTCCCTGATCCTCCAGCTCCTGCGCCCGTTTAATCGCCCTTCTGACGTCGGCGGGTAGATTGGTTGACGTTTCGACAATCAACTGATATATGCTTTCCTGAAATTGCCGCATCACAGCAAGTCCCCTCTCTTCTGTGCTTTAAGGAACGGTATTCCCTTATCATTTTCCGTAAGTATATAATAACATAGATGCGAACAATTTATCATGCGGGTGGGGACTCGGATGGAAAGCGATTTTTTTGCCTATATGTACCGCTTGCGATATATCGAACGATGGAGTCTGATGCGCAATATCGTCAAAGAAAATGTCGCGGAGCATTCTTTTCAGGTGGCGCTGCTCACTCACGCGCTTTGTTCCATTGCCAATGAAGTGTTCGGACGCGGCATCCCGACGGAAAAAGCGGTGACGATGGCGATTTTTCACGATGCGACCGAAGTGTTTACCGGCGACATCCCGACGCCCGTCAAACATCATAACGAGCAAATATCGGAAAATTTTCGCGAAATTGAACAGCTGGCTGCCGAGCGTCTGATGAACATGGTGCCTGATCCGTTGAAACCGGCCTACCGGCCGTTAATCGGCGGCAAGCGGGAAGCTAGCGAGCTGCGGCGCATCGTGAAAGCCGCCGACTTGCTGGACGCGTACCTGAAATGCGTGACCGAGCTGTCGGCGGGAAACCGCGAATTCGCCGTCGCCAAAAAGCAAATCCGGCAGTCGATCGACAACCTGAACATGCCCGAGGTCGAATACTTTTTGGCTCACCTCGCTCCCGCATTTGAAAAATCGCTGGACGAGATGTCTTGACCGGCGGCAGAGTCGTCCTGATATGGGAACAGCGCCAGAGTCGTCCCGATATATGAGCAGCGCCAGAATGGCTCCGATATGGGAGCTTGCGACAGAGTGGCCCTAACCGCCGTAACCTGTAGTTGACCGTTGAGGCAAAGTAACGTATTGAGGAAAGCAACGTACTTGAGGTTAAATAAGGGGAATAACGCCCTCTGTGGTCTATAAATTTATGGAAAATATGGTATGTTTAGGTTATTAAACCGTCCGACGACTTGACCACCCGCCGTGCAGCGCCGCAGCCTACTCTTTTCGCCGCGCGCGACTCCCTGCGCGCAACTCCCAGCGCGCGGCTCGCCACATGGTGGCGGCCAACCACATGAGGCGCGCGTTGGGCCGATCCTGATTTCATAAAGCTCATCCGTTTACCGGTTCGGAGTCCAGTCGGTTCATGGTGAAACAGTTCATGGTGAAACAGTTCATGGTGAAACAGAAAACAAAAACAAAGCGCCTCAAGCGGGATTTCCCCGCATGAGGCGCTTTCTCTGCTTGCTGCGATTCACTTGCGCTGCTTCCGAGCCGCCTTCTCAGCCCGTCACCACTTTGATGACGTTCCGCACGGACTCGGCCGACTTGTCGAGCGCCGCCTTTTCTTCAGGAGTCAGCTCCAGCTCAATCACTTTCTCGATACCATTACCGCCCAGAATCGTCGGTACGCCCATAAACAGATTATGGTAGCCGTATTCGCCCTCAAGCAGCGCGATGGCCGGAAGGATTCGCTTTTTGTCTTTCACGATCGCTTCCGTCATTTGCACAAGCGATGCCGCCGGAGCGTAATAGGCGCTTCCGTTGCCGAGCAGGTTGACGATTTCGCCGCCGCCCGTGCGGGTGCGCTGCACGATCGCGTCGATGCGCTCTTTGGGAATCAGCTTCTCGATCGGAATGCCTCCGACATTGGAGTAGCGTACAAGCGGAACCATATCGTCACCGTGCCCGCCGAGCACGAATCCGCGCACATCTTCGACGGAGACGTTCAATTCCCGGGCGATGAACGTGCAGAACCGGGCCGTATCCAGCACGCCGGATTGGCCGATGACGCGGTTTTTCGGGAAACCGAGCGTCTGATACGCGACATAAGTCATGGCGTCCACCGGGTTGCTCAGCACGATGACGTACGCATCCGGGCTGTAAGTTTTCACGTTCTCACAAACGGACTTCATGATGCCCGCGTTCGTGTTGACGAGATCGTCGCGGCTCATGCCCGGCTTGCGGGCGATGCCGGCCGTAATGATCACGATGTCGGAGCCTGCCGATTCCTCGTAGCTGGAGGTGCCGGTGATGATGCTGTCGAACCCTTGCACGGGGCTTGCTTCCAGCATATCGAGCGCCTTGCCTTTCGTCGGGTTTTCCAGCTGAGGAATATCCATCAGCACGACGTCGCCGAGTTCTTTTTGGGCGAGCATCAATGCGGTTGTCGAACCGGTAAATCCAGCTCCGACCACGGTGATTTTTTTGCGTCGAATGGCCATGTCCGAAGGAGCCTCCTAATTTGTGTAATGGCCCCGACAAGCGGCCTTCGCTCGGAAGCGCCGCTTAGGGGAGACTAGTCCATATGTTTAATAATCTCGTTACCGAATTCGGAGCACTTGATTTCTTTCGCATCATCCATTAAGCGGGCGAAATCGTACGTAACCGTCTTGTTGGCGATGGCCGCTTCCATCCCTTTGTAGATCAGCTCGGCGGCTTCAAGCCAGCCCAAATGTTCCAGCATCATGACGCCGGACAAAATAACAGAACCCGGGTTCACGACGTCAAGGCCGGCATATTTCGGCGCCGTACCGTGCGTCGCTTCGAAAATGGCGTGTCCGGTCACATAATTGATGTTCGCTCCCGGCGCGATGCCGATGCCGCCGACTTGCGCCGCCAACGCGTCGGACAAGTAGTCGCCGTTCAAGTTCAGCGTGGCGATCACGTCAAAGTCGGTCGGACGGGTTAACACTTGCTGCAGCGCGATGTCGGCAATGGCGTCCTTGATGATGATTTTTCCGGCGGCTTCCGCCTCTTTTTGCGCTTTATTCGCGGCTTCGACGCCCTGCTCCGCTTTGATGCGGTCGTATTGTCCCCATGTAAACGTACGATCCGGGAATTCCTGCTCGGCTACTTCGTAACCCCAGTTTTTAAACGCGCCTTCGGTGAATTTCATGATGTTGCCCTTATGGACGAGCGTGACGCTTTTGCGGTTATGCTTAATCGCGTATTCGATCGCGGCGCGCACGAGACGCTTCGAACCTTCGGAAGAAACCGGCTTGATGCCGATGCCGGACGTTTCCGGGAAGCGGATTTTTTTCACGCCCATCTCTTTTTGCAAAAATTCAATCACTTTCTTTACTTCCGGAGTGCCTTCCTGGTACTCGATACCGGCATAAATGTCTTCGGTGTTTTCACGGAAGATGACCATATCGACGAGCTCGGGACGTTTCACCGGAGACGGCACGCCTTTAAAATAGC
>JAWLCZ010000163.1:0-8981 GCA_041686835.1 Paenibacillaceae bacterium | reverse complement strand
CGCCCGCCTGCCGCGGCGTCACTTGTCTTTTGCTTTCGGCAAAAACAAAACCGATATAATCTATCGGCAAGTGTCTCATTGATTCTAACATCTCTACGTTTTGCAGTCCACAAATTTTTACGGACGTTCCCATCATGCGCCTCCTTTGCGCGGGCCCATCAAATCGTGTACCGCCTGCCCGACGTCGGGCTGCCTCATGAAATGTTCGCCGACGAGCACGGCTCCGGCGCCTACCGACAATAAATACCCGATTTCGTCCGCTCCGGCAATACCGCTTTCGCTCACGACGGTCACACCTTTCGGTATGAAGCCGATCAACCGCTCGGTCGTTTTCAGGTCGGTCACGAACGTTTTCAGATTGCGGTTGTTGATGCCGATCAGCGTCGTCTCCAGTTCCAGCGCCCGCTCCAGCTCTTCGTGATCGTGCACTTCGACAAGCGCGTCCAGGCCGAGATCCCGGGCCACTCCGATAAATTCCCGCATCTGCTCCGTCGACAGAATGGCGGCGATAAGCAAAACCGCATCGGCGCCTATCGCCCGCGCTTCATAAATTTGCCGGTAATCGATCGTAAAATCTTTGCGCAAAATCGGCACGTTCACCGCGGCGCGGACCCGGCTCAAATATTCGTTCGCCCCTTGAAAATATTCCGTGTCGGTCAAGACGGAGATGCAGTCCGCCCCGGCCGCCTCGTACGCCTTGGCCAATGAAACCGGCTCAAAGTCGGCGCGGATCAAGCCTTTGGAAGGGGACGCTTTCTTCACTTCGGCGATAAGACCCATCGGCCGCTGTCTGCGGCCGGGAAGCAGCGCGCCGGCAAAGCCGCGGCACGGCGGCAGCTGCGCGATGGCGCGTTCCGTTTCCGCAAGCGAAAACGTCTCTTTCAACCGCTCCACTTCTTTTCGTTTGGTGGCAACAATCCGATCAAGAAACATGGCTTAACTCTCCCGTAAATTGAATTAAATCGCGTAATTTGTCCATCGCCTGCCCGGAATCGATGACCGCCGCCGCGAGCTTCACTCCTTCCTGAAGCGTCGAACTGCGGCCCGTCACGTAAAAGCAGGCCCCCGCGTTGGCCAGCACGATATCGCGGTAAGCTCCGCGTTCGCCCCGGAAAATGGCGCGGATAATTTCCGCATTCGTCTCCGCGTCTCCGCCGACGACGTCGCCGAGCGAATAGACGGGCAGCCCCAAATCGTCCGGCGTAATATTATAAGTGCGAATTTGGCCGTCTTTCAGCTCCGTAATTTTCGTCGGCGCCGAAATGCTGATCTCATCCAGCCCGTCTTCGCTGGCCACGACCAGCGCCCGCTTCAGCCCCAACTCGCGCAGCACGCTGGCCAATAGCTCCGTTTTGCCGCGATCGAACACTCCCATCAATTGACGGTCAGCTCCAGCGGGGTTGGTCAACGGCCCGAGCAGATTGAACACGGTGCGGATGCCGATTTCCTTGCGCGGTCCCGCGGCGTGCCTCATCGATTGGTGGTACAGCTGCGCAAACATGAAGCAGATGCCGAGATGCTGCAAGCAACGGGCGGCCTGCGCGTTATCGAGCCCGATTTGGACGCCGAGCGCCTCCAGCACGTCCGCGCTGCCGCTCCGGCTTGAAGCCGCGCGGTTGCCATGCTTCGCCACGCGAATGCCCCCGGCCGCCGCGACGATCGCCGACGCGGTGGATATGTTGAACGTATGCGCCCCGTCTCCGCCCGTGCCGCAAGTATCCAGAAGGTTCGTACGCTCCGTGGCTACACTGCGCGCCTTGCTGCGCATCGTCTCCGCAAAACCGGCAATTTCGTCGATCGTTTCCCCTTTCATGCGCAGCGCCGTCATGAAGCTGCCGATCTGCGCGGGCGTCGCTTTTCCGTCCATAATTTCCTGCATGACTTCCCGCGCTTCCGATCGGGTCAAATGCTTCCCGTCCGTTATTTTGGCGATAGCCTGTTGTACCGTCATCGTCGTTACCATTCGTTTACAACCTCCCGTCGTTCGCTGAATATCGCTTCCGCCATGCGGATGGCCGTGAGCAGCGCTTTTGCCTTGTTTACCGTTTCCTCGTACTCCTTTTCCGGCACCGAATCCCATACGATGCCCGCACCGGCTTGAATATAAGCTTTTCCGCGTTTAAACACAATGGTGCGAATCGTGATGCACGTATCGAGGTTTCCGGAAAAACCGAGATAGCCGATCGCTCCGGCATACGTGCCCCGCGCCTCGTTTTCCAGCTCCGCGATGATCTCCATCGCCCTGAGCTTCGGAGCGCCGGAAACGGTGCCGGCCGGCAGGCAGGAGATGAAAGCGTCGAAAAAATCTTTATCGCCGCGCAGCTTTCCCGATACGTTGGACACAATGTGCATCACGTGCGAATACCGTTCGATTTCCATGAACGTGTCGCATCGGACCGTGCCGAATTCGGAAACTTTGCCGATATCGTTGCGTCCGAGATCGACGAGCATGAGATGTTCGGCGATTTCCTTGTTGTCGGCCAGCAGTTCTTTTTCGTAGGCGGCGTCCTCCTCCGGCGTTTTCCCGCGCGGCCTCGTGCCGGCAATCGGCCTCGTCTGCACCCGATCGCCCTCGACTCTGACGAGCAGTTCGGGGGACGTGCCGACGATCACCTCATCGTCCATTTTCAAATAGTACATATACGGCGACGGGTTCATCGTGCGCAGCATCCGGTATACTTGAAGCGGGGAAACGTCCGTTTCCATCTCGAAACGCTGCGACAGGACGACCTGAAAAATGTCTCCGGCGCGAATGTACTCTTTCGCCTTCTCCACGTTGGAAATAAACTTGTCTTTGCTTACGTTGGAACGGATGTCTCCGAGTTGAACCGAGTCGGGAATCGGATTGTGCCGCACCGGCGGAAACGGATTCGGCCGTTTCAACCGTTCGACGAGCGCGTCGATTTTCGCGCACGTTTGCCGGTAAGCCGCCGCAATATCCGCTTCGTCCGCATGTTCCGGAATATGCGCGTTGGCGATGACCTTAATCTGCTGTTTGACATGATCGAACACGATCACCTGATCGCAGAACATGAACTGAATATCGTTCATCTGCAAGTCGTCGATGCGATGAGCCGGCAGCTTCTCATAATACTGCAGCAGATCGTACCCGAAATAACCGACGGCGCCACCCGTAAACCTCGGCAAATCCGGCAGCGCGGGGCTCGAGTAGGAACGCAGAAGCCGCTTGAGCAGCTCAATGGGCTTTTCTTCGTACGTTGTCGTCTCGCCGCGCACTTCGACCTGCATTTTGCCGTGTTTGCCGCTTACCGTCAAAAACGGATCGGTGCCGATAAACGAATATCTCGCCCACTTGACGCCGCCCTCCACACTTTCCAGCAGGAACGCCCGCCGTTCCTCGTAAAAATGCTGGAACAAACGAATCGGCGTTTCCGTGTCGGCCAGCAAGGTGCGGACGATCGGGATCAGATTGTGCCGCTCGGCCAGTCGTTTCACTTCACTCAATTCCGGGCTGTACATGGCGCCACTCCTTTTCCGGTAAAATAAAAAAACCTCTACTTCAAGTAGAGGTGAACTTTCGTCAGCTTCCATTATTATGGATATAGTCCGCGATTATGAACAATAATACAGCATAAAATTGAAAAAACAAATGCAACTATCTCTCGTCTATCGGACTATTCTAGGCTTAACTCCGCTAACTCAGCTCATCTCAACTTAATTGTTACTATACACCGCATCCTGGGCGGCGTCAATACCCGATTTCACCCGGCGGACCGGATGCGCGCCGTCAGTTCGACAGCTGTCCGGACAAATCCGGACGAAGCGCTCTTGCCTCGTTCAAATAAATATGGACGATTTCGTTCTGTTTTTTCGTCGTATTGTGCAGAATCATCAGACGGATGCACTTCGGCAGGCTGCCCTGCACCGGAATTTCTGTCGAACACATGAGCGGAACCAGTTCCCAGCCGGACAACTGCCGAATCGAAATGGCCGGAAAAGCGGCGTCCAGATCGCCGGTCACCGTAATGAACACGCTGCATACATCCTCCGGATCGATTCCGTTTTCCGCAATCATTTTGTTCAGCAGCTCCGATGTTGCGTTCAAAATTTCCGTTTTCTCGTTATGTTTGACCGTGGTGGCACCGCGAATGCCGCGAACAACCATCATATTACGCCTCCCGTTTCAACTGTTCCACCGTGTCTTTCACCCATTCGGCGGATATTTGTTTATGGATTTCCACTTTGCCGATGTCGGTGGGAAGAATAAATACCATCGCGCCTTCGGAAAACTTTTTATCGTGCATCATCGCATCCATAATCCGCCCGACATCCAAATGTTCGGGCAGCTTCGTCGGCAGCCCGAACTTTGCGAGTATCCGTTTCGTTTCCGTGTAGATGTGCTCCGGATAGCCAAGACGTACCGCCAGCTTCGCCGCTCCGACCATGCCGATCGAAATCGCCTCGCCGTGCAATAGCTCGCCGTATCCGGCGACCGCCTCCAGGGCGTGGCCGATCGTGTGCCCCAAGTTTAAAATGGCCCGCAGCCCGTTCTCGCGTTCGTCCTGCGAAACGACGAGAGATTTGATACGGCACCCCTGGTAAAGCGCATATTTCAGCGCTTCGGTGTCGAGGGCGAGCAGCTTTTCCGCATGCTCGTCGCACCACCGGACAAATTCGCTGTCCCAAATCAATCCGTGCTTGACGACCTCGGCCAAACCGGAGCGAACTTCGCGGGCGGGCAGCGTACGCAGCGTGGCGATGTCAAACAGCACCATTTCCGGCTGATGAAAAGCGCCGATAATATTTTTCGCCAGCGGGTGGTTGACGGCGACTTTCCCGCCGATGCTGCTGTCATGGGCCAGAATCGTCGTCGGAATCTGCACGAACCGGACACCCCTCATATAGCTGGCCGCCACAAAACCGGCCAAATCGCCGACCACTCCGCCGCCGAGCGCGACAATCGCCGACTTCCGATCCAGTCCCGCCCTGAGAGCGGCCGTCACCATCTGTTCAAACACAGCGAGCGACTTGGACGTTTCCCCGGCGGCGACAATCGCATGCGCTACGCTGTAGCCGCCCTGCCGCAGCTGTTCCGAAACGAAATCCAAATAATGGGGAGCCACCTGCTCGTCGGTTATGATCAAAAGAGGCGAACCGGTCCCGATCCGGTGCTTGGCGAATAGAGAAGCGATATCTTTCAATATATGCTCGCCGATATAAATAGGATAAGAGCGTTCTCCCAAATCAACCTTTAATTCCATCATATTAATACCGCTCCACTTGGGCCATGTAATTGTCGTAGTTGGCGCGCACTTCTTCGATCGAATCGCCGCCGAACTTTTCCATAAAAGCGCAGGCGATTTCCCAGGCGACCACATTTTCCATCACGACGCTTGCCGCCGGCACCGCACAGCTGTCCGAACGTTCGACTTGGGCCGCGAACGGCTGTTTCGAGTCGATATCGACGCTTTGCAAAGGTTTGTACAGCGTTGGAATCGGCTTCATGACGCCGCGTACGATGATTTGCTCGCCGGTCGTCATTCCGCCTTCGAAGCCTCCGGCGCGATTCGTGGCGCGGTAGAATCCCCGTTCCTGCGAGTACATGATTTCGTCGTGCACCTTCGATCCTCTCAGCTTGGCCGCTTCGAAACCGATGCCGATTTCGCATCCTTTAAACGCATTGATCGAGACGACCGCCTGCGCGATGCGTCCGTCCAGCTTCCGATCCCACTGCACGTGGCTTCCCAATCCGACAGGAACGCCTTCGACAATCGTTTCCACGATGCCGCCGATCGAATCTCCTTCTTCCTTCACCCGATCGATGAGAGCGATCATTTTTTCTTCCGCCGCTTTGTCGACGACGCGCACCGGCGATTCTTCGGTCAGCCGGATGAGCTGGTCGATCGGCAGATCGATGCGTTTCGCTTCCACATCGCCAATCCGCAGCACTTGTCCGGCCACTTTAATGCCGAATTCGGCCAGCAGCTGGCGGGCGATGGCGCCGACGGCGACGCGCGCGGCCGTTTCCCTTGCGCTGGAACGCTCCAGCACGTTGCGCAAATCTTTCAAATTGTATTTCAGCCCGCCGTTCAAATCGGCGTGTCCCGGGCGGGGACGGTGGATTCTCCGTTTCGCTTCCTCATCGCCCTCCACCGGTTCGGGGCTCATTTTGGTCACCCAATATCTCCAGTCTTTGTTTTCGATGACCAGGGCGATGGGTGCCCCCGTCGTGCGGCCATGTCTGACGCCGCCAACAATTTTCGCTGTATCTTGTTCAATCTGCATGCGCCGTCCGCGTCCGTAACCTTTTTGGCGCCGCAGCAGTTGATAGTTCAATTCCTCGAATGAAATCGGCAAATTGCTGGGCATGCCTTCGATAATGGCTGTCAATTGTGGTCCGTGTGATTCTCCGGCTGTAAGGTATCTCACTTCCGCTCCCCCTTCTGTTTGTTCCGATGCCGAACGCGCCGTTTGCTTTAGCGCTTTTCAGCACTCCATGATCATGTGCTAATTATAGTACAGCCATACCGGTTTGACAAGAAAACTCCCCGCTTTACGTCTCCTGCAAAAATAAAAGGAACCGCTGCGCATTTCCCATCGGTTCCCTTACCTTATCCTTTGAACATCGTATCCTGTTTTCATCCGTTCACCGGCTGCCTCCGTCGCGTTTTTGCAGTTTCGGCAAGGTGCGGATCGTTGACCATGCCCATCACCTGCATCGAATCGATGCCCAAGATCTGGGCGCATTCCTGAAGGGTAATGAATCCCCGGCGGTACGCCAAGATGACCTTCCGCTTATCCATCGTATGCCAACCTCCATATCGTCTGGTAAGCATAGTATTGCAATAATTGGAAAAAGTTATACCCCTTCCGCTTTTTTTCTGTAAAAAAACGTTTCCGCCGGTTCCAAACCGTACTGCCCGGGAGTGAAAATCTGCTCCGTGCTGCCTACGAACAAAATGCCGCCGGGCCGCAGCGCCCTGGCAAATTTCATGTACAAGCCGCGTTTTGCGTCTTCCGTAAAGTAGATGACGACATTTCTGCATATAATCAAATCAAACTGCCGATCGAACGGATCGGTCAGCAGGTTTTGTTTTTGGAAGACGATCGAACGTTTCAGTTCATCCGCGATGCGGTATGTCGCCTGCTCCTGTTTGAAATATTTCCGCAAGTAGTTTGCGGGAACGTCGCGCACGGACCGGTCGGGGTAAATCCCGATTTTGGCTTTGGCCAGCGCTCCTTCGTCGATGTCGGTCGCCAATATGCGCGCGCCGGAAAGCGCTTGTTTTTCCGCCAAAATCATCGCGAGCGTATACGGCTCTTCCCCTGTCGAACATGCGGCGCTCCAGCATTTCAGGCGTGGATTTTCTTTCAGCAATTGCGGAATGAACTTTTGCTCCAGAACTTGCCAGCGGTTCGGATTGCGCCAAAACTCGGACACGTTAATCGTCATCCGGTCAAGAAATTCGTTGAGCAGCTCTCTGTCCCGCACCATCCCGTCGAAAAAAGAAGCGAAACTGTCGTAACCTTTCTTCATGCGCAGCGTTGTCAGCCTGCGTTTCATTTGCGCTTCCTTGTACTGGGACAAATCGATGGCGGTGTACTCTCTCACTTTTTTTACGAACAGCGCAAAGTCGTCCAACGGTGTACCACCTTCCGTAAAAATATACCCGTTTGTAATTCCGCGCGGAAGGTGCGGTTTCCTTCATGCCGTCAAATCCATTTATGTATGTCTTTTTTATACTCGACAATCTCATCCGGAGTGAAGAAATTGCGGATTTCTTTTTCCGCGTTTTCGGGAGAGTCGGACCCGTGAATCAAATTCCGGTTCGTGTGCAGCGCAAAATCGCCGCGAATCGTTCCGGGAAGCGCGTCGGTCACATTTGTTTTGCCGATCACCATTCGGGAGAGAGCGATAATCTGTTCGCCCTGCCAGACCATGGCGAAAACCGGCCCGGACGTGATGAACCGCACCAAATCGTCGAAGAAGGGCTTCCCCGTATGTTCTGCGTAATGCTTCTCCGCAAGCGCTCTCGATACGTGCATCAGTTTGCAGGCGACAAGCTGAAAGCCTTTGCGCTCGAACCTCGAAATAATTTCACCGATGAGGCCGCGCTGTACCCCGTCAGGTTTAATCATCAAAAACGTTCTTTCCATCCCTTATCCCTCCAGTCGATTCAATCATGTCCATTGTTGACAAATGAACCTCGCGTTATTCATCCGTCCGGAATTAATAGGACCGGCTGCCGATAAAGCGTGCGATTTCAATCAGGTTTTTTTTCGCTTTCGCGTCGGGCAATTCCGCCAAACAATGAATCGCTTTGTCGATGTAGCGCGCCGCCAGACGGTCGGCCTGGCGCAAACCGTCGCTTGCGCGGATCATATCCAGAATGGGGCTCACATCCGCCTCGCCTTCCGCTTCGCGTATTTTATCCAGTTCCGCCAATAGAGGACGCTTTAGCCGTTCCTCCTTCAGCGCATAAAGAACGGGCAGGGTGATGTTTCCTTGCCGGATGTCGCTTCCCGGCGGCTTGCCGAGTTCCTTTTCCGTGCCGGTAATATCGAGGATGTCGTCCCTGATTTGAAAAGCCATGCCGACATTGTAGCCGAACGAATACAATTTTTGGGCGTACCGATCCGGCGCCTCGGCGGCAATCGCGCCCAGCTGGCAGCTGACCGCGATGAGCAGCGCCGTTTTTCTGCGAATCCTCAACAGATATGTACGCACCGATTGGGAAGCGTTAAAGAAATGGCGGATTTGCTCCATTTCGCCGATGCACATCTCCACAAACGCTTTGGATAAAATCCGGTGAATGGACGGATTCTGCAAATGCGTAACAATCGTAAGCGCCTTGGCGAAAATGTAATCGCCGGTATACATGGCGATGCGGTTGTCCCACTTGGACTTGACGGTGAGCTGTCCGCGCCGCGTATAGGCATCGTCAATGACGTCGTCGTGAACGAGGGAGGCCATATGCAGCAGTTCCAGCGGCACAGCCACATATTTCAACCGTTCCAGT
>JAWLCZ010000162.1:0-9019 GCA_041686835.1 Paenibacillaceae bacterium | reverse complement strand
ACCGGTACTGCAAAATATCGACATGGATGTCCGTTCACGGGAAATCGTCGTGCTGATCGGGCCGAGCGGATCGGGGAAAAGCACGCTGCTGCGCTGTTTGAACGGACTGGAGCTGCCGAGCGGCGGCACGATCGAAGTCGACGGAATCCGGATCGATGCGGGAATGTCCCATAAAGAACAGGCCAAGAAATACCGGGAAGTATTAAAGCGGACCGGGATGGTGTTTCAAAGCTTTAATCTGTTCCCGCACAAGACCGCCCTGGAAAATGTCATTGAAGGCCCCGTCACCGTCAAGCGGATGGAGAAAAGTCAGGCGGTGGCCATGGGGGAAAAGCTTCTGGACAAAGTAGGCCTGCTCCGGAAGAAAGACGAATTCCCGTCCCGCCTGTCAGGCGGACAGCAGCAGCGGGTGGCGATCGCCCGCGCCCTTGCCATGGAACCGAAAATCATGCTGTTCGATGAACCGACCTCCGCGCTCGATCCCGAGCTGGTCGGAGAAGTGCTGGCGGTCATGAAGGAGCTGGCGGTGGACGGAATGACGATGGTCATCGTCACGCACGAAATGAAGTTTGCCAGGGAAGTGGCGGATCGGGTGCTGTTTATGAGCGAAGGGCAAATTTTGGAGGAAGGCCGGCCGGAAACGTTCTTCGCGGCGCCGTCCACAGAACGGGCCCGCCGCTTCCTGAACCAGCTGACGAACGAATAGCCGGGCTGAGGCACGCACAAACGTTGACGAACCGAAGGAGGGAACGGCATGAAAGTAAAAGCCGTATGGGAAGGCAGACGAACCTTTCGGGCGATGGGGCCGAGCGGTTATGAAATCACGATGGACGCCAAACCGGAATATGGCGGCGAAGGGCGCGGCAACAGTCCGCTTGAACTGCTGCTCATCGGTTTGGCTGGCTGTATGGGCATCACGGTAACGAACATTTTGGAAAAGAAACGAATGCATCTCGACGAATTTGATCTGGAAGCGTCGGGAACAAGAAACGAGAGTTACCCTCAGAGCTTTACGGAAATCGAACTGATCTTCCGCATCAAAGGCGACCTCGATGCGGAGAAGCTATGGCAGGTCATTCTGGCAAGCGAGCAAAAATACTGCTCGGTGTCCGCTTCCCTGAAGGCGAAAATTGTTCCGAAGCTCATTCTGAACGGCGAAGAAGTTTCTTTGCCGGAAGCCTAATCAGAACAACTGTTATCGCGAAAAGCTTGCGATGCAAGCTTTTTCTTTTTAGTTCAGGACTTTTGAATCCTCAAAACATAAAGAGGTTGGAAAACATGATGGAACTTCTTCTTTTGTATGATGCCATCTAAAAGCATTTCATTTACGTCTGACATGACGAATTTTCGATTTATTTCGATATGGTATTTACAATAAATGAACATCTCGTCGATTCTCCACAAGTAAATTCCGCCCCATCGACGGCAGACTTTGCCTAACATTTTGAGTCCTGTCCATCGTGGTCACTTTTCCATTCAAGTTCGAACCAGGTTTGAGAATTTTCATAAAGGAAAAGAGTGTCTGGAGAATTGTCATTTGGTTTTCGCATCCGTATGAAGTCACCGCCTAATTTCAATGCAATCGGCTTCCTTCTGCTGCCAAAAGCGGCATAACGCAGGCAGATGCATGGAAAAAACAAAACGGCGTCTGGTTACTTTTTTACCACAACGAGCCCGTTACTAAAAGACATGCGGATTTTCTAGCGGCTCGGCTCTTATCCGATTCAAGTTAAGGAGTTGCGAAAAAAGATAGGAAAGACGAAAAGCATAAGCAGGCCCGCCTGTTTTTCTTTTGGATGTCAAATAATGTCGAGTTATATATAATATTATCGAAAAATGTTCTATAATATAGACAGCCGATAAGATGAGCACTCTGCTATAAAACAACATAATCCAATAAAGGATGATGTTCAAATTCAGGGAGCAAAACGGTCGGTTCATTCATACGTTATGCGACGGTGAATTGTTATACCGCATGGGAATGCGTCCGGAACAAATTGTAGGGAAGGAACTGCATGACGTATGAAAACGTCTTCAACGGCATATGGTTCCTTGGCTCTTTACGTCCCATAACACGCGGCGGATCCACCAAATGGGATCTGCTCCCATGAATGAAAAAGCCAGTGATAGGCAAGGCGGTATTTCCGCGCCTCCACCGCAACGCTTTTCCACAGCTCCACACTCCGCAAATATTGGTGCGGTTCATCGTAAATGATGGCAAAGGGAAACTCTTTTTTTCGCTGGCCCAATTTTAAAGGAAAGCCGATTGATGAGCAAATTCTTCGCTGCACGTGTATTCGTTTATCCGGTACATCAATCACGGTACACATGCCGGGTTCGCTCCATACTTCCACCATATCAATGCCTTTGTCACATTCCATACACTCGGCCAAATATGCATCACCTAAAATGATATCGAGTCGGTTCAGGATGGGTGAAAGAATCTGATTTTTCCGGGCATCGGACTCCCGTTCGAACTGTTCCAATGTGTCCCGGTGAATCCCAAGCGACATATGCGCAATGATGTGTTTGCGGTATGCACCATCGGTAAAAATGCAGATAATCTCGCTGAGTTTAAGCTGCTGCATTCCCATCACTGCCGAGCGTATGAACTGCGTTGGCCGAGATCAAAGACATGCACCGAGAATTACAGGAATTTATCCAGTCCAAGGGGGACTCAAAATGAGCAAACAATTGGAATCCTTTATCCAAAACACATCGAATGCCATAGAGATTGTGGATTTGAACGGAAATGTGAGACGCGTTAACCAGGCATTCTTGGCAATGTTCGGCTGGTCGGAGGACGAATTATTAGGGAAGCCTTTGCCGATTATTCCCGAACATTTGCAGGAGGAAACCCGCGCTCTCCTTGCAAAAGTAACATCCGGTGAAGTGATTGCCGATTATGAAACGGTAAGTCAGCATAGAGACGGAAGCCTGGTGGATGTGAGTCTTACCTTGTCGCCCATCAAAGATTCATCCGGCCAAGTCATTGCTGTTGTGGGGGTTCTGCGGAACATATCGCAGCGAAAGCAAGCGGAAGCGGCTTTAAAAGAAAGTGAGGAACGCTACAGGCAGTTGGTCGAAATGTCCCCGGATATTATTTGGGTTCAAGATCACGGGGAAGTTTTATTTATGAATCAAGCCGGATTGGATTTTGTCGGCATTCGGGATCTTCATACTAATTTCGGAAGTTGTTCCGTTTGTTCCGTGCTTGATCCGGGACAACTGGAAGAAACGATGGCAAGAGAACGCATGCTTTTGAAAGGCGAAAAGATGCCGCCGGTCGAACGAAAGATCATGCGTTCAAACGGCGAGGTGAATTATTATGAGGTTATTTCGGCCACGGTATTGTTAAAAGGCAAAAGGGTCATTCAGTTCATCGCGCGGGACATTACGGAGCGAAAGCGCAACGAGGAAGCGCTGCGGAAGATACATGAGCAGTACCGATTGATCGCGGAGAATATGTCGGACTTGATTGCAGTTTTTGACGTTAACGGGGACGTCAAGTATACTTCCCCATCCCATGAAACGGTTCTGGGTTACCCTGCAGCTTACTTCGAACAACACTCTGCGTTTGCTTTGATCCATCCGGACGATATGACAAACGTCCAAAGTGTTTTTGCCGAGATCATCAGGTCGAAATCGCCGCGGCAGGTGGAATTTCGTTACAAACATAAAGATGGGCATTGGGTGTATGTAGAAGCGAAAGGAACACCCATTTTTGCGGAAAACGGCGAGATCGATCGGATCGTTACGGTCTCGCGCGATGTGACCGAAAGGAAGAATGCCGAAGAAAAATTCCGGCAGTCCCGGGCGCTTGCAGCTGTCGGCGAATTGGCCGCCGGAATCGCTCACGAAATTCGCAATCCCATTGCTTCTATCAAGGGGTTCGTTCAAATGATCAAAAACAATATAACCAAACCGGAATATTTTGATATCATGTTCGCCGAATTCAAAAACCTTGAAGCGAAGATTGACGAACTCTTGTTGCTTGCCAAGCCGCAAGTTGTGGAATACGTGCCGACAGATCTATGGGATCTCGTTCAGGATGTGTTAATGCTCTTGGAGAGTCAGGCGATTTTGAGCAACGTTCAGATTTTGACCGAACCGGAAAAAGATCTTCCGAAGATCAGGGGAGATCATCATCAATTGAAACAAGTGTTTGTCAATCTGCTGAAAAATGCGATTGAAGCGATGCCGGAGGGTGGAGAAATCCTGGTTCAGACAAAGAAAATCGACGGGGAACGCGTGAGTGTAACCACCATCGATCAAGGCTGCGGAATCAGTCAAGAAAGATTGAAAAGAATCGGCGAACCGTTCTACAGCACAAAAGAAAAAGGAACCGGTCTAGGGTTAACCATCAGCCATAAGATTGTCAAAGAACACGGGGGAACGATTATATACCGGAGCGAAGAGAATAAAGGTACAACGGTCGAGGTTATTTTGCCCTGTCTCAAATCATTGCCTACAATTCGCACGTGAAACTGAAACAAAATCCGAATTTTTCGTTGATCTAATCCGGTTTAAAAAGTTATTCTTCGCTTCGCGTAGAAGTTATAAGACCGACTCCAGCACTTGGGTCGATCTTTGTGTTATTGAACAGGCAAACGAGGCGTGTATTGTGGTGGAACATTCATCCAGCCAAGTTTTCGCGTCTTCGATTTCAATGTCGCGCCAAACATCAAAATACTCGCTTTGAGATTGGACGAACATCATGCCAACGTCGTTTCTGATAGATATAGCCGCAGTAGTTGCGCAGAATATTATTGCGCTGACTGATTTGATTTCCAAACCATTCGCAATTTCTTCATTGGTTAATTTACTCCCATAGGAATTGATTCCGGATCCTTATAACGGAGCTAATATGGCTACATGACGTTTTCCTACTTTAAAGTAGTCCAGACGCTTGTATAAGTCATGTTTGATTTTTTGCCCCTTGTCAGCAACAATAGCCACAACGCATTGTTTATTTATCACTGAGTATATATTGTCAAGAATGATTTGAATGCTGCTGTCGCCTTGCCATTGAACCATATTTCCGTACGGTACGTCTGTAATTACGATATTTACGTCGCCGCAATCGGCAAATTTTGATTTCAAATCGCCTGAGATATCAGCTTGAAAGCAAACGGTCTCTATTTGTATTTGTTTGTTTTCCAGCCTGTTTTTAAGCCGTATTGCACTCTGAAGCGCCTCACTATGTGATTGTTTCCCATAGAGATTATACATTTGTTCAATCTGTTCAATCCGTTTAAGTAAACCGGACGGACTCAACAAAGATAAATTCTTGCTTGCGATGTCGATTGCGTCATGGCTAATATCCGAAGCGCAGATTCTGTTTATGGTTTTGCCATGCAAGAATCCAATTACGGTAAGTAAATAGGCTCCTCCACAGCAAGGGTCATAAAGGGAGTAGGGCTCATTGATTCCTTTTTGTGTTAGAAAATACTGGCACCGCTGATATATCTCGCTCGCTAACCTTACCGGAAAAGAGGTTATGCCATGTGCGCTGTATAAAACTTTTCCGCTTGAAAAATCCTCGTAATTCTCCCTGTCTCTTACATATTTATATTCCATGATGTGTTCCTCTTCATCTTTCGGCTATTCTAATTAAGATTATTGTTTCACAATGTTATCTTTAGATCAATTGATACTCGGAAAAAGAAAGGGCATCACCGTAATGTAATGTCCTGTTTGAGGGGCAAACCGCTTTACCTGTGAAGCAAATGAAAAGGAAATGGTGCGGTTGATGTAGAATTATTCATTAATCTGGGAACGAAAACATTTTGGGTGAATGAAGGAGTGCTAATCATGCGGATTGTCATCATTGGCGGCACCGGGCACGTCGGAACGTATCTTGTTCCGCGGCTGGTCAGAGCGGGACATGAAGTGATTAATGTCAGCAGAGGGGAAAGCAAGCCGTACCGGCCCGATCCGGCTTGAAACGAAGTCGGCTCGGTTCATGCCGACCGGCAAGAGGAGGAAAAGGCCGGTGTTTTCGGACGGCGCATCCGCGATCTTCAGCCGGATGTGGTCATTGACATGATCTGTTTTACGCTGGAAAGCGCGAAACAGCTTGCGGAAGCTTTGGAAGGCCGGGTACAACATTTGCTCAGCTGCGGGACGATATGGGTGCACGGCCCGAGCGTCGAAGTGCCGGTAACGGAGGAGCAGCCCCGCAGACCGTTCGGAGATTACGGTGTGCGGAAGGCGCAAATCGAGTCCTATTTATTAAACTTGGCCCGGCTCGGCCGTTTGCCTGCGACGATTCTGCATCCGGGGCATATCGTTGGACCGGGATGGGTCCCATTGAATCCGGCAGGCCATTTCAACCCGCAAGTGTTTGCCAAACTGGCGAAGGGGGAGGAAGTATGCCTGCCCAATATCGGCATGGAGACGGTGCATCATGTGCATGCTGACGATGTCGCGCAAGCTTTCGTGAAAGCCATCGAACATTGGAGCACGTCAGTCGGGGAAAGTTTTCACGTCGTTTCGTCGAAAGCATTGACTTTGCGGGGCTATGCCGAAGCGGTGGCGTCTTGGTTCGGCGTGCCGGCCAATCTCCGTTACTTGCCGTGGGAAGAGTGGCGTCGGACCGTTTCGGAGAGCGAGGCGGCGGCCACATGGGATCACATTGCCCACAGTCCGAACTGCAGCATCGACAAAGCCAGACGGCTGATCGGATATGAGCCCCGTTACAGCTCACTGGAAGCGGTTCGGGAGTCGGTCGTGTGGCTGATGGAGAACGGGGTCATCGGCCGGAACGACTGAAATTGGTTTCCTTTGCCGACGGATATCTGATAAGGGAAACGGTGCGCATGCGATATAATCAAAATGACGTACGCTGCCTATGGGGAGGGTGATCGAATGAAAAAGCTGCTGCTGACAGGATTCGTCCCGTTTCTGCATTACCCGATCAACCCGACGGAAGACATCGCAACATCGCTTGACGGCGTAACGATCGGAGATTATGAAATTATCGGGCGCGTCTTGCCGGTCGATTACATGCAGTCCGCGAAGCAGTTGATCGAACATTATGATGCGGTCCGGCCGGATGTCGTCATCTCATTGGGAATGGCCGCTGGGCGGCATCAGATTACGCCCGAGCGCATCGCCATTAACTGCCGCAGCGGCGAACCGGATAACCGCGGCGTCCGTTTTGAAGACGAACCGATTGAACCCGACGGTCCGGCCGGATATTTTGCGACGCTGCCCATCCGCCGGATCTTGATTGCGTTGAAGGAGCGGGGGTATCCCGCAGAAATTTCGAATACGGCGGGCACCTATTTGTGCAACAATGTGATGTATTCGATGCTTCATAAAATTGCGCTGGACGCCGCGGATGTGCGGGCTGGCTTCATTCATCTTCCCGCTTCCCATGAACTGGCGGTAAAAGACCCGAAGCTTCCAAGCTGGCCGCAGCAGGATTTGCGGCAAGCTGTCGTCACCGCCATAATGGCGCTGGACGGGGAACCGTCCTGACTTTCCGGCAGTTGCGGTGTTAAACCGCAGTTACGCTACTATTCCAGGCAGGTACGGTTTTACTCGGATTCTTGAATCCTGTGAAGTACATACGCCGGAGACGGAGGTTGAATGTATGAGCGTAAAGGAAAAATTCAATTTGAGCGGATACTGCTCCATCGTAACCGGGGGAGCCGCCGGACTCGGCAAAGCGATGGCGGAAGCTTTAGCGGACATGGGTTCCGATATCGTCATCGCCGATTTGAACTTGACTCTGGCCGAAAAAACGGCGGAGGAAATCCGGAAAAAAGGAGTGCAGGTGCTTGTCGTAGAGTCGGATGTCACCAACATCGACGATGCCGGCAAAATCGTGAAAAGCGCTTTGGAGAAATTCGGCAAAATCGACGTGCTCATTAATAATGCGGGGATTGTAAAAAACGCCAAAGCGGAGGAAATGTCCTTTCAGGATTGGTACGACGTGATCAACGTCAATCTGAACGGCGTGTTCATCATGTCGCAAGCCGTCGGCAGAGAGATGATTCGGCGCGGAAAAGGTTCGATTATCAATATTTCGTCGATGTCGGGCATCATCGTCAACACTCCACAATGCCAATGCGCATACAACGCATCCAAGGCCGGCGTCATTTCGCTGACGAAAAGTCTCGCGGCGGAATGGGCGCCTTACAACGTTAGGGTCAACACGATCGCTCCGGGGTATATGAAAACCGAACTGACGAAGCCTTTCTTTGAACAGGGGGGCGGTTTGACCGACCGTTGGATGGAGATGACGCCGATGGGCCGTCCCGGAACTCCGGACGAACTTGGCGGCATAGCGGTCTTCCTCGCTTCGGAAGCGTCCTCCTATGCGACCGGAGGCGTGTTCGTCATCGACGGCGGCTATACGGTCTGGTAGATGAGGGACGGAAAACATGCGGCCGGAAACATCGCCTGGAGAAGTGGGAACCGCGATCCGGGAAACCGGATTCGCGGTTTGTTCCGTTTTCGGTTCGTTGCGTTTAAGCAATTTGTATTACGCTTCGCATCCTTCATTCCGTTTCCAGCGCTTCCAGCATGCCCTGCAGGTAACCGATCGCGTGGGCCCGCGAACGGTGCCCCCACGGCGTGTCGTTGACGATTTGCGGAACGTGATCGTCCAGTATGAAGCCGTCGAAGCCGTTTTTCTTCAGCATGCGCAATGTTTTGTACGGGCTGTAGTTGCCTTCGCCGAGGAAGCATTCCCGGAACTTCGGCACCGTCCCCTGCACATCCCTGAAATGGACGTAAAGGATTTTTCCGCGCGGGCCGAAATATTCGATCATTTCGTTCACGTTGGACGCTCCGCCCGCCATTTCGGAGCAGCAGCCGAGGCACAGATCCAGACCCCATGCGTCGCTCCCGGCAATGTCCATCGCCCTTTTAAAGCCTTCGACATTGCGGAACAGCCGGGCAATGCCCCCGAGCATTTCTACAGGCGGATCGTCCGGATGGAGGGCGAGCTTCACCCCGGATTGTTCGGCCACAGGGATGACCGCTTTGATGAAATATTCGTAGTTGG
>JAWLCZ010000161.1:0-9106 GCA_041686835.1 Paenibacillaceae bacterium | reverse complement strand
CGATGCGGCGTGTGCATTCGCGCTTATCGGATGTATCATGTTCCCACCTTCTCCGTATGATTCCTGCATTTTACTCCAGTCTGATTTTAATTTGCAGCAGTCCGACCTTGCGCATCGCCTGGTAAATAATCACGACAATCGGTCCGAGGAACAGCCCGACCACCCCGACGAGCTGGAAGCCGACGTAAAGGCTGACCAACGCGGCCAGCGCTCCGATGCCGACCGCTTCCCCGAGGATTTTCGGCTCCATAAGACGGCGAATCACCGTAATGACCAGGAACAGAGCAAGGAGGCCTACGGCCGTATAAATATCCCCCTTGAGCGCATTGTACGCCGCCCACGGTACGAGCACGGAACCCGTACCGAGAACGGGGAGAATGTCCACCAGCGTGATGAGCAGCGCCACAGCGAGCGCATAGTCGACCCGCAGCACCAACAGCCCGGCTAACGACAGAACGTACGTCAACAGGCTGAGCATCATTTGCGCCCGCAAAAATCCGAAAATCGCAAGGCGCAGGTTCTGCAGCACGTTGTCCACCTTGTCGCGCGACTTTTGTTCAAACAAGGACAGGAACGCAGCCTTCAAATTGTTCAGACTGAAACTAATCAAGTACAGGGCGACGATGAACACGATGAAGTAAATTAACAAGTTCGGAATCGTTTTGGCGATATTGATGAAATATCCCGAGATGCCGGCAACGAGGCTGTTCAGCGCATCCGTCAGCGCCTTCACTCCCGCCTCCATGCCGGATTGCAGCTGCTTGGCCGCATCTTCGGGCAATGTTTCGTAAAACAGCCGGGTTTTGGCTATGGCTTCATGAATGTACATATTGGCGTTGTTCAAATACATCGGCGCCTTTTCCCACAGCACGACGAGTTCGGAGAATACTTTGACCCCGAGCAGATAAAACAGTCCGAGCACAAGCAGCGTAAATAAAGTGCACCCGATCGTCACGGCGGTCATTCTCCCGACGCGGGCGTATTTCATCAGGAACGCATGGAACGGTTCCAGAAAAATGGCGACGATCATCGCCAGCAAAAACGGGGAGCCGATGGTAAACAATCCGTACAAAAATCCGAGACCGAGAATAATAATGATAAGCGTCTTTATCGGCATGAAGCACACCCTTCAATAGGTAAAGCGTCGTCATACGAGCGCTTTACGGCTTTTAAAATCGACGTCTTTGTAATACGCGTCGGCAACGAGCAGATTCGGGCCGCAGCAGCGGGCCGCCGGACAGTAACAATTGACCCGTCCGTTCAGGGGATGGGCGTCCCAACGCGCAAATATGCTTTCCAGGCTGTCATGATGAACGTTTCCCAGCGCAGGAATGGCGGCAAAATCCGTAACGAACACTTCGCCGGTGAACAGGTTGACGTTAAGCCGGTTGCGGCCGTCCGGATCGTTGCGGACCGTAACGTTCGGCTCTTCGCGCAAACGCGTGACGATGCGCTGATCGGCTTCGTTTTCGCTGCACGCGAAAAAAGGCAGCGTTCCGAACAGCATCCATATGTCGCGGTTTCTCCCGTCGAGCAGCCGGTGAATCGCATCGCGGATTTGATCCAGCGACAGCATCGGCAAATTGGCGGCAAAGGAGCTCGGGTACATCGGATGAACCTCGTGCCGTTTGCAGCCCATCTCGTGGATCAGCCGGTGAATCTCGGTCAGCTTTTCGTGCGTCCGGTAGTTGATCATCGACTCGGCGGAAACGAACAGGCCGCCTTTGCTCAGCGCCATCGTATTTTCCACCATCCGTTCGTACAATTTGACCGCCGTATCCCGACGGACGTCATGGTTTGCCTTCGCAAAACCGACTTGATGGAAATCGTCCGCGTTGACGTAATTGAACGAAATGTGCATCACGTCGAGATAAGGCGCCATCATCTCGTAACGGTGAAGGTCGAGCGTCAGGTTCGAATTGATTTGCGAGCGGATCCCCCGCTCCCGGGCGTATTTCAGAAGGGGAACGATATACTCTCTTACCGTTTTTTCGTGGTAGGACGGTTCTCCCCCCGTAATGCTGATCGTCCGGAGATGCTCCACTTCGTCGAGCCGCTTCAAAATGACGGCAAGCGGGATTCGCGGGCCTTCGGTCACGGTGAGCGAATCGCCGACCGCGCAATGCTCGCAGCGCATGTTGCACAGATTGGTCACCGTCAGCTCCACACTGGTCAGCATATGGCGTCCGTAAGCGCTGATGGAATCCATCGGGTCCCACGGATCGTAATCCGGCGACAACGGCCGGAGAGGCTGCGTTAGGGCTCTGTTGTTCATGGTACCGCACCTTACATCTGTAAATTTAATAGGAATGATATCTCATTTCGGTGCCGCGCCGATGCGGCTCACTATGTTTCATTGTAACCGAACCGCACGAAAATGAAAACTGCATCAAACCGCTAGCGCACACGTTTTTTGCCGCACAAAGCAAAAGGCCGGACGCGTTCCGGGAGTCCGCGTTCAGCCTTCTGACGGTAGGGCTCGTCCGATGATAGCCGTCTTTATCGGGAAAATTCGAGGCAAGGCAAATTCACATCATTGACGCCGGCTATCATGACATTCAATTTTTTCGATAAATCGATTTCGTACGGTTCCTTCAAATCGCGTCCGTCCGCATCCTGCAAAACCCGCACGATCGGCCTTTGGGGAGAGCGCGCGTTAACGTCGACAACGATGCCCACTTCGCCGGATTGCAGCGTCACCGTCACTCCGATCGGATAGATGGCCACTTTGTCGCGAAACATTTCAAGCTTGCTTTGGTCGTACAGCGTTCCCGAACCTGCGTAAAGAGCTTCGATCGCCTGATGCGGAAGCATCGCGGGCCGGTACGTGCGGTGCGTTGTCATCGCGTCATAGGAATCGATGATCGCGATCCATTTGGCGTATTCGTGGATGTCGTCTTCTTTAATGCCGCGGGGATAACCGCTGCCGTCCAAACGTTCATGATGCTGAAAGGCGCAGTGTGCGGCCAATAAAGGAATATTCGGTTCGTCCTTCAGCAATTTGAAGCCGTGTTCCGTATGTTTTTTCATTTCCTCAAACTCTTCGGCGGTCAATTGGCCCGGCTTTTTCAGCAGTTCCAGGGGGACTTGCGTTTTTCCGATGTCGTGCAGCAGTGCGCCGAGCCCGAGCGTCATCAATTCGTCCTTCGAATAGCCGTAAGCCAGCCCGAGCGTTGTCGCGTATATACAAACATTGAGCGAATGCTGGTACAAGTACAAATCGGTCGCGTTGATACTCGTCAGCATAACCATCGCTTTGTCATTCCTGCTCAGATCGTCAATCATCATCGTCATGACATCGCGGAACGTTGATCCGATAAAATCGACGTTTACCGTTCTTCTGCGCCCGCAATTTTCCATCATTCTGCGAAAATTGGCGCGAATGGCGGAAGTCGCCTTCCGTCGCGTTTCATCGCTGATCAGATTGGGGATGACGATGTCATCCGTCCGCGGATCATGCACATATAGAAAATCGATGCCCAATCGTTCAAGACGGCTGATGAGCGAAGATGTCAATTCCACGTTTTCGTTGAGCAGAACCAAGCCTTCTTCGTTGTAGATGCTTTTTCCAAGCTTCATCCCGGGTGTACAATGTTTGATCGGTATCAAGCGCATACAACAGCCTCGTTCCCTAAATTATTCGACAAATCCAAAAAATAAATGTAAAAATTTCCTATCTATTGATAATGTAAACGATATGATGAAAAATCGCAATAAAAAAACCGCATCTTTCGACACGGTTTTCGAATCCCGACCAGGAATCAAGTCACGCTAACGTCACCGCAAAACAAAAAACCAGAACAAAGCCGCCAATATAAACCGGTAGTATGCGAAATGAGTCAGCGTCCATTTTTGCAGCAGCTTCAGGAACGTCACGACGGCGAGCAGGGCGACGATAAAGGAGACGATGAACCCGACGGCAAAAAAGCCGAAATCGTCTGCGGAAAAATATTTGTACCCTTTCAGCATTTCATACCCGCTCGCGGCCACCATAACCGGTATGGCGATGAGAAAAGAAAAATCCGCCGCCGCCTTCCGGCTGGCCCCGGCCAGCATCCCGCCGGCAATCGTCGCCCCGGAACGCGAAAACCCGGGCCATATCGACAATATTTGCGCAACGCCGATAAAGAACGCCTGGCGGTACGTCAAATCGTCCATATCTTCCGCCGTTACTTGCGGCTGCTTTTTTTCAGCGATAATCAAGAAAATGCCGCCCACGATGAGGCTGATGAGCACTGGCCCCGGATAAAACAGCTTTCCTTTGATAAAGTCGCCAAACAAGTAGGCGAGCCCCAGCGCCGGAACAATGGCGAGCAGGACATGCAGGAGGTTCAGTCCTTTTCCCGGCTTTGCCTGTTCCGTCTTATCCCGCCAGCCGAATAAACGCAAAACGCTTCTCCAATATAAAACGGCTACGGCGAGAATCGCTCCCAGCTGGATGACGACGTCAAACGATTTCATCGTTTCCTCGGAAATGCCGCCGCTCGGCAGCAGCTGCTGTACAAGAATCATATGTCCCGTCGACGATACGGGCAAAAATTCGGTAAGTCCTTCCACAATGCCGATAATGACGGCAATCCAAATATCGTGCATAACATCCTCCAGTAATGGTTTAACTTTTACTCCGGCGACTGCCGCGGCACCGGCGAACAGCCTCCGCATCGCGCAGCTGTTCGCCGAGCACGTCCCGCAAAAATTCGGGCAAAAAATATTGGACATCGCTGCCTTCGCGCAGCGAAAGGTAACCGACGCCAAAGGTGAACATGTCGATGGTGCCGACCGAATATTCGCGCCGTTTATCGAACGGAATTCCGCCGACCCATGCTCCCGTAATCTTGTTGTAAGGAGGACGGGACGCATCGTATTCCACGGTCATTCCGTCCAGGCAAAGCGTGCCTAACACTTCACCGCGAAAACCGAATCCGCGAATCGGCTTCAGCACGAAATCGTCGAGCAGCGATTCTTCCAGCGCCCTCCACAGGTGTTCCCCCAAAAGCCGCATCCGGCAAGGATTGACGGGAGAAGGGCAAATTTCATGCAATCTCCCCTGTGTCACACGGCCCGCTTCGAGTCCGTCCAAAATTTGCCCGGCGTTGACGATGCCGATTTCCGCGCCGGTCCATTTTCTCAGCCCGGAAGCAAGCAAATTCCCGAGCGGCGACTCCGTCTTCCAATCGATGGAAAGCGGCGCGTCGAGCGATGCCACGACCCGGCCCAGCTTGTCCTTGCCCGATTCTTTATATTGGGCGGCAAGCCGTACGATGTCGGGGTCATCGGGATACGAAGACACTTCCTCGCATCTTCCGCTGAAATGAACGAGCTTCCGCGCATCGGCATCGTAATGCATCGTCACTTCCCCGACATGGCGGCCGAATTTTCCGGCGGCGCAAATATGCGTATTGCGCACGCGCAGCGGGTTTTCCAAAAGATGATGCGTATGGCCGCCGATGATGCAATCGATACCGTCGACTTCTTCCGCGAGCCGCACGTCCTGGGTGAGGCCGAGGTGCGAAACGACGACGACGAGTTGAGCCTGGGCGCGCAGCTTGGAAACCAGTTCGGCAACGGTACGGAACGGGTCGCGCACATCCCAGCCGAGCAGCTTGTAAAAGTCGGTGAAAGGGGCGGTGACACCGATGAGCCCGATGCGCAGACCGCCAACTTGCGCAATGTGGCAAGGTGCCATCCATGACGGGATTTTCCCGGTCGCCGCTTCAAACATGTTGCTGCCGATCACCGTGAATTCGGCATGCGTGCCGTACAGCCTAGCCAGAACGCCGGGCGGCAGCGTCAGCCCTTCATTGTTGCCGAGCACTGCCGCGTCATATCCCGTCGCGTTCATAATGCTTATGTTCGCAAGACCTTCGCTTCCTTCTGTTTCCAGCCGCATCCTGTCGATATGATCGCCGCAGTCAATCGTCAGCACTTCGCCCGCGGAATGCCGTCTTTTCATTTCCGCAATCGCCGCCGCCACTTTGGGCATTTGTTCGAAATGACTGTGAATATCGTTCGTATGCAAAATAACGAGCTTCTGCACGTTCGCGGCCATGCATCCCGCCTCCAGACCATAATGAGCGGCATTCGCCGTCCCGATAGCGGCTGACTACTTGCGCATCTTCATCTCATCCGTCGTCACTACGTTTTTAAAGCCGTACCGCGCCTCGTTGCCGAGCCGTTCATCATGAAGAAAAACGATGGTTACGACACTTTTCACATTGAGGCAATCGCTGCTTCCGTTCGGCACGTACAGACGGACGGGATATCCCTTCTTCAGCGGGAGACCGTCCTGCGCGAATAATACAGCCGCATCGTCAAGCTGCTTCCAAGGTATCGTCGCCTGGAATTCGTCCGCCGCCTCCACCATCATATGCGTCGGCTCGGCCGTTTTAGACCTGGACCAAACCTCGTACCAGCTTTTCAAGTCGAAAGCTTGTCCTTCCGTTCCGGGAACTCTTTCCGCAAGCGAAAAATGACGGGGAGCCATGCCCGCCATCTGTTCCACGGACAAGGCCTCCGATCTGTTCCCTTCCCGCACCGTTACATTCATCACCGATCTCCTCCGAACTTTCCCGTTTCGTCGGACTCCAGGGTTTGCCGTTTGCGGCAAACCGCTTTACGCTCCTTTCCGGCAGCGGAACCCGGTTACCCGCCGATCTGCGACATCCTTCTGTCGGTCGGCACATGACTTTGCGCTTCGTCTGCCAGTTTGGCCGCCATCTCGTGGTTCAGCGGCTTAATATCGAGCGCGCGCATAAACAAGCGCCGCAATCCTTCCTCGTCGCCAATCCACGGCCTGACGTTCAGTTCGTCGACCCAATACAGGCACGGCTTCAGGTGGCCGTCCGCCGTCAGCCTGAGCCGGTTGCAGTTTGCGCAAAAATGGTCGCTCACCGGATGAATTAATCCGAACGAACCGCGGGCGCCGCGAATTTTCCAGTTCTCCGACGGCCCGTTGCCGACGACGTCCCCGATCGGCTCGATTTCGTAACCGAGCGCACTGCCGATTTCCATGACCCTCGTCAGGGGCAAATAATGGTTTTTCCAGTTTTCGTCCGCATGCCCGATCGGCATATATTCGATAAAGCGAATGTGCAGCGGGCGCTCGATCGACATGCGCAGAAAGTCGCCGATTTCATCCTCGTTCACCCCTTTTAAGAGGACAACGTTCAATTTAATCGGATCGAAGCCTGCCCTGAACGCCGCTTCCAGACCGTCCAGCACTTTCCGCAGATCGCCGCGTCTTGCGATGAAGCGAAAGCGGGCCGGATCGAGCGTATCCAGGCTGATGTTCACCCTTTTCAGCCCCGCCGCCTTCAGCGCTTCCGCCTTCTTATCCAAAAAAATGCCGTTCGTCGTCAATGCGATATCTTCGATGCCCGGAATGCCGGCCAAAACGGCAATCAGGTCCTCTATATTTTTGCGCACAAGCGGCTCGCCGCCGGTAATTCTCAGCTTGCGGATACCCATCCCCGCGGCTGCCCGGACGACTTCCGCAATTTCATCGAAGCGGAGCAGTTTGTCCGATTCCATAAATTCCATGCCTTCCTCCGGCATGCAGTACAAACAGCGAAGATTGCATTGATCCGTTACGGAGATCCGTAAATAATCGTGCGTTCTTCCGAAACGATCCACCAATGGCGACATCGGATCACCTCCTGACGCTCAGGTCGCGGTATGCGCGGCGTGCGTTCTTGTTCCGGCAAAATCCGGCTGCCCCTTCGTTTCGGCTTCAAGCCGCCGTTTTTTTTCCACGCTTCGCTACCGCCGCCGCTAATAGAATAATAACATTATTGGCGCAAATATGATATGCTTTAAAAAGAAAAACGTCTGTCGAAGCCTTTCGAACATGCGGGTTCGTTCAAATAAATGTGCAATAGGATGGGGAGGCATATATGGGGATGAAACTGACAGTTCGCGTTTTTGCAGGATTGTCCGAGTCGTTCGGAGGACCGGCCATTACCGTCGAGACGGAAGAAGATTCCATTACCGTGGAGCGGCTGAAAAGCTTGCTCATCCGGCAGCATCCGGACAAAGCCGCGCTCATCGAGCAATCGTACGTGGCCAAAAATCAGTCGTACGCGAACGAAAGCGAGACGCTTGGCGAAAGCGATGAAATTGCGCTGATTCCTCCCGTTTCCGGCGGACAGCCGTCCGCCGCGGAGGCCGATTTCGGAAGGGACCAAGCCGGGTTGTATACGATTACCCATGAACGGCTGGCCGTTGAAGACGTCGTCCGCAAAGTCATTCATCCGCATCACGGCGCCTCGCTCGCCTTTGTCGGCACGACGCGCGAATATACGGAAGGAAAACGCACCGTGCTGCTCGAATACGAGGCGTACGTCCCTATGGCGTTAAAGACGATGGAGCAAATCGGCGAGGAAATTTCCGCCCGCTGGCCCGGCACGCTGTGCGCCATTTCGCACCGGCTCGGCAAAGTCGGCATCGGAGAAATCAGTGTCGTGATCGCCGTTTCGGCTCCGCACCGCGCGGCATGTTACGATGCCAGCAGATACGCTATCGAACGGCTGAAGCAAATTGTGCCGATATGGAAAAGAGAAATATGGGAGGACGGTTCGGAATGGAAAGGACACCAAACCGGACCATGGAACCCGATGGCCCCGTCCCGATCCGGCATGCGGGAGGGAGACGAATGACGAACAAGACCGCCGGCTTGAACGAAGAAGAGAAGGCGCGTTATTCGCGGCAAATCCTGTTTTCGCCGATCGGAGCGGAAGGACAGGCCCAATTGTTGAACGCCAAAGTGGCCATTGTCGGCATGGGCGCGCTAGGCACCGTGCTCGCCAACCATATGGTCCGCGCCGGAATCGGCTATGTGCGGCTTATCGACCGCGATTTTGTCGAAATGAGCAATTTGCAGCGGCAAATGCTGTATGATGAACAGGACGCGGCGAATTCGGCGCCGAAAGCGATCGCGGCGGCCAACCGGCTGAAGCAAGCGAACTCCGGAGTTGAAATCGATCCGCAGGTCGCCGATTTAAACCCGACGAATGCCGAAACGCTGCTTGCCGGCGCCGATCTCATTCTTGACGGCACCGACAATTTCGCCGTACGTTTCTTAATCAACGATGTGAGCGTCAAGCATCGC
>JAWLCZ010000160.1:0-9362 GCA_041686835.1 Paenibacillaceae bacterium | reverse complement strand
CACAACGTACGAAGGGAAACAGCTCGAGGAGCGGCAGTTGAACGGCCTCATCGCCGTAGGGAAAGGCAGCGAACATCCGCCCGTGCTGATTGAGATGCGGTACTGCGCCGATCCGTCCAAACCGCTAATCGCCCTGGTCGGAAAAGGGATGACGTTCGACACGGGGGGCATCAGCCTGAAATCGGGCAGAGACATCAGCGATATGAGAATGGATATGGCCGGCGCCGCGGCGGTCATCGGCGCGATGGACATTATCGCCAAACGGAAACTGAAGGCCAACGTCGTCTGCCTTATCGCTTCCGCGGAAAATATGCCCGACGGAAAAGCGATGCTGCCCGGGGAGCTGATTCGTTACGCCAACGGCGTTACGGTGCAGGTCAAAAACACGGACGCCGAAGGACGGCTCATTTTGGCGGACGCGCTTATCCTCGCCCAGCAGCTCGGAGCGAAACAAATCGTCGATATCGCCACGTTGACGGGAGCGATCGGCACTGCGCTCGGTCCGCGCATGGCAGGCGTGTTCGGCCAAGCCGGCCTTCCGGAAACGCTGCATCGGCTTGGCCGCATAAACGGCGATCGGGTTTGGCCGATGCCGCTCGAGGACGAATACGAGGAATTGTTGAACAGCCCGTACGCCGATTTCGCCAATATTACGGCGGTAACGTACGCCGGCGCGACTACAGGGGCGCTGTTCCTGCGCAAATTCGTCGACGCGTCGACGCAGTGGGCGCATATCGACATGGCCGGCACGATGGAATCGTCGTCGACGAAAGGATACATCGTCGAAGGAGCAACCGGATTCGGAGCCCGATTGCTGGCCGATTTCGTCGAAGAACGTTCCAGGTGAACCGTTTATCATAGGATACGCCGAGGTGCCGCATGATACTTGAAGTGATTGCAACAACCGTGACCGACGCCGTAACAGCCGAAGCGAACGGTGCCGATCGCATCGAACTCGTAACGGGACTTGCCGAAGGCGGGCTCACACCGAGTTACGGCCTTATCGAGCGCACTGTCCGCTCTGTCCGCATTCCGGTTCAGGTGATGATTCGCCCGCACAGCCGTTCGTTCTGCTACAACGAAGAAGATATCGAAACGATGCTGAACGACATCCGCGCCGTCAAAGCGATCGGCGGCGCCGGTTTCGTTTTCGGCTGTCTTACGCCGCACGGCAAGATCGATGAGCCTACGCTGCGGCGGCTGATTCAAGAAGCGGAAGGCGCCGATATTACATTCCACAGAGCCTTCGATGAGGCAGACGACCAGGAAGAAGCGTTTGCGGTGTTGTCGCAATATCCGCAAATCCGCAGAATCCTGACCTCGGGCGGAAAGCCGAGCGCTCTCGAAGCTGTCGGCCGAATCCGGCGGCTCGTTCAATTAAGCCGCCATTCCCATATTTCCATTATGGCCGGAAGCGGACTGACGGCGCAGAACGTGGCGGATTTCATCAGGGAAACCGGTGTCCGGGAAGTGCATTTCGGCACCGGGGTGCGCGGAGACAAAGGCGCCGCCGATTCGATAGAGGCGGCAAAACTGCGCGCCGTACGCGGCATCGTCGATCGCATGGCGGCGCTAGCGGATTAAATCGGAGCCCCTACAGCACGACATGTGGTTGACCGCCACCATGCGGCGAGCCGCGCGCTGGGAGTCGCGCGCGGTTAAAAACATACAGCGGACTTTCGCAAGCCTGCCTTGGCTGAATCGGCCGCCAATTCAGATCCGCCTCGTCCAGCTGTGCGATGACCGATAGCATCCTGCTCTTGATTTCCGCAAATTTCGCCTGCAGATGACCGCGTACGATAGGCCAAATGTCCATTGCCGTCCCCTCCTTTCGCCTGTGAGTTTCCACGAACAAAAAAAGTATCCCGGAGGCCCGGAATACTTGCGCCGTCTTTTATACTTGAAGCAGCAAAAGAATTATGGAAGTAAGGCTGAAACAGACGCTGACCAGACACAGGAAAGCAACAACCTGCTTCGGATTCAAACCGGCGGAACGCAGCCGGAAATGCACCTGGCTCGCATCCGCTTTATAAATCGGTTTTCCGTCCAGAAAGCGTTTGATGACGACAAAAATATTGTCGAAAATCGGGACGCCGAGCGCGAGAATCGGTATGAACAGCGAAAGAACGGTCGCCTGCTTGAAAGCCCCGTCAAGAGCGATAACCCCGAGAATGAACCCGAGGAACGTCGCCCCGGCGTCGCCCATATAGATTTTGGCCGGAGGCTTGTTGTACTTCAAATAGGCTGCGGCAACACCGACAAGGATAATCGCCATCATCGCCGAAACGTCCTGTCCTTTGGCCAGGGCGACAACAAACAGCGTCATCGCGGATATAGCCGACAACCCGCCTGCGAGCCCATCCATTCCGTCCGAAAAATTGATGACGACCGTCACGCCGACAATCCACGTAATCGTCAGTAGAAGCTGCAGCCAAACCGGCAGCGTCACTTGTTCATGAGAGAACGGGTTATAAAATCCGGTGAACACGATGCCCGATTTATAGACGATATAGGCGGCAACGATATAGACGAGAAATTTGGGCAGAGCCGGAAACTCTTTGCCATGGGTTTTATACCAATCGTCAACGGTGCCGATACATAAAATCAGCAGAGACGATGCCAAAATGGCAATCGATTCGAAGTTCAAATCTTTAACGAAAAAGAAATACGTGCAGAAAAAACCGATAAAAATGGCGATCGCCGCAGTTAACGGCACCGGCTCTTTATGTATTTTTCGCTCATTGTTCTCGATCGGCTTATCGACAAAATCAATTTTGATCGCAAACTTCCTTAAAGGCGGAATCAAGACATAGACGATAAGAAACGCAATCATAAATGCAAGAAAATAGAACACTCGTCTCACCTCTTGTTCGCTGTGCGCGTCCAAAGGGATGCAGCATGTATTAGAAAACCACCTACTATTATATCATATACGTTTGTCTGCAAACCTTAATTTTTGCTTAATGTTCCATAATACGACAAGATGTGTGAAGCCGCTCGCCTCTCTAATCGCTGATTGCGGGCAACGCTTCTTGTTGTCGGCCTGGCGCATATCCCCCCTTACACGGCAAAGGACAGTTTGCGCAAAACTGTCCTTCCGTTTCGTGTATCCCCTATTCAATCGGCAATGAATCCCGCTGCCGGCAACGAGCGTATCCCTGTTGACGATATAACGCTTAAAGCATGTATATGTCCTTGTATTTGCTTTCGAGATAACGGACCAGGTATTGCGGATTCAGTTCCTCCCCCGTTACCCGCATAATAATCTCGGACGGCGTCAGCAGCTTGCCGTATTGGTAAATGTGTTCGGCCAGCCAGCTTTTGATCGGGTGAAATTCCCCCGCTTCGATGAGCTGTTCGAAGTTCGGCAGCTTTTGCCTCATCGTGTTGGCGATCTGCGCCGCGTACATGTTGCCGAGCGCATACGACGGAAAATAACCGAACGAACCGCCGGACCAGTGAACGTCCTGCAGCACGCCTTCCGCGTTGTTCGCCGGAGTGACTCCCAGATATTCCTTATATTTTTCATTCCACACTTCGGGCAGATCCGCCACTTTCACTTGTCCGTTAAACAGCGCTTTTTCAATTTCATAGCGAATCATAATATGTAAATTGTACGTCAGTTCGTCCGCCTCGATGCGGATGAGCGACGGCTTCACTTCATTGATGCCGCGGTAGAACGCTTCGACCCCGATATCCCGGAAATGTTCGGGATACATATTCTGCAAATCGCCGTAATACCTTTTCCAGAACGCGCGGCTGCGCCCCACCATGTTTTCCCAGAACCTCGACTGCGATTCATGGATGCCCATCGACGTCCCGGTGCACAAATTGGTGCCGATCAAATCTTTGGATATGTTCTGCTCATACATCGCGTGCCCGCATTCATGAATCGTGCCGAACAGAGCGCTGGTCACATCGTCCGGAAGATAACGCGTCGTAATGCGCACGTCGCCGGGGTTCAATCCGGTGGCAAACGGGTGCACGCTCTCGTCCAGCCTTCCGGCGTCGAAATCGTATCCCAGCTGCTTCAGGATGAACAGGCTGAACTGTTTCTGTTTGTCAATATCAAAATGCTGCCGCAAAAACGACGTTTCCGGTTTGGCGTTCGACTCCGCGATGGCGGAGACGAGCGGAACGAGCTTCTCGCGCAATTCGCCGAACACCTGGTCCAGCTTGCCCACCGTCATGCCGGGTTCGTACATGTCTAGCAGCGTATCGTACTTGTTGTCTTTGTACCCCCACAATTCGATGAACTCGAGGTTGAAGGCGACAATCTTTTCCAGGTAGGGCTGGAACCTGGCAAAATCCGCATCGCGTTTCGCTTCTTCCCATACGGATTCGGCATTGGACGTCAGCACGACATATTCCCGATATTTTTCCGGCGGAATTTTTTTGCTGCGCTCGTATTCTTTTTTGCATTCCTCGACCATTTTCCGGGTGATCTGATCCAGCTCCGCGATAACGTCGGCCCCGGACAATTCGTCCAAATAGGCGCCCATCTGATCGGAAACGGACATCTTGAACATTTCCGTCGACAATGCGCCGATCACGTCCGATCGGGTTTCGACGCCTTTTTTGGGAGCGCCGGTCCGCAAATCCCAGTAGAGGACGCCTATCGCTTCTTCATAGCTCTTCATTTTCTTGACATAGTCCTTGAATTCCGCTATTTTTTGTTGTAAACGTTCGGTCATCGGATAACCCCTTTCTTTTCCAGTTGCCTTGATCATACCGTATTGTTAAACATATAATCAACTTTATGCGGCGCATGCGGGAATTTGAAGCAAAGGAGACGTTGATGCATGCATATATCCTTTACTGAACCGGCCCAGCGGATCGTCCGGGAGCAAATCGGCGATCGCGGCGGCCAGCTCAAGCTCGTATACGACGCGGAAGGATGCGGCTGCGCTCTGGACGGAATCGCCCAATTGTGGATTGTGGACGGGCGGGGCAAGGACGATAAACCGGCGGATGCGAGCGCGTTTCCGGTTTGGTACGAACCCAGGCACGAAATCTTTTTTGAAGACCGTTTAAGGATTGATTACGACATGGCGAAAAAATCGCTGGTGCTCAAGAGCGACAATCAAATTTACAACGCACGGATGAGTCTGGTTGACAAACGGGAATAAACACGGCTACGCTTGCGTCAACTTCCGTTCATCCTTCAGACAACACGTGGCAACGCAAAAAATGAGGAGGAAAGCGAATGTCGATTATTTCCGAGATTCTGGAGTACAACGAATCGTTTGTGGCGAACAAAAAGTATGAGCAGTTCCGCACGACAAGATTTCCGGACAAGAAGCTCGTCATTCTGACCTGCATGGACACAAGGCTGGTCGAACTGCTGCCGAAAGCGATGAATTTGCGGAACGGCGACGCGAAAATCATCAAAAACGCCGGCGCTATCGTCACTCAACCGTTTGGCAACATTATGCGCAGCATTCTGGTCGCCATCTATGAATTGAACGCACGGGAAGTATGCGTCGTCGGACATCACGAGTGCGGGATGACGGGGTTGAATTCACATTCGATCGTCGACAAAGCGAAAAATGCCGGAATCTCCGACAGCGTGTTCCGTACGCTGGAACATTCCGGGATTAACCTGCACCGTTGGCTCACCGGTTTCGACAGCGTCAAGGAAGGCGTCGTCAACAGCGTGGACATTATCCGAAACCATCCGCTGCTGCCGCCGAACACCCCCGTCCACGGCATGATTATTCATCCGGAGACGGGGAAACTGGAGCTTGTCGTCGACGGCTACGAACGGACGTATGTAAAATCGTAACGGCGACGGACAGAGAAAGGCCTGCCAATGCGGGCCTTTGGCGGCTTTGGCGGTTCAATCATCCGCGGGGCCGGTCAAATGAACTGCCGCAAACAAATCATGCCAATCGTTCGCCTTGAAAATATGCTGCAAAATGCCGTCCCACGGTGCGGTAAAGCGGCGTTCCGCCGCCCAGCGGAATTCCGCTTCTTCCGTTCCAAGAAGCCGCAGCTTGAACCGATGGAAATCGATTTCTCCGCCGTAACCTTTCATTAACGCGTCCCACCACTCCGGACGGTTCGGAAATTCGCGCATCATTTCGATCGAAAATTTCACGAGATCCTCAATGCTGTCGCCGGCCGAGGCGACCTCCATATCGACCGCGCCGTTTACTCTCCACCCGTTCTCTGTCTCGCTTACAAAAAATTGATGCACGTGACAATCGCCGTGAACGAATGTCGGCGGTATATAACTTCCCTTCAACGCCTCGTCCATATCGCGGAACAGCCGTTCCAAATCCGCATACAGAGCGGCGGGCAGCCGATCGGCTTTTTCCCGCAGGCTTTTTTGACTAAAATGATTTAAAGCCTCCCGCAATCTCACCAAACTGAATGGGAAGACCACGGGCGGCTGTCATACTACAGGCCGGCTTCCGCCTGCAGGCGCATTTTTTTCCGGTACACGAATCGGGACAGCGTAACGCTGAACTCATACAAAAGAAAGAGCGGAACGATAACGAGAATATCCGAGACGAAATCGGGCGGGGTAATCGCGACCGCCGTTACGGTCAAAGCGAAATAAGATATTTTGCGGGCTCCGGCCATGCGGTGCGGGTTCAGTATCCCGAGCCGCGTCAGGAACATGACGGCGACGGGCATTTCGAACAAAAACCCGAAGGGAACCGTCAAATGAAACAGAAACCGGAAATATTTATCGGCCGTATAAATCGTCTCGAAATCCGCCGACAGCTTGTTCAGGAAAGCCATCACCATCGGAAAAACGATGAAGTACCCGAAGGAGAGGCCGATCACGAACAATGCCGCGACAGCCGGAATGTAAGGAAGGGTAGCCCGCCGCTCTTCCTTGGTCATAGCCGGACGGACGAATTTCCATGTGTGATAACCCGCCACCGGGATGGTGAGGGCGACGGCCACTACACCGGCGATGGAGAAATAAATCCGGATGATATCGGACGGCCCGAGCAAAGCCAACTCCTGATGCAAATTGCGGACGAGCCAGTTGTAGATCGGGCGGACATAAAGAAAAGCGGCGCAAAGGGCCACGAGGAAAAAAATCGACGTAAATATGAGCCTTTTGCGCATCTCTTCCAAATGCTCCAACAGGTGCATTTCCTCATGCTTCATCCATAGCATCCCCGCGATTCCTATTTCTTGTCGGCAGAAGCAAGCTGAGGCGAGCCGCCGTCCTGATGGCCATCCCGCTGGTCGTCCTTGTCGTCCTTGTCGCCGTTCATCAGATCTCTCGTCGCGCTCTTAAATTCGCTCAGGGTGCGTCCGAAAGCGCGTCCAAGCTCCGGAAGCTTGGACGGCCCGAAGATGATCAGGGCGATAATCAGAATAAGAATCAGCCCCGTAATGCCGATATTTCCGAAAGGCATATTCTACACTCCCCTATTTATATGTGGTCTTACGCATCCGATTACATGAACTTGAAACCGGTAATCGCGACGACGGCCGGACGCGGCATCGTATCGTTCTTGCGGTGCGGCCACATCGAAGTCGGTTTCGAGGCGTCTTCCGTTTCTTCTCCCGGATGCTGTACGGCAAGGAAAAGCGTCCTTTCGTCCGGAGTGAACCACGGGCCGGTAAGCTCCGCTTCGACAGGAGCGGAAGCGAACTGCAGCGCCTCGCCTTTGGACGGACCGTGTGTCGGGATGACAAAAACGCCGTTGTTGCCGAAAGGCGCGTGCACGCCGGAGTTCAGGCTTCCGGAAGAAATGTCCGTGACGGTCCAGAGATGGCCGTTGCTGTCGAACGTAATATTGTCGGGGGCGCTGAAGCCGCTCTGCCGTCCGCCGGCCGCAAAAATTTCAAAGTCGAATTCCATTGCGCCCAAGTCTCCGTCTTTTTCCAAAAATCGGGTGATATGGCCATGAATGTTGCCATGCAGGTCGTTGTTCGTATGGGCGATGAACACCGTATTGTCGAAAGGGGAGATTTCCACGTCTTCCGGACGGTCGGTCGGCGTTCCGCCCAGGAGCATCGCCGCTTCATGCGTATGTACGCATACGTCGGCCTGCGTCTGAAACAAGGCGGCCAGATCTTCCTTTTTCTTGCCGCCGAGAACGGAAGGCACCGTAAACTTCGGATCGGCCAGCGCTTTCTTCACGGCTTCAATGGTCAGGGCGATCCATTTTCCTTTTTTAAAATCGGCCACATAGAGCGTCCCCTCTTCCAGCAGCCTGGAGTTGGCGCGGCCTGCGGCGGGATCGAATTTGCCCTTCGTAATAAACTTGTACACGCCGGCGTCTTTCTTGTCGTCGCCCATGTAAACGACAACGCGTCCGTCTTTGGACAAGCCCATGCACGCATTTTCATGGTTGAAACGTCCCAGCGCGGTATGCTTTCTGACCTGAAATTTGTCGTCGAACGGGTCGACTTCGATGACCCAGCCGTAATGGGTCGGGTTCAGACCGGCATCGGCAGCCGTGGATTCGAAATTTTCTTCACAGGACAGCAGGGTGTTCCATAAAGTCATGCCGCCGGAACAGTTGGCGAATGTGCCCTGGACGGTTACGGCATAGTTTACCGCCTTCGTTCCGCGGGCAGGTCCGGTCAATTCAAACGCGGTAAAACCGGTCACGCGGCGGGCGTATTTGGAGCTTGTATCCATTTTCCATACGCCGTCTTTGTCACGATACACTTCAATCACAGAACCGCCCTGGTTATAGAGCAGCTTCTCGATTTGTTCTTTGGAGAACTTGCCGTCCTTTTTCGGACCGGTTACCCACAATTCGCTCGTATACTCGTGATTGACCCACAGCAGTCCTCTCTCGCTTGAACCGTCTATCGGGAAGTAAACGGTGAAGTCGTTGTTATAGCCGAACGTGTCCCCTTTTTTGTTGATGACATCTCCAAACGCGGCGACAACGTCATACCTGAAGCCTCTAGGAAGCACCAAATCGTCTTTGGCGGTAGGGCCGATCGGCTCAAAATATCCGGAAACTTTGTTCGTTTTAAATCCGAATAAATGGTCGGCGGTCCTGGCATTGGCTTCCTTGCTCAGCGTGCCGAGACCTGCGGATGCAACGGCCAAGGCGGCTGCACCGGTGCCAAGATAGCTCAGAAATGTGCGGCGATCCATCGTATTGCTCATGCATTCCCACTCCCCCATGAAAAGTGATATTCATGGAGAAGTTTATTTATAGATTGTTATCCCGGTATTAAATGAGTTCCTGTATAAGATTAAATCTTTACGCCGCGGATCAGGAACCGCCGTTTACCTCCTTCACGGCATCATTGAAGAATTGTTCAAGCGTCACTCCCCGCCGCGCGATCTCGGCAGCCAGATCAACGCCTACATAACGAATATGCCACGGTTCATAATAATACCCCGTTATTTGTTACTTGCCCTTCTG
>JAWLCZ010000159.1:0-9444 GCA_041686835.1 Paenibacillaceae bacterium | reverse complement strand
GGCTAATCCAGAATGCCGAGCTTGATCAAATAATGGTTCAACAAACCTTTACGATCTCCGGCGAACAAGTAAAGCCAAACGACGGACATCGCTACCGCGCTCGTAATCGACGGAGTATAAAAACAGAGCGTGTAAAAGAACCGGTATTTGACCGGAATCTGGCTGATGAGCCAGGCGAGAAGAAAGGCCAGAATATAGCCGACCGGCCCGGTAATGACGGCGAATTTCAGCGTGATTCCGATCGCTTTCAAAAAGATGTCGTCATCCACGAAAAGCAGCCTGTAGTTTGAGAATCCGATAAAACGCGGCGGTTCCAGAATGTTATAATAAGTGAAGCTCAAGGCGACCGACACGATGATCGGAATGATGGTAAAAAAAGTGAACAGGAGCAAAAACGGAGCAAGGAAAAAGTACGACACCTTGTTCTTTTTAATATCCGACCACAGCCGGGCCGCTTTCTCCGTCCGAAACAAGCGGCGTGCCGAAGGGTTGGCGCTTACCGCAGTATCGGCATTCGAATTCATCGATCGCCGCCCCCTTTTTGCCGCTCGTCATCGAGGCCGAACTCCTCTCGCTTCTTGCGAAGCTCCTTGTTAATTTCCCGCACGCCGTCTTCGATTGCTTCGCGCGGCAGTTTTCCGTTCAAGACGATTTCGTTCCATATATTGGCGATGTGGCGGGTGGTGTAATACCCCCCGAGTACGACTTGGCGTTCCCGGAACCATTCCCACTGCTCCAGTATCGCCTCGAGGTCCGACCGATTCCAGGGCAGCCGTTTCAACGCCTCGATATTGGCGGTGTTCCAGCGCGCTTCGACACCCAAAAGAGCTTCCAGTTCCGTGCCGAATCGTTCCTGCACATCGGCGCTTGTCCACCATTTCAGGAATGTCCATGCTTCGTCTTTCATTTTGGTGCTTTTGAAAATGACCGCAGTCTGACCGAGGCCGCCGGTGGAACGGTTGATTTTTCCATCGCTTTGCTTTAATCCGGGCATCGGCTTCATCCCCCACCAACCGGCCAACTCGGGAGCGGCCGTGGACAGCAGGACATACGTGTAATAATCGGCGACTCCGATCGGCATTTCCCCGGAGCGGAAACGGTTGTAAAAATCCGCTTGTTTCTCGATTTTGTAGTCCGTGAACAGATCGGTCCACATTTTCATCGCATCCATCGCTTCCGGAGAATCGAGCGCGGAAACTTTTCCGTTGTCCCGGTAAAGCTCTCCGTTATGCTGAAACAGAAACGGCGCAAATTCGTTGATGGCCAGCGCAGGATTGTTCGGAGCATGCGGGTAGTAGAAATCCATGCCGTTTTGCTGCAGCAGAGGAATCAAATCCATGACTTCCTGCCACGTTTGCGGAATTTTATCCTCCGTAACGCCGAGCTGTTCCATAATGTCCTTCCTGTAGAAAAGCATGTAGAAATTCTGGTTTTCCGGCAGCGCGTAGTTGCCGCCGTTGTATTGATAAGGAATCAATGCGCCCGGCCTGAACCTTGCGGCCACTTCTTTATAGTCCGGAAAATCGCTCAAATTGACGAGCGCGTTGCGAACGGCGAAATCAATCGGCACTTCGCCCTCGACGCCCAAAGCCGCGTCCGGCGCGATGCCTGCCGTATTGGCGAGCAGCAGCACCTGCATCTGCTGGGCGGGCACGACGTTGACGTTCACCTTGATTCCCGTTTCCGGCGTGAAATCTTCATCGATCAATTGCTTGATAATCTGCACCCAGTCTCTTCCGCGCGCCACCCAAACGTCCAGAACCTTCTGGCCTTCATAAACGTTGCCGACCCCGCCGTAATTTTTGGCGAACGAATGAACGAGATCGTAAAGGCTTGTCCCCGCCCTCACGTACCAGGGAGCTTCGTCGGGCGGCCACGGCTGGTCGGGAGATTTGATGATGATGTAATCGAGAACAAGACTTTGCCTGCTCAATCCGTTGACCCACAATCCGAGGGACGACTGGAGATCGGTTATCGCACCGAGCCGGGCGGGTATCGTCGTCGTATCTTCCGCCATGCTCAACAGGACGTCCCTCGCTTCGTACAATGTGCTCACTTCGGAGCTGCCTTCCGGAACGCCGAGCGCGTAAAGGGCGCGAATCGCATTGTCCAAGTCCCTCGCCATCAGATGGAGCCGCGGGATCAAACCGGGTATGTTTCTTTCCAGCTTCCAATCCCCGTTCGGATCGGGGTTCGTTCCGGTCACGCGTATCACCTCGCGGCTCAGCAGAGACATTTTATGGGTCGTGTCGACTACGGATTCAAGAATTTTCCCCAATGCCCCGACCTGTACCTCCATACGCATTTTGTGCTTGCCTTTTTCCAAATAAAATAAATAAGGCTTGTCGTCCCGGCCCAATGGTTTGATTTGGAATTTCGGTTTGTAAGGGAACAGCACCTCGTTCATTTCTTGAAACGGCAGACGTCCGTCAATCGTAATCGTGCGCTGCACCGGTATGCCGTTCAGAAACCATTGCCCGAAACGCATCCCGATGTGGTACAACCCGTCTTCCGGCACTTCGAATTCCCATTCCGCCCACTGCCCCCCGTTTCTCCAGCCGCTTCCGCCGAACACGTTCAGGACGACGGCGTCCTTATTGAACGGCTCCGTTATCGGCTCGCGGTCTTCGATTCGCTTCAAGGTCGGATCGGAGCGCAGTACGGAATGTTCCGCCTGGATTTTTACCGTTTTCCCGCTCGTCGCCTTATATCCGCTGCGGCTATAATCTTTCAGCACTTCGTCATAGGTTGGCGGACGGTAGGGAGAGAAAATGCGCACTTCTCCAATCGCTCCCGGCTCGCGTATCGCATGGATGCGAATCGTATGTTTGCCTTTGTCCAAATAAAAGCGAAACGGTTCGGAAATTTTCGCCTCCGAATCGCGAAAGTCGCGGTATTGCCAGCCGAACACTTCTTCCCTGCGCGGATTGTATTCGTTTCCCTGGTTGTCCGACCAAGGTTTCCCCGCTTCCCGCCACATCCGTTGAAACTCCATCTTCTTGGCCTGAAAGAACGGGTATTCCCCGTCAATCTGCACATTCCTGACCAGGGACGAGCGTTTTCCCGGCAGCGCGTAGTAGCTCATTCCCATCTGATAATAGCCGTTTTGCGGAACGTCAAACGTGTATTCCACCCAGCCGTTTTCATCGATTAGCGCCAGGACGTCGCCCTGCCGTTCTCCGAGATTCGATTCGACGCGGGTTCCTTCGCCGCTTATTGCGGAATAGCTCATGGACGGAATGGAGAGAGAAAAACCTTCGGTATCTTTCGCGCCTTCGTCGTTATGTTTTTGATAATACTTATAAAAAGACGGCTCCAGCTTGCTTCTGATGTCTTCATTCGCCAGTATGGATCGCTCGTCCACCTCGCTGTATTCCGGAATGTTGGCCATGGCCGTGTCGTCGAATCCCCTGGTGCTGTTCCACCATATAAAACCTATGACCAGAACCGCGATGACCATGAGGCTCACCCGATATTTTCGCAGCAACCGAATCACGAACGATATCCCCCCCTTCTTTCCGGAGCATCCGAATCACCCTCCGCACGGGGGGTGATTCGGATGAATGACAATCCGCATCTTAGCGGCCCATCTGTTTCCATAATTTTTCTTTATCCACCTTCAGCTTGCTCTCGATGTCCTCTTGAATTTTTTGCAGCGTCGCTTTGGAATCGAGGTTTTTCTTGATGGCGTTCTGCACCCCTTCAAGCCAGATCGGCCAAGCCTTGCCGTCAAGCGGGGTCAACCGTCTGACCGGAATCGCCTCGACCAGCTGATTGTACAGTTTATAAGGCTGCTGGCCGCCCAAATATTCGCTTGCCTGTTCTTCATACCACGGCAATTTGTAAATCGGGTTCCAGCCCGGTTGAATGGAATATTCCGGTTTGGTCCAGATTTTCCATGCGTTTTCGCTCCGCATGCACCATTCTATGTAAGCCCATGCCGCTTTCTTGTTTTTGCTTTGCGACGGCAGAACAAAACTGGATCCGCCCATTCCGACGTTTAATCCCATAGGCAGCCGGGTTACTCTCCATTTTCCTTTCAGTTCGGGGAAATTTCTTTCGATTTCACGCCCGCCCCATGAACCTAAAATCAAGCCGACCAGTTCGCCTTTTTTGACCAGCTGCTTTCCTTTATCGCTGCCAAACCCTTGATAGGGCGCCCATTTCATCTGTTCCCCGCGTTTGGTGATGTCGAGGAATTGGGCCATCTTGTCGTTGTTGCGCAGCCAGCCGAGCTGATCGTCGAAATAGCCGACTTCGTCTCCCGCCCAGTGTACGGGGCCGTCGCCCCATTCCATAATGTACTTCCCGCTCGCCTTTAACGTTTGGGCAACCGCCATCCAGTTTTCCGGATCCTGGATATATTCGCCCAACTCGTCAGGATCGCTCGGAAGGCCGAGTTCCTCAAAAATATCGGCGCGGTAGTAATAAACGCCGGGCGTAATATCCCAGGGCATGCCCAGCAGTTTCATGCCGTCCGGCGAAAACCAGCGCTCCCAGTTATACCTGGGCACGTCGGATTTATACTGCCCGGCGTTGTAAGGCGGAATCAACAGATCCTCCAGGACGCCCCCGGTGACATACCTCGGGAATTGGCCCTGCTCCACTTCCGCCACATCGGGAGCGCCGCTTCCGGCAGCAAGAGTCGTTTGCAATTTATCGTGCATTTGTCCGAAATCCATAACGACCGTTTTGACTTTCACGTTCGGATATTCTTTCATGAAAGCGCTGCCGATTTCCTGGAACACCTTGTCCGTGAAAGCCCAAACCGTGATTTCGCCGGAGACGTCCGCATGAGCGGCGGGTTCATTATCGGCTTCGTTGTTTTCCTGTTCTTCCGTTCCCTCGGCTTTATTATTGTCGGTCGGATTCTCCGCCGCGGCATCGTTTGCCGAATCGCCCGGCTGCTGGGTGGCCAGACTCCCCCCTCCGCAGCCGGATACAACCAATACGAAGGACAACATCATCACTAAAATGGCCGAATACGTTGTTCTCATTCTAACCCTCCTTGTTTTTCGAAAGTAAAATGGATACATTAAATCTTCTTTATAACAATTAAGCGTTTCCATTTCCATTTAAAATAAGGAATCACCCCTCTCATCAACGATGTCAAACGGCTGGAATAAGGGCGCGTTTTTATCGTCCCGGCCCGACTGCGACGACAACGACGGACATGGGCGGAAGCTGCGCGATAAAACCTTCTTCGTTCAGCGTAATGGCGTCAAAAACCGAAGGTTTAACGGTGTCCGGCTGCTCGAACGTATTGTGCGCCCGCATGTCGGCTGCGGTCAGTATCGTTCCGGTCACTTTTGCCGCACCGTTCATTCCGCGCAGGTGAACGTGCAGGCTGGCTCCCTGCTTAGGGTCGATATTGCATAGGCTGACGTGAATGTTTCCTTCCGCATTTTTGGTGGCGGATACGCTGACCTGCGGCAGTTTCACCCCTTGATGCTCATAATCGCCGCTTTCCAAGTGAACGGCCAAACGGGCCGCATCCTGGTGAACTTTAAACATATCGAACACGTGATAGGTCGGGGTGACGATCATCCTTTCCCCTTCCGTCAAAATCATCGCCTGCAGCACATTGACGGTCTGGGCGATATTGGCCATCCGCACCCTGTCGCAATGATGATGGAAGATGTGAAAATGGAGAGCGGCCACCAAAGCATCGCGCAGCGTATTTTGCTGGTACAGGAAGCCGGGATTCGTTCCGGGCTCCACATCATACCATGTGCCCCACTCATCGACGATAAGCGCCACCCGCTTGTCCGGATCATATTTATCCATAATCGTGCTGTGCTTCTCAATCAGTTCGTCCATGACAAGAGCCTTTTTCATCGTTACAAACCATTCATCCTCGGTAAAATCCGTTGCAGATCCTTTGTGCTGCCAAGTTCCTGGAACCGTGTAGTAATGGAGGCTTAATCCATCCATAAAGCGTGCGGCTTCGCGCATCAGCACCTCGGTCCAATAGTAATTGTTGTCGTGGGAACCGCAGGCGATTTTAAAGATTTTGTTATTTCCGTAATTCCGCACGTAGGTCTGATAGCGCCTATACAGATCCGCGTAATACTCCGGTCTCATATGGCCCCCGCATCCCCAGTTTTCATTGCCGACACCGAAATATTTCAGCCGCCACGGCTCTTGTCGGCCGTTTTCCCGCCGCCAGTTGGACATCGGAGATTCCCCGTCGAACGTCATATACTCGACCCATTCCGTCATTTCCCGCACCGTTCCGCTGCCTACGTTGCCGCATATGTACGGTTCGCATCCCAGCATCTCGCAAAGCAGCATAAATTCGTGGGTGCCAAAATGATTGTTCTCGACCACTCCGCCCCAGTGCGTATTGATCATTCTTTTGCGGTTTTGACGCGGTCCGATGCCGTCCTTCCAATGATACTCATCGGCAAAGCAGCCTCCCGGCCAGCGCAAAACAGGAATGCCGATATTTTTTAACACCTCTACTACGTCGTTTCGAATCCCGTATGTATTCGGGATGGAAGACTGTTCTCCCACCCAGAAGCCTTCGTAGATGCAGCGGCCCAAATGTTCGGCAAAATGGCCGTAAATGTTTTTGTTGATATGGCCGTCCGTGATATCGGTATGGATGATGACGCTGTTTTTCATCGTATTTTATCTCTCCTTCTTCGCCAATCGGATGACGTTCCATGACAATCGGGGCAGGCTGGCGGTTACGAAACCGTCTCTCGCTTCCGCATCCCCCCTGTTGTGAGGCTTCACGTTATTCGGGTTATCGCGGGTATTTCTCGCTTTCACATCCGCATGTTCCAGCACGGAATGCTCAACCACCCTGTATCCAGTAAAATTACGGATATCGCATTCCAGCAATAAAGACTGCTCCAAGTCGCGGTTTACCGCAAAAATGGCAAGCTCCTCCTTCTCCTCGTTGTAGACGGCGATGGATTCAAGGTAAGGAACATCCGTGAAATCCTTGCTGTCATATTTCGGCGAAGAGATAATCGGATTCAGCGCAACGCCTCTGCCGTACGCGGAAGCGTCCCTAAACGGATAAAAAATCGTCTGTTTCCACGCTTCTCCGCCATTCGCCGTCATAATCGGCGCGATGACGTTCACAAGCTGGGCGAGACATGCGATCTTTACGCGATCCGAATGTTTTAACAGGGTAATCAGCATGCAGCCGACAAGAATCGCATCTTCAAACGTGTAAATATCTTCCAGCTGCGGCGGCGCAATTTGCCAAGGCTCTCTTTTTCTGTCCGCTTCGTTGGAATGATACCATACGTTCCATTCGTCGAACGAAAGGTTGATCGTTTTCCTGCTGCGCTTCTTTGCTTTCACATAATCGCAGATGGCAATTACGGAGCGGATAAATTCGTCCATATCGAGCGATCTGGCGACAAAGTTCGCCGTATCGTTATCCCGGTTCCCGTAATAGGTATGCAGCGAGATGAAGTCCACGTGGTCATAAGTATGGTCGAGTACGGTTGCCTCCCACTCGGCAAATGTCCGCATATTGCTGTTGGAACTCCCGCAGGCCACCAGTTCAATCGTCGGATCGACCCATTTCATCACTTTCGCGGCTTCCGTGGCGATACGGCCGTATTCCGCCGCCGTTTTGGCGCCGATTTGCCAAGGGCCGTCCATTTCGTTCCCGAGACACCAAGTTTTGAATTTATGCGGTTGTTTATACCCGTGAGAAATGCGCAGGTCGCTCCAGTAGGTACCGGAAGGATGGTTGCAATACTCGACCAGATTTCTGGCCGCGTCGGGTCCCCGGGTTCCCAAATTGACCGCCATATTGACCTCGGTGTTCGCTTTTTTCGCCCAGTCGGCAAACTCATTCGTGCCCACTTCATTGGTTTCGACGGTTTTCCATGCCAAATCGAGCCGGCGCGGCCTGTTTTCCCTCGGTCCCACCCCGTCTTCCCAGTTGTACCCGGAAACAAAGTTTCCCCCAGGGTAACGGACGAGCGGCACATTCAATTCCTTGACCAGCTCAATGACGTCTTTGCGGAAACCTTGCTCGTCGGCTTCAGGGTGTCCCGGCTCGTAGATGCCTCCATATACGGCGCGGCCCAGGTGCTCGATGAACGATCCGTAAATGCGTTTGTCGATTGGCGAGATTTGAAAATCTTTGTCCAGTATCATTTTCGCTTTTTTTGGATTCGACATTTTGGTTACTCCCTTTCTCTTTCTGTTTTTTAAGTCTGCTTTAACCTTTTACTCCGCCTATCGTCAGACCGGAAATGAAGAAACGCTGAAAAAATACAAAGATAACCAATATGGGAATTACGGACAAAATACAGCCTGACAACAAAATGTTGTAGTTATTGCCGTAAGGCGTCAACAACGAGGACAAGCCTATCGGGAGTGTGAATTTATCATCCGTACGCAGGACGATGAGCGGCCATATAAAGTTGTTCCAGCTTCCCAATCCCTGAAGAATGGCCATCGCGCCAAAAGCCGGCGCCATTAACGGAGCCATAATTCTGAAAAAGATGCCGTATTCCGTACAACCGTCGATTCTGCCCGCATCCAAAAAGTCTTTGGGCAGCCCTGACGCGTATTGCCGGAAAAAGAAAACGGCAAACGGCGAAACAACGTGCGGAACGATAACTCCCCAATATGTATTGATCATCTTCAAAGCAACCGCCATTTTATAAAGCGGAAGCATAATAATCTCTACGGGTACCATCATCACAAACAAAACCAATACAAAGATAACGTTTCGTCCTTTAAAATCATACAGCGCCAAACCGTACCCAACCAGCGACGAAAAAAACAACGTTAAAGCCGTGGAGAGCAGCGTAATCAGCAAACTGTTTTTGTACCAGGTAAAATAAACGCTTCCGTCCTGGAATAAGTAGATGTAATTATTCAAGCTTAACATGTCGGGCTGCAGTCTGAGATTCAACCCGTACCGCAACAGTTCGGTCGGAGGTTTAAACGACGCCAATAAGAGACTGTAGAACGGGAAGATCGCCAACAGTCCGATGAGAATAAAAAGAACCAGCAGCACTGTCTTCCGGATATGTTCTTGTAATCTTGTCACCTTCAATCCTCCTTGCTAAAGAGCCCGAAAAATTTTAACTGCAGGAGGTTAATGAGCAGAACGGACAACAGGAACATGATGCCGATGGCGGAGCCAAACCCCATATTAAAAAATTCAAAACCTTGTTGATACAAATATCCGACGATAGTCAGACCTAAATTGTTAGGCGATTTGTTTCCCCAGAACACATAGGATTCCGTAAACATGGCCAACCCGCCGTAAATACTGATGGTCAAGACGTATAGGGTGACCGGTTTTAGAAGGGGTAAAGTAATATTGACAAATTGTCGCAGCGGATTCGCCCCGTCGATTTCTGCCGCTTCGTACAGTTCATGCGGAATGTTTTGCAATCCCGACAGGAAATAGAGGATGTTAATCCCCATCCAGCGCCAGGAGGCAAGGGCCACCAT
>JAWLCZ010000158.1:0-9481 GCA_041686835.1 Paenibacillaceae bacterium | reverse complement strand
TTGGCGTTGGCCTTTGCGGGGTTGCTGTGCGCGGCGGCGGTTCACGGGAGAGTGACGGGAGTGCAAGGAGAAGCGACGGCGGTTCAAGAGAGAGTGACGGGAGTGCAAGGAGAAGCGACGGCGGTTCAAGAGAGAGTGACGGGAGTGCAAGGAGAAGCGGCGGCGGTTCAAGAGAGAGTGGCGGCAGGGCAAGGGGAAACGACAGAGGTGCAAGAGGGAGCCGGCTTTTCCGCCGCCATGACCAAAGCTCGCTTAGGAGCGGCTGAGGCCCCGAAAGAGGGGGGCATCCTTTTACGTTTCGCCACGTTTAATATTCGGCACGGCAAAGGTTTGGACGGAAGCGTCGATCTGGACCCCATTATTGAAGTATTGAAGCAATCGGAGGCGGACATTATCGGCTTGCAAGAGGTCGATCGCCACAATTTTCGAAGCGGGATGAAGGATCAGGTCAAGAGATTGGCGGAAGCGCTGAGCATGCACTTTTGTTTTTCGCCGAGTTTGAATCTCGGCTTCCTTGAATATGGGAACGCCCTGCTCAGCAAGTACCCAATCACGTGCATGCAAATTACCTATTTGCCGGGCGAGGCGGAAAGAAGAAGCGTTTTGCAGGCAGAGGCGCATATTGAAGGGCGAAAGCTGAACGTCGTCACGACGCATCTCGGCATATCCGAGGATGAACGGAAACAGCAAGCGCCGCTTCTGGCGGACGTGTTGAACGGGGTGAAAGAACCTGCGGTTTTGCTCGGCGATTTCAATATGGAGGACGACGACGCGCTCATGTCGGACATTGCGGCAACATGGGACAAAATCCGGCTGCAGGAAAAAGTGAGCACCGTATTGACCGGACTGGAAGCCGATCAAATTTTCAAGAAGGCCCCTTTCAAAGCGAAAAAGGCGTGGACCATTCCGACGGAAGCGTCGGATCACTGTCTCGTTGTGGCGGAAATCGAGTGGGAGTGATACACTGAAAGTACAATCGTCAGCTGATACGTTGTTGAGTATGTGAAAAATGAAGCAGAGAGGGCACTCGCGGCATGGACATTAAAGAGCAGAAACGGCGTTTGCGGCAGCTCATCGAAGCGAAGCGGAACGCGCTTTCCGATGAAGAGCGCCGGTACAAATCCGGGCTTATCAGCCGGCGGATTATCGATCACCTTGACCGGCTGCATGACGGGGGCAGTCCGTTTACCCTGTTTACGTACGTGCCGTTTCGCAGCGAAGTCGATATTTCCCCCGTCCTCGAATGGTGCTGGACGCAAGGAATTACGGTTGTCGCGCCGACGGTGGACAAGCGGAAAAGAAGGTTTACGCTCCATATCATACGTTCCTTCGGCGATCTCGAGGCGGGAACATGGGGCATCCCCGAGCCGAAGCCGTCGACGGCGGTATGGAACGATGATGCGGCCATCCGGATGATGCTCGTCCCGGGCGTCGCCTTTGATCGGAAAGGCGGGAGGTTAGGGTACGGCGGGGGATATTATGACCGGTTCATCGATGTTTACCGCAGCAACCATGCCTCCGTTCCTTACAAACTGGCGCCGGCTTTTGAAATTCAGGTTGTGCCGGAAGTTCCGATGGAAGAGCACGACATGCGCATTGACCGTCTGATCACGGAAATGGAGTAAAAAGTTCATAAATTGTTTGCAATGTCCGCACCGTTTTTAAGCAAAAATTAAGAAAATTGGAGTACAATGATCTGGATGTACACGGCTCTTTAGAACGATGGCTATTGAATGGAAGCGAACGACAGCAATGCCCGCACTTCCCTTTATCGCTTCATATCGGACTGCCAAAGAGAAGTCATGGTGGAAAGGGGAAATCGTATGCAGGAGGAAGCGAAGTTCACCCATTTTAACGAGCAGGGACGCGCCCGTATGGTGGATGTTTCGGATAAGCGGGAAACGGACCGCACGGCTTGCGCAGCGTCCAGAATCACCATGAAGCCAACGACCCTGGAACGGATCAAGCAGGGCAAAATCGGCAAAGGGGATGTGCTCGCCGTAGCGCAGGTGGCCGGAATCATGGCGGCGAAAAAAACGGCCGAATGGATTCCGATGTGTCATCCGCTCCCGTTGACGGGCATCGATATTCGTTTTTCGGACAACGGGAACGATCAGCTCTACATTGAAGCGACGGTGAAGACGACGGGCAAGACCGGAGTGGAAATGGAAGCTTTGACGGCCGTTTCCGCCGCCGCTTTAACCGTTTACGATATGTGTAAGGCTCTGGAAAAAGAGATGATGATCGGCCCGACGCTATTGCTGAGCAAAACCGGCGGCAAAAGCGGGGATTTCCGGAGGGGGGACATGTCCGATGCGCTGGAAAGTGGCGATTTTGACGGCAAGTGACAGAGGAGCGAGAGGCGAACGGCAGGATACGAGCGCGCAGGTGATTCGCGAACTCGTCGAAGAAGAAATGAACGGGGACGTTATCGAATACCGCATCGTAGCCGATGAAATGGACGAAATTATGGCGGCGCTAATCGAGATGTCCGATTACCACCAGGCGGATCTGATTTTCACGACAGGCGGTACGGGACTCGGTCCCCGCGATGTGACGCCCGAAGCGACGCTTAGGGTCATCGACCGCGAGGCGCCGGGGTTTGCGGAGGCGATGCGCATGGCTTCGCTGGCAAAGACGCGTCGGGCCATGCTTTCACGGGCCGTATGCGGCATCCGGGGAAAAACGCTGATCGTCAATTTGCCGGGCAGCCCGAAAGGGGTTCACGAGAACCTGGCCGCCATCATCGATCAGCTTCCGCACGCTTTGGCCATTTTAACCGGAAAAGAAGGTGAGCATACCGAATGAATCCGCAGTCGATGCTCCGGGAAGTGAAGGTCGAGGACGCCGTCGGCATGGTGCTGGCGCATGATTTGACCCGCATCGTCCCCGGTCGTTTTAAAGGGCGTCTGTTCAAAAAAGGCCACGTCATTCGCGAAGAAGATATACCGCAGCTTCTGGATATCGGCAAAGAACATATCTACATTCTCGACCTGCAGGAAGGATACATTCATGAAGACGAAGCGGCTATGAGAATGGCCCGCGCCGTCCGGGGGAACAATGTGGAGATGACCGAACCGCATGAAGGAAAAGTGACGCTCAAGTCGGCGATTCACGGTCTTGCCAAAATCGACAAGCCGTTTGTCGATGAAGCGAACGCACTGGACCAGATTGTCCTGTCCACGATCAGAACGAATACCGTCGTTCGCCCGGGGCAGCCTTTGGCCGGCACGAGGGTCATTCCGCTCATCGTGGAGCAAGGCCGAATCGAGCGGATCGAGCAAATGGCGGAACAGTTTCAGCAAAGCCATCCCGGACAGGCTGTTATTTCCGTCAAGCCTTTCCGCCCGCTCAAAGTCGGACTGCTGACGACAGGAAGCGAAGTGTATAAAGGCCGCATTCAGGATAAATTCGGTCCGGTCGTCAAACAGAAAACGGCCGATCTCGGTTCCGAGGTGATCGAGCAGCGGTTCGCTCCGGACGACACCGAAACGATCGTGCAGGAAATCCGATATTTCCTGGATAAAGGAGTCGATCTCATTCTGGTGACCGGCGGAATGTCCGTCGATCCCGACGATCGGACGCCCGGCGCGATTAAAAAAGCCGGCGCCGACATTATCAGCTACGGCACGCCGATGCTTCCCGGATCGATGCTTTTGGTCGCTTATCTGAACGGGATACCGATTATGGGACTCCCCGGCTGCGTCATGCATGATCCGTATACGTCGTTTGACGTGCTGCTGCCGCGCATTTGCGCGGGAGAAACGATTGAACGGCGGGACATTGTGGAAATGGGCTATGGCGGGTTATACGGCTGTTGACGGCATACGATGACGTTTTTTGCGGGGATATTCGTATAGGTAGGAATATGAATCATAAAAAGGGTTCTTCAAATCTTTCAAGGAGGTTTCGCATATGTCCGGTATTGGACCGACAGGTTTTATTCTCATCGTTCTGGTGGCGCTTTTGCTGTTCGGGCCGAGCAAACTGCCCGAATTGGGCCGCGCTTTCGGCCGTACGTTGAGAGAATTTAAAAACGGCGCCAAAGAGATTATGGACGACGATGTGCAGGTGCAGCGGAAAGAGGTTAACGGCGAAAAGCAGCAAAACGACAAGAGACTGCCCGAGTGACGACTCCCGACCTGCGTGACAACGGATATTTTTTGCCGCGCATAGAACTCAGGGGTGAAAGTCGAAAACGAAGGTAGGCTGGTGAATCGTCGCATGCACGAAAAAACGATGTCTTTAATTGAGCATTTGGGCGAACTGCGCAAACGGCTCATTTGGTGTATCCTTGTGATGGTCTTGTCGATGATCGGCGGTTTTTTTGCCGCGCGGCCCATCATCGATTATTTAAAGAGCGTTCCCCCGGCTTCGGATGTCAGTTGGAACGCTTTTTCGCCGTGGGACGCGATCAATGTTTATATGCAGATCGCTTTTATTATTGCGCTTGCCGTTTCTTTGCCGTTCATCGTGTATCAGATATGGGCGTTTGTGAGGCCCGGCCTGCGGCCGGAGGAACAAAGGGCCACGATTCGGTATATTCCCGGCGCGGCTCTGTTGTTTTTGCTGGGACTCGCTTTCGCTTACTATGTCGTGTTTCCGATGGCGCATTATTTTACGTCCAACGTGACGCGCAGCCTGAATTTGACGGAAACGTACGGCATCCGGCAATATTTTTCGTTCATGTTCAATATTATATTGCCGATGGCGCTGCTGTTCGAACTTCCCGTCATCGTCATGTTTTTGACGAAGATAAGAATACTGAACCCGCACAGGCTGCGCAAATTAAGAAGATACGCCTATTTGCTGCTCGTCATTGTCGGTACGGTCATTACGCCTCCGGACGTCATTTCGGACCTGCTTGTAGCGGTTCCGCTCATCCTGTTATATGAGTTTAGCGTGATGCTTTCCGCATGGATTTACCGCAAACAGCTGGCGGAAGACCGCGCAAGAGAAGCCGAATTCGGCGAATAGTTTTTCTTCCGTTGGAAAAAATGAATAGGGATTTGCTTTTCCAGATGAAATTTTACAAAAAAATGTAGAATACCACTTGAAATCTCGCGATGAAATCAGTATCATAAGAATTGTTGTTAGCACTATCCCTGTGAGAGTGCTAACAACCGGCAAAACGACAATCCAAACATCATCATAATGAAAAAGGAGGCTATTTTCTCATGATCAAACCGTTGGGTGATCGCGTAGTGATTGAAGCTGTTGCCAAGGAGGAAACCACAGCAAGCGGCATCGTGCTGCCGGACACGGCAAAAGAAAAGCCGCAGGAAGGCAAAGTCGTTGCTGTAGGTAGCGGCACGCTGAAAGACGGACAGCGCGTTCCTTTGGAAGTGAAAGAAGGCGACCGCGTCATTTTCTCCAAATATGCCGGCACCGAAGTGAAATATGAAGGACGCGAACTGCTGATCATGCGTGAAAGCGACATTCTTGCCATCCTGGGATAATGGGAGAGTAACCGTCCAGTCTAATAATATACTTAGATGAAGCTGATTCCGACATAATGACGATTGGACACACAAGCATGAAGAATGATCAAATATTGGGAGGTATCCATTCATGGCAAAGGAAATTATCTTCAGTGAAGACGCCCGCCGTGCGATGCTTCGCGGGGTAGACGCTTTAGCGAATGCGGTAAAAGTAACGCTCGGACCGAAAGGCCGCAACGTTGTGCTGGAAAAGAAATTCGGCAGCCCGCTCATCACGAATGACGGCGTGACGATTGCCAAAGAAATCGAGCTGGAAGATCCGGTAGAAAACATGGGCGCTCAGCTTGTAAAAGAAGTGGCGACCAAAACGAATGATGTGGCCGGTGACGGTACGACAACGGCAACCGTTCTGGCGCAAGCGATGATCCGCGAAGGGCTGAAAAACGTAACAGCCGGCGCGAACCCGATGGTTATCCGCAAAGGTATTGAGAAAGCCGTTAAAGTTGCGGTTGAGGAACTCGCGAAAATCGCCAAGCCGATCGAAGGCAAACAATCGATCGCGCAAGTTGCCGCCATTTCCGCTGCCGATGAAGAAGTGGGCGAACTCATTGCCGAAGCGATGGAGAAAGTCGGCAACGACGGAGTGATTACTGTAGAAGAGTCCAAAGGCTTCAGCACGGAGCTTGAAGTGGTGGAAGGTATGCAGTTCGACCGCGGATACATTTCTCCGTACATGGTTTCCGATACGGACAAAATGGAAGCGGTGCTTGACGAACCTTACATTCTGATTACCGACAAGAAGATTTCCAGCATCCAAGAAATTTTGCCTGTGCTGGAAAAAGTCGTTCAACAAGGCAAACCGTTGCTCATGATCGCTGAAGATGTGGAAGGCGAAGCACTGGCTACGCTCGTCGTCAACAAACTGCGCGGAACGTTCACCTGCGTTGCTGTCAAAGCGCCCGGATTCGGCGACCGCCGCAAAGCAATGCTGGGTGACATCGCCGCATTGACCGGCGGCCAAGTCATTACGGAAGAGCTCGGTCTGGAGCTGAAATCCGCTACGATCGAACAAATGGGCCGCGCACGCCAAGTTCGCGTAACGAAAGAAAACACGATCATCGTGGACGGTTACGGAGACAAGAAGGACATCAACGCCCGCATCCAACAAATCAAAGTGCAATTGGAAGAAACGACTTCCGATTTCGATAAAGAAAAACTGCAAGAACGTCTTGCGAAACTTTCCGGCGGCGTAGCGGTCATCAAAGTCGGCGCGGCTACGGAAACCGAACTGAAAGAACGCAAGCTGCGCATCGAAGACGCCCTCAACTCCACTCGCGCTGCCGTGGAAGAAGGTATCGTATCCGGTGGCGGTACGGCGCTCGTGAACGTTTATAACGCCGTTGCCGCAATTGATGCGAGCGGAGACGAAAAAACCGGTGTCAACATCGTGCTGCGCGCACTCGAAGAACCGGTTCGCATTATCGCTTCCAACGCCGGACAAGAAGGCTCCGTTGTCGTTGAGCGCCTGAAAAAAGAACAAGTGGGCATCGGCTACAACGCCGCTACCGGCGAATGGGTAAACATGTTCCAATCCGGTATCGTCGACCCGGCGAAAGTAACCCGCACCGCGCTGCAAAACGCTGCATCCGTTGCGGCTACGTTCCTGACAACGGAAGCGGTCATCGCCGACAAGCCGGAGAAAGAAAAAGCCGGCGCATCGGATATGGGCGGCATGGGCGGAATGGGCGGCATGATGTAATCCGTCCATCAAAAACCCTATAATATCAATGATGACAAGACCCCTTCGGGGGTCTTTTTCATTAGAAAATCACACAAAAAATAACATTTCTTGCGGAAATTCAGAAATTGAGGATATCTTTGAAGTGGAAGTGGATTTTTTCGGAGGCGTCTTTTTTCATCTTTTCGGTGACATGAGTATAAATTTTCAGAGTGGTTTTCATGTCGTCGTGACCGACACGTTTCATGATGGTGGTGATATCCACGCCGGCTTCCGCTAGCTCTTATTCATAGCCTTTCCTCCCCCAATTGAAATAGGCATCTTTCATAAATTTAGAATAAAATTCCTGTAGCTACAACATATTTTTGGATTGAACACCAGTATTAAGGAGTTCGCCAAGTGAACTCGCCCAGCTCTGCCAGCGCAAAATCTGCAAGAGGAAAAAAGCGGTAAATGTCGAAAAGCTTAAAATTAATATTTAATTGGGAAATGTTGAGTATATTCAGAAAGGAGAAATGAATACCAGTGAAAACTCGCTTACTTCATGTGCGAGTAAATGTTAGCAATTTATCAAAAGCAATTGATTGGTACCAGTCTGTATTGAATTTTAAGGTTGCAGCACTGTGGCCTGATGACAATCCTCATTACGCACATTTTGAATCTGAGGAGGGAGCAATATTTGCAATTGCTGAAGAAAGAGTCAGTCCTTCACCTGGTCGCTATAATTTTTATACAACCGAGTTGGACAACCTTTGGAAAAGATTGAAGGCAAATGCAGGTATTGTGGAAGAACTGTTCGTTACTCCTTATGGAATGAGAAAGTTCACAATTCGGGATTTGGATGGTAATGAATTAAGATTCATTGAAAGATAGATAGGAAGGAGAATCATTATGAAACTGCATAGTTATTGTATTGTCACTGATGATGTTCTGTCTTTGAGTGATTTTTATTGTAAATTGCTCGGTCTTGAAACAATGAATGAACCGAACAAGGTTTTTATTCAGCATCGATTGCCTAATGGAATGTTACTTGATATTTACAGTGTGGAACATGAAAAACAAATGGGTGGAGGCTCACAAGTAAAAACCAATAGAAACTTATGGATGCAATTTCAAGTTGAGGATGTTGACTATGAATATGAAAGGGTAAAACAAATGAACGTAGAAATTATTGAACCGCCCAAACTAAAGCCATGGGGAAACTATTCTTTTTATTTCAGGGATCCTGACGGAAATCCCATCAGCTTCTTTCGCCGTAATGAAAATAGAGATTAAGCATATTCGAATGCGCAGCCGGTTCTAACGGACCTTTATGTAGTGGGGCGTCGTTAATGCGGGAACGTTGTCAGAAATAAATGCAAATCTAAGTTGAGGTGTATTCAATGGAGTATAAAGAAACATTCGATACTGTCGCTAATGAATATGAAAAATATAGACCTACTTATCCTGATGAACTTTTTAAAGATATATTTGAATATTCTAAAGTATCAAATCAAGATAAGATACTTGAGATTGGCTGTGGGACGGGTCAAGCGACAATTGGGTTAATTCAAAGTGGTTATTACAACGTTACATGTATCGAGTTGGGTGCGAATCTTGCTCGGATAACTTCGGAAAAGTTTAAAGATTACGAGACTGTAAAGGTGATTAATTCTTCATTCGAAGACTGGAATCCTGAAGACGAATACCAGTTGGTCATTTCAGGAACTGCTTTTCACTTTATTGAGCCGAATTATGGCTACCGAAAAGTATGGGAATTATTAAGTAGTAAGGGATCGATAGCCTTTTTCTGGACAATACATGTCCCTATCTTCGATGATTTATATTCTGAAATCCGTGAACATTACAAAAGTTTTGCTCCTCACTTAGATGACTCTAAATTTCCTTCACCTGATGAAGTAATTCTTGAAAGAAAGAAAATAACGGAACAAACGGCTCTCTTTTCAAACATTGTTGTAAAGGAATATAAGTGGTTTCAACAGTATTCAAGTAAAGATTATGTTTCACTTTTAAATACAAATTCAAAACATAGACAACTTGATGATAATCAGAGAAAGAAGCTGTTTGATGGGATTGGTCAAACAATTGATAGATATGGTGGTTATATAAATAAGAAACAAATGGTCGCCCTATTTTTAGCGAGTAAATAAGTTAATTTGTGTGGGTCATTCAAGAAGGCATTTACTTCCGATAACACTTTGGATTTGTTGCGCAGTTGCCCAGAAAAATGGCCTTCATAACCATGACATGAAGGCCGAGCACTGAAGATACATATGAGCAGTAGAGAAGTACGGCAATTGCG
>JAWLCZ010000157.1:0-9537 GCA_041686835.1 Paenibacillaceae bacterium | reverse complement strand
AGCTGTTCCGCCACAAAATGGCGGTCGATCGGAAACGTCGTCCCGGCAAGCGCCCCCGCTCCGAGCGGCAGCGTATCGATCCGCTTGTAGCTGTCCTGCAGCCGCTCGACATCTCTCTGGAACATCGAAACGTACGCCATCAGATGATGCGCGAACAAGATCGGCTGCGCCCGCTGCAAATGCGTATACCCGGGCAAAATCGTATCGACGTTGTTTTTGGCCTGCTCCACCAACGCTTCCTGCAGCTTCATCAGCAAGCCGACAAATTCAACGACTCTTTTGCGCAAATACAAGTGCATGTCCAGCGCCACTTGATCGTTCCGGCTGCGCCCCGTATGGAGCTTCCCTCCCACAGGGCCGATTTTTTCGATCAGGAGTCTTTCGATATTCATGTGAATATCTTCATCCGTGACGGAAAATTCGATTTCGCCGCGGCGCACCTTGTCCAGCACGTCCAGCAGCCCTTCCTTGATTTTGGCCACATCTTCCTCGGGGACAATTCCGCATTTGCCGAGCATCGTGACGTGCGCCAGGCTGCCTTGTATGTCTTCTTCCGCCAATTCTTTGTCAAATGTGATCGAAGCGGTATATTCCTCAACCAGCTGGTCCGTTTTTTTCGTAAAACGTCCGCCCCACAGTTTCGACACTATCGCTGCTCCCTTCTATTCCGCTCTGCCCTATCGATTTCGCGCCCGAATTATTTCGTGCTTTGTTGAACGCTGGATGCCACTTTCAGACGCAAAGCGTTCAAGCGGATAAATCCGGTCGCGTCCGACTGATTGTACGCCTGCGTCGGATCGGCTTCCATCGTGGCGATGTTCGGATTGTACAGGCTGACCGGGCTTTTTACGCCGGCGGCGATGACGTTGCCTTTGTAAAGCTTGAGGCGCACCGTGCCGGTCACATTTTTCTGGCTTTCGGTGACGAGCGCCTGAATCGCCAGTCGTTCCGGCGCGAACCAGAAACCGTTGTAAACGAGCGTGCTATAGCGGGGAATGAGCGAATCGCGCAGATGCATCACTTCGCGATCCATCGTGAGCGACTCCATTTTGCGGTGCGCCGTGAACAAAATCGTCCCGCCGGGAGTTTCGTACACGCCGCGGCTCTTCATCCCGACAAAGCGGTTTTCCACCATGTCGACGCGGCCGATGCCGTGTTTTCCGCCGAGCTCGTTCAACTTCTCCATCACCTCAAGCGGCGTCATGCGCACGCCGTTCAGCCCGACGCAGTTGCCCTGCTCAAAATCGAGCTCGACATATTCCGGAGCGTCCGGCGCGTCTTCCGGCGCCACGCTGAGCACATACATGTCGCGGTTCGATTCCGCGCTCGCGTCGAACCACGGATCCTCCAGCATGCCGCTCTCAAAGCTGATATGCAGCAGGTTGCGGTCCATCGAGTACGGCTTGGACGCCGTAGCCTGCACCGGAATGCCGTGCTTTTCCGCAAACGCGATCATCTCCGCGCGGCCCGGAAACTGCTCGCGGAACGATTCCAGGCGCCACGGCGCGATGACCTTCAGCTCCGGCGCCAGCGCCGCCGCCGTCAGCTCGAACCGCACCTGGTCGTTGCCTTTTCCCGTAGCGCCGTGCGCAATGGCGGTCGCTCCTTCGGCGCGGGCGATCTCCACCATCCGCTTCGCAATGAGCGGGCGCGCAATGCTCGTCCCGAGCAAATACTGCCCTTCGTAAAGCGCACCGGCCTGGAACATCGGATAAATGAAATCGCGCGCGAACTCTTCGCGCAAATCATCGATGTACACTTTGGACGCGCCCGTCCGCAGCGCTTTCTCTTCGAGCCCGTCCAATTCTTCCTTTTGGCCGATATCGGCCGTAAATGCGATAATTTCCGCATCGAACGTTTCTTTCAACCAGGCCAAAATGACCGAAGTGTCCAGTCCGCCCGAATAGGCCAGAACAATTTTCTCTTTTGCCATAATGAAAGTGATTCCCCTTTCTTTCCGATGCGCCGCGTCCCGTCATGCAAAAACGCAATAAGGACGCGCGCTCGTCGTTCAACCGGCGTCTTTCCGCTCCCGCCGGCATACGGTCCGTTCCGCTCAAATTCGATCCGTTCTCCCGTTATGACTTGAAGGTACGGCGTGGGCCGCTTCCGCAAAATCAAACGTTCTGCGCTACATGATCGCCGCCATAATGGCTTTCTGCGCATGCAGACGGTTTTCCGCCTGATCGAAAATGATCGAATGCTTTCCGTCGATAACGTCTTCGCTCACTTCTTCGCCGCGGTGGGCCGGTAGGCAATGCATGAACACATAATCCGGCTTCGCGTACTTGGTCAGCTGTTCGTTGACCTGATACCCCTGGAACGCCTTCATGCGCTCCTCCTGCTCCTCTTCAAACCCCATGCTGGCCCATACGTCGGTATATACGACGTCGGCGCCGTCAATCGCTTCCTTCGGATCCCGGCAAATGTGCACCGAAGCGCCGGTACGTTCGGCATTCTCCTTCGATACGGCAATCACTTCGGCGTCGGGCTCGTACCCTTCCGGCGTCGCCACGGCAATGTGCATCCCGAGCTTTGCCGCGCCTACCATCAAGGAGTGGGCCACATTGTTGCCGTCGCCGATATACGCGATTTTCAAGCCTTGCAGACGCCCTTTTTTCTCGTAAACCGTCTGGTAATCGGCCAGCGCCTGGCACGGATGAGAGGCGTCCGACAAACCGTTGATGACGGGAATCGTCGCCCCTCTGGCCAGCTCAATCACGTTGCGGTGACCGAACGTGCGAATCATGATGCCGTCCAGATAGCGGGACATGACCTGCGCCGTGTCCCACACCGTTTCGCCGCGCCCGAGCTGCAGATCGTTCCGGCTCAAAAACAGCGCGTGCCCGCCGAGCTGATACATGCCCACCTCGAAAGAAACCCTCGTCCGCGTGGACGATTTCTCAAAAATCATGCCGAGCGTTTTTCCTTGCAGGGGCTGGTATCGTTCGCCGGCTTTATGCTTTCTTTTTAACTCGATCGCCAAATCGATCAAATAGCGGATTTCCTCGGGCGTGTAATCGACCAAAGCCAAGAAGTCTCTCCCTTTCAGCCGGACCGCCATTTCCTGCATTGTCGCATCCATTTTACCACTCCTTTATCGTCAGCGTGACGATGCCTCAAAGTCCCTTATTTCCGTTAATATTCCAAATTTCGATCTTATTTTCATTCGCCGTGCGCCGCAACCGCCGCTTTTTTCGCCAAAATCGAACAGATGATGCCAATACCCCGATCCAGCTCCTCCTCGGTGACGAGCAAATTCGGCAGCAGGCGGATGACCTGCGGGCCGGCGGGCACGACGAGCAGCCCTTCATCCCGCGCTTCCGCAATCAAATCGGCGACGGGCAGCGTGCATTCGATGCCGATCAGCAGCCCTTTCCCGCGAATTTCCTTCACCAGCGGATTGCCGCGCAGTCCGTCGGCAAGCTTGCGCATCGCGTATTCTCCCATGCTTGCCGCCCTGTCGGGGAGCTTGCCGGCGACGATCGTTTCCACTGTCGCGATGGACGCTGCGGTCGCAATCGGGGTGCCGCCGAAGGTCGATCCGTGGCTTCCTGCGGAAAACGCTTCGACCAGCTTCGCTTTTCCGAGCATGGCGCCGATCGGAAACCCGCTGCCCAAACCTTTGGCCAACGTGAAAATGTCCGGCTCGATGCCGTAATGCTCGTAGGCGAACAGCTTGCCCGTACGTCCCATCCCGGTTTGGATTTCGTCGACGATGAGCAGCAGCTGGCGCTCCTCGCACAAACGGGCGATTTCCCGCACAAATTGCTCGTGCGCCGGATGGACGCCGCCTTCGCCCTGCACCATCTCCACCATAATCGCGCACGTTTTGTCGGTAATGTTCGCTCGCAGCGCCTCAGCTTCATTAAACGGCGAATATCGGAATCCTTCGGGAAGCGGACCAAATCCTTCCTTCACTTTATCTTGGCCGGTCGCGGTTAACGTCGCCAGCGTGCGCCCGTGAAAAGACTGGTTGAACGTAATAATTTCGTATTTGCCGGTGCCCAGCACTTTTTGATGATAACGTCTCGCCAGCTTAATCGCCGCTTCATTGGCCTCCGCGCCGCTGTTGCAGAAGAACACGGCGTCGGCGCAGCTGTGCTGCGTCAGCAGCCGGGCCAGTGTTTCCTGGTTCGGAATATGAAACAAGTTCGACACGTGCCACAGCCGATCCAGCTGTTCGACCAGCTTCTCCTTCACCTTCTGCGGAACGTGCCCCAAGTTCGTTACGGCCAGACCGCTCGTAAAATCAAGATATTCTTTGCCTTGATCGTCCCACAGCCGGCTTCCTTCGCCTTTCACCAAGGCGATCGGATACCTGGCGTACGTCGGAAACAGCGCGCTTTTCCCCTGTTCGCTCATGAGCTTCACTCCCCATTCATATTCAATCACCGGTCCGCTCGGCGGGCCGACAATTAGGACATTACTTTAAAATGCGCGTGCCGATTCCGCTTCCCTTCAGCGCCCTGCTGAGCACCTGCGGCTCGGAACCGTTGACGATGACCACTTCCTGCACATCGCCTTGAATGCACTGCACCGCCGCCCGCACTTTCGGAATCATGCCGCCGTAAATTTCGCCGGTCTGAATCATCTGTTCGATCTCGCTCACCGTCACGGAAGAAAGCACCGTTTTCTCCCCGTCCACGGTTTTCATGATGCCCGGAACGTCCGTGACGACGATCATCTGTTTCACCCCAAGGCGCGAGGCGACGGCGCCCGCGGCGGTGTCCGCGTTAATGTTGTACCGCTGCCCGTCTGCCCCGATGCCGATGGGCGCGATGACCGGCATATATCCCATGTTCACAATGCCTTGAATGATCTCGGCTTTTACATCGGTAACGTCGCCGACGAAGCCGATTTCATCGCTGTTATGGACCGGTTCCGCGCAAATCAAATTCCCGTCGACTCCCGACAGTCCTAAAGCTTTGGCCCCGCTTTGCCCGATTTTTCGCACGATTTCCTTGTTGATGCGGCCGGCCAGCACCATCTCCACCACATCGAGCACCGCTTCACTCGTTTTGCGCAGGCCGCCCACAAATTCCGTCTCGATGCCGAGCCTGGCAAGCGTCTCCGAAATCGCCGGCCCTCCTCCGTGCACAATGACGGGAATAAGCCCTTCGTCCTGCAGCCGCTTCAAGTCGGCGAAGAACGAATCGGGCAGTTCGGCCAGCGTGCTTCCGCCGCATTTCATTACAAAACAGGTATTGCTCATCGGTTCTACTCCCTTACAAAACGTGATTCGCCCTGCCGCATCAGGTCCGGTAAGCCGCGTTAATCCGCACATATTCGTAAGTCAAATCGCAGCCCCAGCCGGTCGCTTTCCCGTCTCCCATATTCAGCTCCACATGATACTGCACGAATTCGCCTTTCAAATATTCCGCCGCCCGTTCTTCATCGAACTTCACGGGGCGGGACTGTTCCAACACCGGAATGTCTCCGATCCGGATATCGACCGTTTCGGTGTTGACCGGCTGCCCCGCCCTACCGATAGCGGCAATGATGCGGCCCCAGTTGGCGTCCGCGCCGAACGCGGCCGACTTGACCAGGTTGGAGCCGATTACCGTCTTCGCGATTGCTCGCGCCGCCTCGTCGGAAACGGCTCCCGACACGTTCACCTCGATGAGCTTCGTCGCCCCTTCCCCGTCGCGGGCAATCGCCTTCGCCAAATATTCGGCGACATACCGGAACGCCGCCGCAAACGAATCCCAATCGGGATGTCCGGGGCGCAGCGCCGTGTTGCCGGCCAGGCCGCTCGCCATCGCCACGACCATGTCGTTCGTGCTCGTATCCCCGTCCACCGTAATCATATTGAATGTGGAATCGGTCACTTCGCTAAGCAACCGCTGCAGATCCTCATGCCCGATGTTCGCGTCGGTCGTCATAAAGCCAAGCATGGTCGCCATATTCGGGTGAATCATGCCGGATCCTTTGGCCGCGCCCGCAACGTATACCGGCTTGCCGTCTACGGTCACGCTGACGCAAACCATCTTCTGCACCAGATCCGTCGTCAGAATCGCCTGGCAAAAATCGTCGGCTCCGTCCGAACCGACTCGCGGCGGAAGCTGTTCGATGCCGCTCAGCACTTTGTCCATCGGCAGCAGTTCGCCGATGACGCCGGTCGACGTTACTCCCACATAATGTTCCGGCAATCCGAACGCTTTCGCCAGCGCCGAACGCATCGATCGCGCATCTTCCTCTCCCTGCTTGCCGGTGCACGCATTGGCGTTGCCGCTGTTCACGACCATCGCCTGCAGTTTGCCTTCCGCGCCGATGCTTTCCTTCGTTACCTTGAGCGGCGCCGCCTGAAACGCATTCAGCGTATATACGGCCGCCGCCGCTGCCGGCACCTCGCAAACGATCGCCCCGAGATCGAAGCGATCCGTCTTTTTCAACCCGCAGTGCAATCCTCCGGCCTTAAACCCTTTCGGGGTCGTAATCGAGCCGTCCGTCACCACGGAAAATTGCTGTTCCGTTGTCATCCGTCATTCACCGTTCCTTATCTTTTACGGGTAGACCGGGGTGAAATCGAGCCCTAACGTTTCATCCCAACCCATCATCAAATTCAAGTTTTGAATCGCCTGTCCGGCCGCGCCTTTTACGACGTTGTCGATAACCGATATGATCGTCAGCCGTCCGGTCCGCTCGTCTACGGAAAAGCCGATGTCGCAGTAATTGGAGCCCCATACTTCTTTCGTCGCCGGCCATTTGCCTTTGCCGCGGATTCTGACAAAGCGCCGCCCTTCATAATATTTTCTATAAAGTTCGATCAGTTCTTCTTCCGAGCGCTGCGCGGTCAGGCGCGCATACATCGTGCACAGGATGCCGCGGGTCATCGGCACCAGGTGAGTCGTAAACGTCGTGACGACGGGCCGCCCGGCAACGGCGCCGAGCGCCTGCTCGATTTCCGGGATGTGCTGATGTTTGTTTACTTTGTAAGCCAGAAAATTTTCGTTGATTTCGGAAAAATGGTTTGTCAAACTGAGCCCGCGGCCCGCGCCGGACACCCCCGATTTCGCGTCGACGATAATCGTGTCCGGATCGATCCAGCCGGCGGATACGGCCGGGATTAAACCGAGAAGCGTCGCCGTCGGATAGCAGCCGGGATTCGAGATGAAATCGGCTCCCTTCACCTTGTCGCCGAACACCTCCGCCAGACCGTAAACCGCCTTGGCGAGATAAACGTCGTCCGCCGCTTTATGTTTGTACCATGTTTCGTAAAGCTCGCGCGATTTCAAACGGAAATCGCCCGATATATCAATGACCTTCAGACCAGCATCCAGCAGCTGAGGCACAAGCTCCGCACTGACGCCCGAAGGCGTCGCCGTAAACACGACATCCGCCTTGTCGCGGATTAAAGGGACATCTGCCGGATCGAGGTTGTCCACAATAATTTCCGACAGATGAGGAAAAGATTCATATAGGGGCGTCCCTGCATGGGATGAAGAAATGATCGAGGTTACCCGTACCGAAGGATGCCGCAGTAAAAGGCGAATTAACTCTACCCCGCTGTAGCCCGTGGAGCCGACAACCGCCGCCCGAACTTCCGTAGTCATACCGAACCCCTCCTCAAACATATGTATCATTATACAGTCGAAAGAATAATAATTCAACGAAAAATTACGGCTTCCTAACGCACATTTTTAAAGCCTTCGCCGTATACTTCCGCCGTGTTTGTAATCATCAAGAAAGCGGACGGATCGATCGATTTGACGAGCGCTTTCAGCTTCGTCACTTCCGTCTGTCCGACGACGACCATCAGAACCGTCCGCTGGGCCCCCGTATATCCGCCGATGCCGGGAAGCTTCGTCAGCCCGCGATCGAGCTCGAACAAAATCGCCCGGCTCATCTCCTCCGGTTTGTTCGATATAATGAGCGCGGCTTTGCTGTAAGCGAAGCCGAGCTGCACGGCGTCGATCGTCCTGCTGGTGACGAATAGCCCGATTAAAGCGTACAGCGCCTTTTCCGGCGAAAAAACGAGTCCGGCCGACAGAATGACCGCCCCATCCAGCATGGCGATCGCCAACCCTAAACGGATGCCTGTGAATTTGTGGAGGATTTGCGCCGCCAAATCGAGTCCGCCGGTCGACCCGCGGCCGCGGAATACGAGGCCGAGACCGGCGCCGACGCCGATTCCTCCGTATACGGCCGCCAACAACACGTTGTCGGTAATCGTTTGCGTGTCTCTTGTAAGAAAAACGAAAAGGGGCAGCACGATCGAGCCTACCGCCGTTTTTACGCCGAATTTTCCGCCGAGCAGCACGACCCCGGCCAGAAATAAAGGAATATTCAAAGCCCACTGGGTTATCGCCGGTTCGATGCCGAGCTTGGCTTGAACCAGGATCGAAAGGCCCGTCACGCCGCCTGACGCGATATGATGCGGATTCAAAAACAGGTTGAAGCTGAGCGCGATGATGAGCGATCCGAGCAGAAGCAAAACGTACTCCATCACGTGATGCAGCGGGCTGCCGACGCGGATGCGCTCCGTCTTTCTCCTCATGTTGAACACCTCACAAAAAATCCTACACTATCGTATTCAAGTGTAGGATGAACTTGTGGACATTCATTTATGTTTACGATTGTTTTTCATCGCGCTTGATCTGCTGGCGCAGGAACGCATCGATAAACTCGTCGATTTCGCCGTCCATCACCGCTTGTACGTTGCCGGTTTCCACCTGCGTCCGATGGTCTTTCACCATGCTGTACGGATGGAAGACGTAAGAACGGATTTGGCTGCCCCAGCCGATTTCCTGCTGTTCGCCGCGAATTTCCGCGATTTCCTTCCGCTGCTGCTCGATTTTGCGTTCGTACAGCTTGGCCCGCAATATTTTCATCGCCCGCTCGCGGTTTTTGATTTGCGACCGCTCGCTTTGACAGGTGACGACGATGCCCGTCGGAATGTGGGTGATGCGCACCGCGGAGTCGGTCGTGTTGATATGCTGTCCGCCCGCGCCGCTGGAACGGTACGTATCGATCTTCAAATCTTCCGTCCTGATTTCGATCTCCGAGTCGTCATCTTCGATTTCCGGCACGACGTCGCAGGAAGCGAAGGAAGTATGCCTCCGCCCGGAAGCGTCGAACGGGGAAATGCGCACCAACCGGTGCACCCCTTTTTCGGCTTTCAAATATCCATAAGCGTTGAAACCTTTAATGAGCAGCGTCACGCTTTTGATCCCGGCCTCGTCGCCCGGCAAATAATCCAGCACTTCCACTTTGTAATTGTGCTGCTCCGCCCACCGGGTATACATCCGGTACAGCATCGACGCCCAGTCCTGCGATTCCGTCCCCCCCGCTCCGGGATGCAGCTCGAGAATCGCATTGTATTTGTCGTACGGCTGGTTCAGCAGCAGCTGCAGCTCGAAGGTCTCCAGCTTCTTTACCAGTTCGCGAATGCTTGAGGCCAATTCGGCCTCCATGCTCTCGTCTTGTTCCTCTTCCGCCAGCTGCAGCATCAGTTCGATATCCTCGTATTCGCGGGAAACCGCTTCGAACTGTTCGACGACCGACTTGACCGCGTTGAGCTCGGCGATGATTTTT
>JAWLCZ010000156.1:0-9555 GCA_041686835.1 Paenibacillaceae bacterium | reverse complement strand
ACGTTGAGAAGCATGGCGGGGAAGACCTATTAAAGAATTTCCAATCTAAGGCTTTTGTTTTCATAATTAACGGTAACATGAAAAGTCCTTCGACCTACTCGCGATGATATTAGTCTAACGAAAGGAACGAGCTAAACAACCTCCCCAAACATCCTCAGCAACACGACGCGGCGAATTGTGGATTTGCCATACCACGGTTCCTTTACCTGAACCCTTGTCCAGACAAAGGTGCGCTGGACAGGGGTTCATTACGAGGATTCTTATTCGAATTAATCTTTTGGAACTACATATTCTGACAATTTTATTCCTTTACTGACTTCTGTTGCATACGAAGGATTAATACCAGCGCCTTTACGATATCCTTTACGCTGAAATTGTTTCTTAGAATAACATCCGCATATTTAACACCGAATAAATGAATTTTAGCAACTTGGTTTCCATGTGGAGCATTATGATACATTTGGCTTAATATTTTTCCCAGCTCATGTACGTTCAAGTCAACATCCTCCATTCTTAAGGAATATTGCTTCATGTCAGTATTACTTCTATTCGCTACCGATAAATCCTGCTGCAATATTATTTCATAAAGTGGTCAAAGAGCAGCTAGGACTTCGTTTGTTGGGAGCATTTAATCAGGCCACATCGCCGAACATCCTCAGCAATGACGCGGCGGTAAATTGTGGATTTTCCATACCACGGTTCTCTTTTATGAACCCGTGTCCGTGTAAAACCACAATGTGCAAATTGGACAGGGGTTCGGTATGCTGATGTGGGTATTACTGTAAATAAACTTTTTGCCCCATTCCATTTCAGGAAAAATAGCGTCGGTACCGTTGGGGGTAGCGTCCCGTCAAGTGGTGTAAAATCGATTTCTACCGCGTGACCCAGATATTTACTTCTGCAAGAGTGTGGTGGATGCAAGAGGAAGTTGCTCCCCGTTGACGATTTTGGCCATGGATTCGAGACTGAAATAACGGCGTGCGACGGTCCATTCATCCTGCTGCTCAATTAAGATGGCACCGATCAGTCGGATAACGGATTCCCGATTGGGAAATATTCCTACTACGTCTGAACGTCGGCGGATTTCACGGTTTAAACGCTCCAGCGGGTTGGTGGAATGAATTTGCCGCCAATGTTCCCTGGGAAATGCCATGTAGGCCAGTACGTCACTTTCTGCCTGCTCCAAAATATCCATGGCTTTCGGGAACTTGCCTCGAAGCTGTTGGGCGACTTGCCTCAGTTGCATGACAGCCGCCTCTTGGTTCGGTTGCGCAAAAATCGTCCGGATGATCGACGATACCATCGATTGCGACGACTTCGGTACCTGGCTCAGGACATTGCGCATGAAGTGAACACGGCAACGCTGCCAAGTGGCGCCCACCAGAACCTGCTCGATCGCTCTGCGCAACCCTTCGTGAGCATCACTGATCGCTAGTTGCACACCTCGAAGTCCCCGAGCGACCAGTTTCCGTAGAAACTCAAGCCAAAACGAGCCGTCCTCGCTCATGCCGAGATCAAAACCGAGCACTTCCCGGTCACCGGTCTCCCGGATACCGATGGCCACGACAAACGCCATGCTGCGTACTCGGCCACCCTCACGTACTTTCGGGAACGTGGCATCTAACCAGACATAAGGAAATTGTCCCTCGAGCGGGCGCTCTTTGAATGCAATCACGACTTCGTCGAGCTCCCGGCATATCCGGGATACTTCGCTTTTGCTAATGCCTTTCATGCCGAGCGATTCCACGAGTTCGTCTACTTTTCGTGTACTGACGCCGTGAATGTACGCCTCCTGGACAACGGAAAGCAATGCCTTTTCCGCACGCTTCCGAGGTTCGAGCAGGGAAGGGAAGTAACTGCCTTTGCGAAGCTTCGGAATGCTCAGATGGAGCGTTCCAACCCGTGTATGCCACTCCCGCTCACGGTAACCGTTCCGCTGGTTGGTTCTTTCCGTGTTTCGTTCATAACGCTCGGCACCGATCTGGGCCGCTACTTCCGCCTCCATCAAGGAATGAACAAGCACATTCAAGGCTTCTTTGAGAAAGTCTACATCACCATCAGAACCGGACTTGCGCAAAAGCTCCAAAAGTGACATTCTATCTATAGAAGCCACGGTTTGATCCTCCTTCTAAAGATGATTGGCGTCACTTTAGTAGAAATCATACCGTGGCTTCCTTGTCAAGAAGCCCGGAGCAATTTAACACCACTACTATGGACTATAACTGTAGCAATGACGATTTTACGTTGGTGAAAATGATCGGAATAGAGGAACAGGGTTTGTTTACTGTGCTCTACTGTTTAGCATCCTGCCGTGCGAAATGTATCCATTCCGCGCTGTTCGTTTGCTTCGGACTGCGGCTCAGCGGCGCGGTTCGCTTAACCGATTGCCACGTTCCTTGCAACGCTCTGTTTTCACAGTTTAGGTAAATTTGATCTGCCAGTACTTCCTTTGAAGCACAAAAAGAGAAAGAGCCTCCACCAAGGAGGCTCTTCGTGATCTGCACTGTTACCAGAGGTAACGGCGATACGTACAAGAAACGTTCAGAAAATCACCACAACCAACAACATTGGCGGGGAATATAGACTTTAGTTAAAGGGTATCAAGAAATTATGGCTTTGTCAATATCTAAGGTAACTCGTTCTGGCTATTCGAACCTGTAGCAGTCTGCTTGATTGTTTCTAATTGAGCAGTAAGGATAGAAAGTTGGGATGTAAGACTCTTCATTTGATCGCTTAGACGTTTAATTTGGTGCAATAGATCTGGTGAATACAAATGGGCGAGCTTGACCATGATAACCTGCATTAAATGATCTCCATATTGAAGAGCTGGATAGGGCAGATATCTGTTTAGCTCGTCGATAACATTATTTGGAACTATGTAGTCCTTCACATTGCAATACAAATCCTTTTGTATTCTGTTCTTTGAAATGTGGCGGATCTGGTGCAAATTGATGATTGTGTTTTTCGGAAAGATAGGTTGGTGTCCAAATGGTTGTGTATTGTCAGATGGAATTCGAATTATCGCCTTTTTGACATCACCATGGAATACGGTTCCGTCGTCCGTGTTTGTCGGAACAACAACCAATGTTTCCTTAAAATCACCGAGTACAATTGCAGGGTGTGGCTGAAAGAGCTCTCTATCGATCCCATAGCCAAAATCAACGAGAACTTTTCTGCCTCTCGCATAACGAAGGGGGCTTCCAGAAGGATTCGTTACTCTATAAGTGTCATATTCCGGTCCTTTTAACGTATGCTTGTTCATCAAATCGTTCCAAAGGAGAAATGGAATACTGTCCCCCAGTTGAAAGGTTCGCACCAACTGTTCCGTTTCTAGCAGAGTCTCTGATAACTGAGAAAGGATAAAAGCATCGTTTGCAGTAGGCGTCGTTTTTAAATATCTGTAGTTTTCAACGCCGGACTTATTGAATGCGATATTGATTCTCTCCCTTGCATATTAATATAATTGTCACTATTCTTTGGGTGTCTATATTCATTCTCTCAATCCAGGACTCTATTTTCAACATCAAATTGTAAATATATACCGAAGTGTTAGCCTTAACGTATGTTCATTATAATAGCCAGGGCTCTTTACTATGTACAGAAGCGAAGGGGAAAGAGATTCGAAGGGCTCACCCGCACGCAGGAGGTGGATGGCGCCGAGCGGACTAACAAGTTCTGAACCAAGGAAAGCAGTGCCCTTTACGCATGCAATTAATGATGAAAAGGCATGTTGGAATTCGCCTAGATAGCGTTTTCTAAAATCCAATCATTGACTTGATCGATGTAACCACTGGACTTTTCAGGACGCCGTCCTGCATTTCCGCAAGATGGCTGCGCATCCGTTCGACCCAATCGATATACGGCATCTCCGGCACCAATTCGTCGTAAAGCCTGAACCGCCTGCTCGTACAGTTCGACGGACAATCTCGTATGACCACATCTGATCGCCGACGCGAACGAGCATTGTATATTTCTCCACATCGACGTAGTCGATCAGCGTGTCGCGGATTAGGACGACGCCGTCTTTCACGACGACGGCGCCTTCGATGCCCAGGTAGCCGCGCATGATCTGCTTCAACTGGTGAACGGCCACGTACAGTTGGTTCGCCTGCTTGCTCTGAAGCCTTCAGCAGAAGAGGGGAACCGCGCACGCAGGAGTCGTGCAGCCGCTCGATCAGGCCGGCGGGCAGCCGGCGGCCGTTCAAGATTTCGCATTCCAGCCGCATAACCGCAAACGGATAGTTGCCTTTTTCGAGGAATCGTTCCACATCGTTCATGAGCGTCACCGCAGCTTTGTAAGATATGGATATATTTCGTCAACCGGGACTGATTCCCCTTTTATAGGGATCGGCAAAAAAACCGCGTTTCTTTTTTATGATGGAGACACAGAGGTGTAAGATTCTTGTAAGACCGCGTTCTTATAATCTCCCGTAGGTACCAATTCGACATACTCGCGGGTACCAGGTTTTACATTTCGAACACAAGATGGAGGGAGAAAGGAATGGTTGATGGATCCATTCGACGAGCGGCGTTAATGGCGCTGGCGATCGCGCTTTTGTTCGGCTTGCTCGCACCGCTTGGCGGTTCCGGCGCCGTTCAAGCCGCCGAAAATCGGTTGACGGACATCACCGATTCTTACGCGCAACGGGAAATTCAGGCGCTGGTCGATGCGGGAATCGTATCGGGGTACGAGGACGGAACGTTTCGTCCCCGCCAGCCGATGACGCGGGCCGAGCTCGCGAAAATCGTCGCGTTGGCCCTGGGGCTGAAGGCAAACCCCGAGGCGGCTAAGTCTTTTGCCGACGTGGATCCGGGAAGCTGGTACGCCGGATACGCGGGCGCATTGGTGCAGTCAGGCATCGTGCAGGGGCAGGCGGAAAACGCGTTTGCGCCGCATGCATACGTGACCAGGGAAGAATTGGTCGTCATTTTCATCCGGGCGTTCGGTTTGGAAGGGACGGCGAAAAAACTGAAGCCGGTTGCCGGGTTCAGCGACTTCGAGCAGGTGGCCGATTGGGCGAAGCCGCACGTGTCGCTCGCCTATCGGATCGGTTTTGTGCAGGGGGTGAAAGCGGGCGACGGCAGCATCCGGTTCCAGCCGAAAGATTTCGCCGAGCGCCAGGCGCTCGCCCGGCTCGCTTACGAATTTCACACCGGCAAAGCGGCTTACGCGGAGAAAGCGAACCGGCTCGCCGAACCCGCGCAAAAAGAAGCTCCGGAAAAACCGCAAGAGCCGAAGCAACCGGCTGCGCCAACCGCTCCGGCGGGAGGCGGTTCCGGCGGGAGAGGATCGTCAGACGGAGGCGGCGCGCTCACCGTGCCGTTCAACGCGCCGGGCACTTACGCCGGCGATTACACGATCCGGTCCGGCGGCACGTACGGACCGCCGTCAGGCTCGGCAACCGTGAACGGGAAGCTTACCGTCGATCCCGGTCCGAACGGCGAAGTAACGTTGCGCAACTTGACTGTGGCGTCTCTCGACGTGCGGTCGGGGGCATCGCAATCGATCAAGCTGAACGGCGTCACCGTGAGCGGAACGTTGAGCGTGAACGCTTCCGGCCAATCGAACAGTGTCCGCATCCGGTTGTTGGACGGGACGGTCATCACGCGTACGGAAGTCGGTTCGAAAGTGATCCTTGATGCGGCCACAGGGATGACGGGCAACGTTGAAATCCAGCCGTCCGCAGCCAACCAAACGGTCGAACTGCGCGGAACGTTCGCGGGCGAAATCAAGGTGGCTTCGGGCGCGAACGGAGTCAAATTGGCGCTCGCGGAAGGGGCGACGGTCGAAAAAATCAATGTGCAGTCGTCGGCCACCATCGAAACGAACAACAACACGCAGCTCAAATCGCTTACGCTGGAGCAACCGGCAACTATCGAGCTGAAAGGAAACGGCGAGATCCAAAACGTGACCGTCGCGCAATCGGCCGCAGGCGCCACGATCAAATTGAACAGCGGCACAACCGTGACCATGATCAAGCTCGAAGGGGACACCAAAATCGAAGGCGACCCCGGTCTGGCAGGCAAAATCGTCATCGAGGCCGGCGAAGGCGTCAAAATCGACGCGGACGCGGAGCTGAAAGCAGCGCTGAAGTCGGCCGCCATCGCCGATGCGGTCGAGGCGATCAACACTCTCGGGACGATCGCGGAATACAGCGAAGCGAAAGAAGCAGAAGTGCGGTCGGCGCGCGGCAAAGTGAACGCCGCCAAAGCGCTGGGCGCCAGCGACGCGGACATCCCGAATCTGGACGCGCTGCTCGCGGCGGAAGCGAAAATCGCCGAACTGAAACGGTTGCGCATCGATGTCCAGTCGGTTGCAGGCGCTACGGTGAAGGTTGCCTTGAACAAGGCGATAACGTCCGTCCATGCGGAGGCGCATGAAGTGAAGATCGGTTCGGTCGTCTACAAAGTCGGCATCTGGCACGAGACGGCGGCAGACCGGATGTTGCCGATCGTACGGATGGAAGGACCGGGGACGACCGGGCGGGAATTGATTCTGACGTTCGACTTGCCTCCCGAAGACGGACAATATGTGGTCCGGCTTTATACCGGGACGATCGGACAGCATGATTTCCGGGTAGCGGCTGTAAGCGGCAGCTTTACCGTAGCGGCGGGGAATCCCGGCGGAGGCGACCCAGGCGAGCCGGCTTCCGTCAAGCTTGAATATCTCGGTCATGCCGCGTTTATTTTGACGACGGAGCAGAAGAAGATCTTGATGGATGCGTGGTTTCCGTCTGCTTTCAATTTGCCGTGGTATGCGTTGATGAACGAGAACGAGATCAATTTGGCTACGGTCAGCCACTTGCACGATGACCATGTGGGTGTGTCCGAAGTCGCGCCGACCGCGTTCCAAGCCCAACAAGTCATCCAGGGTGTCGATATTGCAAGAGGAACGGTGAACGCCATTTCGAACGCCGTTTACGGCGACGTCGCGATCAGCACGGTGAATCTTCCGCATTTCGAGCGAAATTCGCCCTACCGCGATATTGAACCGAACGCCGGTTTCGTCTTTGAGGCCGCCGGGATGCGCATCGCGCACATGGGCGACGCGTTCGGCCCGATCATCGACGGTTTGACGGAGGAAGAGAAGACGGCGCTGAAAGGCGCATCCGGAGTCGACGTGTTGATGCTGCCGGTCGGCGACGCGTTTGGGGGAGCGCACGACAGCGGGAAGCTCATCGCCGTTATTGATGCGCTGAAGCCGAAAGCCGTCATTCCGATGCATCCTTGGAGCCACAAACAGCAGTTCCTGGATGCGGCCGCGGCGGCGGGTTATCCGGTGCAGGATAAAGCTGCGAACATGACGTTTGGCAAGGCCGATTTGCCGGCCGGCGGAACGGTCGTCTGGAACATGGCCACCAGCGTCGTACCGGTGCCTGACGTTACGGTTGCGGCGCAAACGGATACGACGGCGACGTTGTCTTTCACCGTTCCGACAGGGGCGACTCCGGTCAGGATCGAACAGTCAGTCGACAACGGTATGACATGGACGGCGGCCGCGACGGTTGAACCGTTGACTGCCCGTCCACGTCCACGACGGTGACAGGTCTTTCGCCGAACACGATGTACTTGTTCCGCATCGGAATGATGACCGGCAACGGCCACGGCATCAGCCTATCCGCTCCCGCGGCCGTGACGACGAATCCGTCGTCCGGCGGCGGAGGGCCGACGACCGGGAATCCGGTTCCGACGATTACGGGATATACGGTAATGCCCGGATTTGAACCGGGGTCCGTCATGATTGTAGGATATACGCCCGAAAATCCGGAACATACGTTGAAATACAAGAAGCAGAGCGAACCATTTGCGGTTCCGAATGCAGGAGAGGAGGTCCCGGCGGATGCATGGAACCTGGGCGGTGACATCGTCTCGGTTCAGGCTGGAGACCATATCGGACTGTATGAGGTGGACATGAACGGCATGATCGCCAAGTTCGCCGATATTGTGCTGACTGCTGACCATATCCCGGTCGCGGCGCCGGTGATCGGAAACTATTCGGTTGAGCCGGGCAGTACGGCGGGATCGACAAAAATTACGTATGCACCGGAACCGGGCAACTCGCTGAAACTGGTCGTAAGCCAGTTCGGCAACTTCAGTCCGACGCTTCCGCTTGTCGGCGGATCGTTCTACGATCCGGCTTTCGATTACACGTCGGGAAGCGATATTGCCGGAGTTGCGGAAGGCTGGTACTTGCGGCTGTATGAAGTGGACGCGGACGGCAAAATCGTTCGGTATTTGCAGTTGCAGTTGACCGCCGCACAAATTAACGGCGACGGAGGAGGAGCGGGCCCGATCGCGGGAAACGCATCGGACGGGGAAGTCGGGATGGAGCCGGACAACATGATTCCGGTTGCCGAGGACACCTTCGAAATTACGTTGACGAACGCGACGGTCAAGGACGGGATTTCCGCAGGCGATTTGACCGTAACGGGACTGCCCGATTTTCTCGGCTTAAATAATGTGGAAAAATCGGCAGACAACAAGCTGATCATAAGGCTAATGGGCGCCGTGATGACTCCGCTCGTTAGCGACGTAACGATCCATGTTGTAGTGAAAGCGTCAGCTGTCAACGAAGCGGGCATGGCCGATTCGGCGCCGATCGCCCTGACGCTGAAAAAAGCGGAGTAAACCTGTCCATTGGAGAAAACAAAGGCGGGATGATGTAGTCACCGTCCTGCCCGCAAGCTTTTTTTCGTCACTTCACCAACTGACCGCGCATAACCTCCAACTGATTCGTCGCCTTCAGCGTGCGCCATACGGCCGTACCGCTGATCGTTCCGGCCAGCGCCCGGCTGTACAGGTCGATCACTTCGAGCACTTTGTCGGGGGATTCCTCCAAAAACTCGACGCGGTAAGACGAAACCCCCAGTTTCAGAAATTGCGGCAAATATTCCGCGCCCGACTGTTCGATGGCGTTATACACCGTATTGCGGCACCCTTCGTCCACCCGCACCAGGTGCGACATGCCGATCCGGTTGCGCAGCGAGACGCGGTGCTTCTCGCAAAGTCGGCCGCAGTTCGTATAGTCCGTCCCTTCGCTCAGAAACGTGCAGTAGACGCAGTGCTCCGTGTGGAACATCGGCAAATGCAGGTGGATGACGTTTCGATCTTCGATGGATCGGACCGCCGCAGCAAATTGATCATCTGCTGGATGTTCAGGTCGTAGGAAGGCGTCACCCGGCTGCAACCTGCGGCCATGAACAGATCCACCGTTTTGTGATTGGCCGCGTTGAGCGAAAAATCCCCGATCAGCTCCGGCCGATACGTTCCCAGCCCGTCGCCGTCGGCCAACCGTTTCATAAAGTAATACATCACCCCCGTGTTGCGGACCAGTACCGCGTCGGGACGCAACTTCAAGATGTTGCCGAAGTAGCCGGTCTCCCCCGGCATATGAATGCTCGTCGTCGCGAGGGCGATCCGCTTCCCCGCCGCCTGCACCGCTTCCACGGCGGCCGGGAATTGCTTGATGAACTCGAAATCGGCGTAAATCTTTAGCCATATATTTAAAAAGGCGGGCTTTACGGTTGAGAACAGCGTAAAAAAGAAAAATCGCTG
>JAWLCZ010000155.1:0-9788 GCA_041686835.1 Paenibacillaceae bacterium | reverse complement strand
ATTCTTGGAATAGCTATACAACCCATGGTGAAGAACGTCGGAGAGCCGTATGAGGGAAAACCTCACGTACGGTTTGATGAGGAGGGGCTGGCAGTCCCAGCCCTTTACTCTACCATAAACCGGTTAAATCGTCATTTTCGCCCGTTTTGACCGAAATATGTTGTATTCGATGCAACATAAACGACGAACAGCGAGTATAGAGCGATTATGTTGTACTATGTGCACGATATCCTCTCGTACAAGGAAGCAGCCGTTAACGTACAAGGAATGGAATACAGCATGAAAGGACCGTCCGGTGATTTGTCCGGACGTTTTTTCTTACTTTTGGGCACATCGTAGAACCTGCCGTCATACAATATAGAATGATTGTTTTACGGAGGTGTAACCGATGAGCTACCAAAAATACGGAATTACCGATGAACTGGTTCAACGCGTGAAGCTGAAGCTTAAGAATCCGATCGTGAAAGAAAAAGTGAAGGCGATTATAAAAGGGGTAACGAAGCACGATTTGCAGGATCGGACGAAAGTGAAAAAGCTGGTCGACGCCGTATCGAAAGTGCTCGGCGAGAAGCTAACGGAACAGCAGAGGGAGAACATTATCAATTTCGTCATCGCCCAAAAAATCGATCCGAACAATACGTATCATTTAATCAAGCTGTGGGGAATGTTTCGGTAACCTCCCTCTCTATGAACATGCTGCGACATGCATCAACCCATGGAATGTATAGTATGAAAAGCTGGCAGCCATCCTAAACGAAGAGGAGGGTGATGCACGTCATGTCGGAGAAGCAAGGCAAGGATCGCCGCCGCGAGCCGACCGTCGCTCCCGGTCTGGAAATGGATGAGGTAAAGCAGGACGCGACACCGGAAGAAATCGCAAGAGGGGACTATACATCGTTTACAAAGCTGGTGCTTGATCGGACGCCGGACGATTAACATGTTTCCAAGTTCAGTTGTGTTACATGAAAAAACCTTTCCGCCAAATCGGCGGAAAGGTTTTTTCATGCGCAATTTCGCTTACCCGAACATAAGATAGGATTAACGTCTATCTCTTATGAATTCACAAGGAAGGTGAATCGATGTGCGTCAATTCGGTCAGGATTACCGATGGAATTTTGTATTAAACAGTCTGCAGCAAAGCCTGTATGCCGAACAAATGGTTTGTTCGATGAGCACCCAACTGTTTCATATTCCCGAAACCCGGGATTTGGAAGGAAACGAGGAAATGCACAGCCATCTGGTTCCCGCTTCGTACCATCGCGTGACGGCAACAGGTTCAGCGCAAAGAATCGTGAACGGCGAAAGAGAAGGCTCAATCTTTGCAACACTTGCGGCCTGCGTGCAAAACGCCTCACGAAGGGACGAACAGGTGCGCCGCGGCTTGTTCGTGATGAGGGATGCGGCGACTCCCCGCTACAAGCCGTTCATCCAAACGATTATTGCCTGGCAGGAACGGGCGGAGTTTCACTTGCAGGCAGCCAGACGGCAGATCGCGCAATTCGCGGGAGCGTATGCCGGACAGCCATACCCGTAACGGAAGGGAGCCCTGATGAATCCGGTTGACAAGAAAACTCCCGATTTTGGCCGCCACCGATATGAAAGATCCGCATCCGTGAATAAGACGGTAACGTTGAACGTTGTCGGGTTGTTGACAAAAAGATGGGAAGCGGTTTAGAATATTTCATAAATTTAACAAAAATCATGCGTGGATAGGGAGAGTACTTGTCGACAGCCGGACAGAGAGCCGATGGACGGTGCGAATCGGGGCGGCGTCGACGAAGGAAGCACACCCTGGAGCAGCGGCTCTGAACAGGCGCCTAAGGGCGAAGTAGGGGTCGCCGGAAACTTCCTCCGATATCAGCGGAAGAGGGGTTGGCCGTTTGAACCTCTGCAGAGCGGTCATGTGCATCCGGTTCGGATGTGTGTGGCAAGATGGGTGGTACCGCGAGACAAACTCTCGTCCCATTATGGGGCGGGGGTTTTTTCATTTTTCATCAAAGGGGGAATAAGGGTGCAGATCTACGAACTGAACGAATTGACGGAGGACAAGCGTCGGGCGATGAAATACCGATCCGCGCAGGAAACGAGAACGATGGAATTGTTCCCGACGGTGAACGGCATCGCCGAAGAGGTAAGGACGCGGGGGGATGAGGCCGTTATCGAAGCGACGCTTAGGCATGATCGTGTCGCGCTGACGGTGGAGACGCTGCGTGTACAGGAGCGGGAATTCGAGTCCGCTTGGCAGAGCATCGATAAGCGGTTGATCGCAAGCCTTGAATTATCGATTGACAATCATCGGCGCTACAATGAACGACTGATGCCGCCGCAGTTGCAACTGTTTGAACTTGGACCGGGCATTGTGGCCGGAAGAAAAACATGCCCTCTGGACAGCGTAGCCCTTTTCGTCCCGTCCGGAAAAGGTTCGTATCCGTCCACTTTTGTTACGATTGCGGTGCCGGCCATCGTAGCCGGCGTAAAAAACATTCATCTTCTTGTGCCTCCCCGGTCCGACGGCAGTGTCGATCCGGCGATTCTGGCCGCGGCGAGGCTGCTTGGCATCGGAGATGTATACCGGGCTAACGGCATCGCCGGTACGCTTGCGTTTGCTTTCGGTAACGGGATCTTTCCGCGTGTGGATAAAATCGTCGGGCCGGGGAGCCCATACATCGTCGCGGCGCAAATGGTCGCCCAACTGCACGGAGTGGCGACAACGCTCGGCTTCGGTCCGTCGGAGTGCATGATTATCGCCGACGACAGTGCGGACGCTTCGTTCATCGCAGCCGACCTTATTAATGAAGCGGAGCACGGCATGGACAGTTCCGCAATTCTGCTCACGGACAGCCGCCCGCTGGCGGAAGAGGTACGGATGCAGGCGTCGATTCAGCTTTCATCCTTGCCGGAATGGAGAAGAAAGTATGCGGAAGCCGCGTTAGCCAACGGAGGCATCGTTGTCGTGGAACATCTGGATCAGGCGGTCGCTCTCGCCAACGAGTGGGGGAACGAGCATATCCAGGTAGCGACCCGCAATCCGTGGAATATCGCCCACCGCCTGACGGGAGCCGCGGAACTGCTGATCGGGCAGTCCACTACGTTCTCCGCGATCAGTTATGCGATCGGCGTTCCGGCCTGTCTGCCTACCGGTCCGTTCGCCCGCATTCATTCCGGCGTTACCGTCGATACGTTTCTGCGTTACAGCGCCGTAACGGAGCTCAGCAGCGAAGGATTGGAGCAGCTGGCCGGCTGCATTGCGACACTGTCCGAATACGAAGGTTTTCCCGCGCATGCCCGTTCGGTAGCCATCCGCAAGCAAAAAGGAATGATCGGATAGGAGGGTATATATGCATATTAGAGCGTTGACCAAAGCGGACGCCATTCCATACCGGAATTTGCGGCTGCGGGCGTTAAAAGAACATCCCGAGGCTTTCGGCGCTTCCTACGAAGAATCGGCAAAAATGCCGATCGCGCATTTTGCGGAACGTATAGACGAATCGGCGGACCGTTTTGTATTGGGCGCCTTTCATTCGGACGGGCAGATGATCGGCATGGTTGGTTTCCACCGGAACCATTCCTCCAAAACACGGCATAAAGCGGACGTCTGGGGAATGTACGTCGCTAGGGAGCATCAATCTGCGGGCATCGGAAGGCGGCTTCTAACGGAATTGATTGAACGTGCAAGAATGCTGCCGGAATTGGAACAAATCCGCCTGAGCGTCGTTACGAGCAATATACGCGCCGCGCTTCTTTATGCATCGATCGGGTTTCAGGCGTACGGACTGGAGCGGCGAGCGCTGAAGGCAGCCGATCAATATTTCGACGAAATGTTGATGGTGCTGTCTCTTGAAAAGGATGAACGAGACGGAAAGAAGTGAATCTCATGGGTCCGGTATGAACGGGAAGTATTTTGTCAATAATGTGCGACAAGGATTGAAATAACCGTCTCCATTGACGTTTTGTCTTTGAAGCAATCACCGGAAGATTATCCGTCTTGACACGGCAAACAGGAGTGATTTTGTCGGGATGAAGGGCATATCTTATTTCATCGTGTCGTTTGCCAGCGCTTTATTGGCGATTTTGCTCGTCTGTTTGGGCGCCCTCCTATTTGCCAGGCCGTTGGTCAAGTGGATGGTCGGCCGTTTTACCAAGCGGTTGATGTCGGATAGATACGCCGAAAACATATGGGAAATGGTCACGGCGCTGACGCGCACCAGTCCCCGGATCGTCGTTGAGAACAGCTTGCGGGCGGTGAACGGAGGTGTAATCGAACGGCCGTTTGGCAGTCCGCGAAAATTTCTCAATTTTGACGGGCTCGTCTTCTCGCCGGCCCAATTAGCTGTTTTGCCTATGAACGAGTTCGCCGATGTGGATATGCGAATTACGATCGGTCCAAGGGCGGCAAAACCGTTGACGCTGGAAATCCCCTTGATGGCAGGGGCGATGGGATACGGGATCGGGGTGAGCGAAAAGGTGAAAATCGCCATTGCCAGAGGAACGGCTGCGGTCGGAACGAGCACGAATTCCGGGGAGGGGCCGTTATTGCCCGAAGAGAGAGCATTGGCCCGGCATTACATCCTTCAGTACAATTCGGGGCATTGGTCAAAAGAGCCCGGTACACTGAGACAGGCGGATGCGATTGAAATCCACATCGGGCAGGGGGCGACCGCCGGTGCGGCCAGCTTCATTCCTCCGGAGTTCCTCGAGGGAAGGGCACGTGAATTGCTGCAGGTGCAGGAAGGCGATGTTCTGGTGATTCCTTCACGCCACTCGGAAATTGCCCAGCCCCAAGACCTGAAACAGTTGGTAGACAAGCTTCGAACGATCACCGGAGGCGTGCCGATCGGAGTGAAAATTGTCCCGAGCGGCAGATTGGAAGCCGATCTGGAAGTAGCGATTCAAGCAGATGTCGATTTTATCAGCATCGATGGAGGACAGGCAGGGACAAAAGGAGGAGCCCCCATTTTGGAAGACGACTTCGGGCTACCGACCATTTTCGCGTTGTCCCGTACCGTCCGCTATCTTAAACAGCGCGGCGTTAAAGAGCGAATCAGTCTGTTGACCGGCGGGGGATACGCAACTCCGGGAGACTGCTTAAAGGCGCTGGCATTGGGTGCAGACGGCGTGTATATGGGAACGGCTTTACTGTGGGCGATGACACACGATCAGGTCACCAAGACGATTCCCTGGGAACCTCCGACTCAGCTTGCCTGGGACACAGGCAGCATGAAGGAGGAATTTGATGAAGAGGAAGCGGCCAAGTACCTGACCAATTTCTTCGTCTCCTGTGTGGAAGAGATGAAAGTCGCCATCCGGGCGTTGGGAAAGACGTCGGTGCACGAGGTGAATGCCGACGATTTGGTCGCGCTCGATGAGTGGACGAGCAAAGTGACCAATGTCCGCTTGGCTCACGAGCCATACACGGGGTCCGGAACGGACGGAGGGCCGGATCGACCGCCCGTTCGACAGACGGCTCCCCGCCAATCTACGGAAGAAAACCCCAATACGGAACATTCGTACAAACGAACATGGGCACAAGCATTGATTCCCCTCCTGCTAAGGATGATAAAGAGATGACTGGTAAGAGGAACACATGGATCATGCGGACGCGGGAACACCTCCTCTTCCTGACATTAAACCCGGCCGCAGTCGAGGAACGGGTCCGCCATCCGCTGCAATGTCCATGCGTTTACCGGGCGCAGTCAGCGCATAGCAAAAACCGGGGCTGCAAGAACCCCGGCTTGAATGGCGATGCCGTTTCTAACGGCTTATTCCGTCTTGATGTATACGGTCTGGGACGCCTGATCCCAGTTCACCTCGGCGCCCAGCGATTCGCTGATGAAGCGCACCGGCACCATCGTGTACGAGTTTACCAGCTGTGCCGGCACCTCAAGCGGCTTGACAATCCCGTTGACGGTAGGCTGGGTGCTGCCGATCCGGAGATAGATCGTCACGCCGCCTTTGGTCGCCGTCACCGAACGCTCCGTATTGTTCCATGAGATCTCGGCGCCTAACTTCTCGAATATCGCGCGCATCGGAACGAGAACGCTCCCGTCCTTGTTAACCGGAGGCTGGTCGAACTTCTGCAGCTCGCCGTCGATGATCACTTTGATTTTATCGAAGCTGATCGTGAGCGGCTTTATTTCCAGTTCTCCGCCGAAATGCCGCTTTCGTAAGCTCATGATCTCCTCCAACGAGTTCGTCCGCTGGCGCAGCAGCTTCTGTACCGTCGTATCGCGCAGCTCCGTCAGTTCTTGGATGGTATCCTTCCGTTTCTTCTCCAGATCGGCTACGGCCGCATCGCGAATCTCCTGCAGCTCTTTCTCTCCGTTCGTAAGCACCTTGTCGATCCGTTCTTCCGCCTCCGCCCGCGAGATATCCCCGATCCGGTATTTCCACATCGTGCCGCCCGAATAGTGTATATTGGATTCGTTGCGCAGCTCCCACATTTTACTGCCGGAGTAGTTCGGATTCATCTCGTTACGGTAGCCCCACATCGTGCTGCCTGAGTAGTTGGGATTGTTCTCGTTGTGATACTCCCACATCAGGGAGGAGCTGTAGTTCTCGTTGATCTGTGTGGCAAAATGCCAATGCGTGCTCGACGAATAGTTCTCGTTGCTCGCCGTCGCATATTTCCATAACGCTCCCGACGAGTAATTCGGGTTGATCTCCCGTTTGTAGGCGTTCAGCGCATCCCGATATTGGCTGCCGTCGTATTTCTCCGACAGTTCTCGGTAGTCCTTGTCCAACAGCTCGGTCAGCTCGTCGATATCTTTTTCGACAAGGTTATTCAAGATGCGCTGCTGGTCGTGAATCAGCTCATAAAAGGCGTCGTATGCCGCAGCCGCCTTCTTTTTGTCCGCTTCATACAAGTCCCTGTATTTCGTTTCCAGCTGGTCGTATCGGGATTCGACAGCCTGGACGAACGAACTGTCGTAGCTTGCTGCGTAAACCTGGGATACGTTGATTGTCGGGCTGACTGACATGACCATAGCTCCGGCAAGCAGCGCCTTAATGGTTGCACGGATGAGTTTCTTCATTGTGGTCCTCCTAGCGTTCCAGTATGGTATATTCTTATGAATAAAAGAAAAATAATTGATAAATTTTCGATAAATGGAATGAAATTCCTTCCTTGGCATGCAAAAATGAATCGATAGTCCCATCCGAATTGTAAAGTGATGTTCCCCTTAGATGATATTTCGGAAGTTTGATGGATATGATGAAGAAATATTTTGGCGGGGAAGAAATTTACAGGATATTTCTGCCTTCTTAAAGAAATTAGTGATAACGACAATCGAAGAGGAATTTGAAGGAGGTTCATATTTTCCAGCCATGTCAGAACACGAGTAGGTTCATGTATTTTTGCACCGCCTAACCTCGTTGCGGTCGGACCCTCCGGATTCTTAAGGCAGGCAGTAGGTTGTCGTAAATGCGCTGCAGGAAATCTGTGCAACTAAAAGTGGAGTAAGCGATGATCTCCAGAGGAGAGTGTGAATGGAATGCAAATCAGAGAAGCAAATCAGGATGAAATCGAAATCGTGAGACAGGTTATGTATGAAGCTTTCAAAGAATATCATGGCATTCTGCATCCACCGTCAGGTGCCCTGCGGGAAACGGCAGAAAGTATAAGAAGGAAGATCGAAGGACGGGGAGGAGCAATTATCGTGTGGGACAAATCCGAACCCGTGGGATCAGCTCTGTATTATTATGAACAGGACTATATGTATATTGGGCGGGTGTCAGTAATACCTGCACACAGGGGGAAAGGAATTGGAAAAGCGATCATTGCATATTTGGAGGATCTTGCCAAAAGCAGGGGGTATTCGAAGACAAGAATAGAAGTGAGATTGTCTTTGCCGGACAACCTAAAATACTATGAAAAACTTCATTACATACCCATTGAAGAGCATGAATACCCGGACAAGACCGATCGTTGGTACACGATGAGTAAAGACCTTTAAAGACAATATGCGAGCAACTCGAAGATGGCATTGACATCAATATAACCCAATGTTCACTCATCGGAGGGCAAGCTCGCTTGGTTGCTGGAGTAGAGTCAGAACATCATAATGATCAATATTATTTGGGGGAGTTGCAGGGTGGTGCAGATTAGGACAGCAAACGTTAATGATGCAGATATCGTTACCGACATGGTTGTTCGACTTCTTACTGAGTTGTCAGGTGAACATTTTGAGAAGGAAACATATTTTATTGCTTGTTCAGAGTTACTTGAGAATCCTCATTTGTACACTGTATTTTTGGCATTTAACGAAACAAATCATTGCGTAGGTATGGTGTCGGTTGCAGAATCATACGCTATATATACTGCCGGACGTTTTGGGATCATCCAAGAATTCTATGTTTCGCCGGAAAGCCGGTCATTAAAGGTGGGACATTACCTATTAAAGTCAGTAATTGAACATGGCAGAAAGTGTGAATGGCAGCGCATTGAAGTTGGAGCCCCTGATGCACTTAAATGGAAACGAACAATAGCCTTCTATCAAAAAGAAGGTTTTAAGGAAATCGGTCCTCGTCTGAAATTAACGCTAAAGTGATTTTCGCACTTGACGCTAAATAGATATCCGCTGAAAAGATATGCTCAGCTGGTGGTTTGAGCATAACTCGCGTCATATCAACAGTCAAGCAGATTAACCGCGTGAATCCTATTACGAAAACCTCACTCGAATGAGTGGGGTTTTCGTAATTTGTAGGATTGAATTCATTTTTTTCGAGGGGGGGTGATCGTTTCCTTTTTGAAATTTTGTTTGATACTTCGCCCCTTTGTCATGGAAAAAGGTTTCTAATGCTGCCGCTTCGGCTCCTTCGTACTGATCTGGCCGATGGGCCGGATATGCCGGAGTTTCACCAGGATGAGCACGGCGACACTGAGCATGATGACACCGCTTGCCATGGCGACCCAATGCATGCCGCCGGTGAAGGCCTCGTACGCAATTTCCAATAACTCGGCGCTCATGTTGCCAGGCAATTTTTCCGCCTCGGCGATGACGCCGGCCAAACTGTCTTGTGTTGTCAGCACGGCGGACTCCGGCATGTCGGGCGTAATGGATGCGGCGATGCGGTTATGGTAAACGAATGTGCCGAGACTGCCCAGGGCGGCGATGCCGAGAGCGAAGGCGAATTCTCCACTGGTCTGCAGCATGCCCGCTGCCGCTGCCGCTTTCTCCGGAGGGGCCGAACCAACTACGAGATCGCCGGAAAGACTCACCAACGGGGATGTTCCCATATTGAACAAGATATAGCCGATGAACAGCGAAGAGAGCCCTGTTTCTGTATCGACTTCCGACAGCAAGAAACATCCCGCTGCCGAGACGGCCAGACCGATTCCGATCAGAAGCGCAGGACGAATGCGACGCGCGATGAGCGGCGAGAGCAGCATGCCCGACATGGATGCGATAACCGACGGAAGCATCCATAATGCGGTCTGGATCGGTGACATCCCTTGAACGAGCTGAAGGTGTTGCGCAACAAAGAGCATGACGGCTCCTGTCAGGGTGATGCCAAACATACCGCCCAGTGCGGCACTGAACGAGGAGTTGTTGAAAAGGCGCAAGTCGATCAGCGGTTCGTTCAAACGGCGTTGCCTGCGCACAAAGATCGAGCCAAAGGTGACACCGGCCAATACGGAGCAGAGCGGCGCGGTTTGGGGCCCATTAACGGCAATCTCCTTGAGACCGTAAATAAAGGACAAGATGGCAATCAGTGACAAGACGATGCTTGCCGAGTCCAACTTGCCGGCTTCGGGATTTTTGTACTCCGGAAGTAATGCAGGCGCAGTT
>JAWLCZ010000154.1:0-10003 GCA_041686835.1 Paenibacillaceae bacterium | reverse complement strand
AAACAAAACAGAGATGACGAGCAAAACAAGTCGCATGTGGATCTCCCTTTCTTTTCCTTAATTCCCGTTGTTATTTTGTCCTGTCGTGTACATTTGTATGTATCTGTAGCAAAGACTTGGGGAGGGGAACGGTAATGAAAAAGATTTTTGTGCTGGATACGAATGTGCTGCTGCACGATCCGAATGCCGTGTTCGCGTTTGAGGACAATGAAGTGGTCATTCCCTCGGTTGTACTGGAAGAGATTGACTCGAAGAAGCGAAATGCCGACGAGCTTGGCCGCAACTCGCGATATGTATCCAGGCTTCTCGACGGGCTGCGGGAAAGAGGAAGATTATACGATGGAATCGAACTGGAAAACGGAGGCCGCGTCAAGGTCGAATTCAACCATAAAAGCTTCATGAAAGTGCAGGAGTTGTTCGGCGAGATGACGACCGACAACCGCATTCTTGCCGTCGCTTTGAATTACCATATCGAAGAACAAGGCAAGGACAATCCGAAGCCGGTCGTCATCGTCAGCAAAGATACGCTCGTCCGGATTAAAGCGGATGTGCTCGGCCTGACGGCGCAAGACTATTTGTCCGACCGGATTGTGTCGGTACCGGACCAATACACGGGCTATGTCACACTGCACGCCCATCCTTCGGTGATCGACGAATTTTACACGTACCGCTACCTCCAGGTCAACCATCTGAAGCTGCAGTATCCGCTCTACCCTCACGAATTCGTCATTTTGAAGGATGAACTCGGCACCTCCAAGTCGGCTTTGTTAAAAGTGAGCAAAGATTGGAAAAAACTCGAACCGCTCTACCTGAGCAACGAGCCGGCGTGGGGCATCGCCGCCCGCAACGCCCAGCAGAGAATGGCGCTCGAGCTTTTGCTCAACGACGATATTCCTCTGGTCACGATAACCGGCAAAGCCGGCACGGGAAAAACGCTGCTCGCTTTGGCCGCCGGGCTGCTGAAAGTGGAAGATGAGCACAAGTACAAAAAACTGCTCATTGCCCGGCCGGTGGTGCCGATGGGGAAAGACATCGGATATTTGCCCGGGGAAAAAGAAGAAAAGCTGCGTCCGTGGATGCAGCCGATATACGACAATCTGGAATTTTTGTTCGACGCGAAAAAATCGGGCGACATCGACAAAATATTGGCCGGGCTCGGAAGCATTCAGGTCGAAGCGCTCACCTACATCCGCGGACGCTCCATTCCCGGACAGTTTATTATTATCGACGAAGCGCAAAATTTGACCAAACACGAAGTGAAAACGATCGTTTCCAGGGTGGGGGAAGGAAGCAAAATTGTGCTGATGGGCGATCCGGAACAAATCGATCATCCGTATCTCGACGCTTCAAGCAACGGTCTGACCTATCTGGTGGAAAGATTCAAACAGGAGTCGGTCAGCGGGCACATTACGCTGGAGCGGGGAGAACGTTCTCATCTCGCCCAGCTTGCCGCCGATTTGCTGTAACCCCCTATTACTTCTCCCTCCCAGCAAAAGGAAACAAGCAGCCCCACGGCTGCTTGGTCAGACTGACGAGAAAGTCCAATATGACAAGTTCCTTCTGACTATAGGGGTGCGGGGTATCTGCCGGAAAGTTTACGGCCGCCTTTAAAATCATTGTTATTACCGCAAAATCCATTCCAGATAACATGATTTTAACAGCGGTGGAGGCAGATACCACCACCTTCCCAATGCTGCAGAAGGAACCTTGAATATGACTTTCTTAATATCCTTACCAAGCAGCCCCACGGCTGCTTGTTTCCTTTTCAAGACACATCGACAAACTCGACGGCGCAGCGGTACGCTTCTCCAATTCCCGTTATCAGCTCCTCCAGTTGTTTGTCCACAACGTAATACACGGTGCCGCCTTCCGTATACTTGGCGATGAGATGTTCTTCCATTTGCATCAGCGCTTGCGGTTTGTCCGGGGAGGCGTCCCCTTCCGCCAGACGGAACACCGCCACCAAATGCGCGTACAAATAATGCCTTCCGAGACGTGTTTTCACTCCGTAATCGGCGGCGGCGGGAGAGACATGAGCGTCTTCCGGCAGCAAAAGCAACTCCATATGTTCGTAAGGGACGTTGTACCGCTGAAGCACTTCCGCAACGGCCGATCGATCAGCCTCGGTATCTATGATCAGCATCTCTTTGTCGCGATCGAATAACTGTACCCGATTCGCGAGCGCTTTAACGATTTGCGCGTAATAACCAGCCAGTTTTCCTTCCGGCAAATTCATAAGAACCGCATATTTTTTCATCGACATTGCCTCCGTCATTTGCGTGCCGGCCTCCTTCGATATAACGGCAAATAGAAGCGTACCGGTCAAATTTTTGATATGATAGAGAAAGACGAGAACCGGGAGGGAAGGGTGTGTCCAGAAAAAGAAGCCTGATTGTCCTCTTTTCGCTCATTCTTTGCTCTTCCGTGCTTTTGCCGCGATTTTTAGGCGGAACGGATCCGCGCTCTTCCACCATCATAAATGGCGATGCGGGCGAAAATCAAGCGGTACGGCAGCCGGAGACGAACGAAAAGGAAACGCCGCTGCAAGTCGCCGTATCCATGCACCCTTCCGAATTTGCGATGCTGTATCGGTTAACCGGCGCTTTTGAAACGGGGCATCCGGGCATACGCATACAGCTCCAAAATATCGAGAGCGACAAAGCTTACAGCGAGCTGAAAAACGCGGCGATGTTCGGGGAGGCGCCCGACGTCATGCTTTTGGATAACGCCTGGGTGAACGATTTTGCGGCGTCCGGGTATTTGCTTCCGGTGGATGAATTTTTCACCAGCGAACTGCAGTCGCAGCAAATCCGTTCGATGATGGAACAAGTGAAATGGAACGGTTACATATGGGGAATACCGAAAGACGCGGATCCGTACATCATGGCGTGGAACAGGCAAAGGTTTGCGGAAAAGCATTTCAGCGGGCCGCCCGAATCGCCGGAAAGCCTGCTTTCCATGAACCGCGTCTTTACGCAGCCTGAACAAAAAAAATACGGGTTGTACTTTGAACCGGACGATCCTTACGCGTTTATCTCCATCGTTTGGTCGCTCGGCGTATCGTGGGGCTCCGGGACCGATGGCGCTCAAGCCAATCTTCATGAACCGGACAAGGCGAAGCGGCTCGAAACTCTCCTCATGACACTGGAAGAAACGTTTGGCGGTGAAACCGAAAGCCCGGCCGCTCCGCCGCAGCCGCAAGCGGAGGGGAACCCGTGGGAGCGGCTAAACAACGGCAGCATCGCCATGTTGATCGCCACCGTTTCGCAGTATAAACAGAACGCTGCGAAAGGTGCGGAAATGGCCCAACTGCCCGCCGCAAAAGAAAACGGAACGCTGAAAGGTTCATGGCTGAAAGGGAGAAGCTACTGCATATCCGCGCGTTCTCCGTATGCAAAAGAGGCGTTTCAATGGATTCAGACGATGACGGAAGTCGAGGCGCAGCTTAAGATGATGGAGGCCGGCGGAGGTTTGCCCGCGCTCATATCCGCCTATGAAACGCTGCAAATGCGCAATGACCCGCACTTTCAGCAATATGTCATTTCGATGGAACGCGGCCGCGTGTTTTCGGCTCAACCGGAACTGCCGTTGAAAACGGAAATATTGCAGTCGCAGCTGGAAAAGCTGCGCAAAGGAGAGCAGACGGTCAAGCAATTTGCCGAGCGGGTAGAGCAATTATGGAGCAGTTTGAATCCCGAATAATTATGGCCGCAAATTCAGCTTCATCGTCACGATCAGTTTGCCGGTTTGAATTTCCACACCGGTGGCGAGCAGGAACGGAGCGATTTTTTGCGGATAGATCGCCAAATTGAACTGGTTTTGCAGCGCGTTTCGGGTCGTGTCCGGCAGTGCCAACCCGTTGAATTTCAACTCGTCAATCCGGTAGGCAATCACGTTCGCGGGCTCTGTCTCCACAACATAATGGCCCGATAAGGTCACTTCGACGCCGTCCTGCTTGCCGTTCGCGGTAATATGTCCGTCTTCGAACGAAAAGGTGAGCTGCTCGAACATCGGATTTTGCGAGCGCAGAAATTCGTTCAGCTCTCCGTCGGTGATTTGAAACGTATAGTTGAAATCCTGCATAATGAGGCTGTTCTTGTTTGTCGTCAATATTTGCGGCAGCTGCATCATGGCGTCGGACAACGCCTGAAAATACGTTTTGAACAAGGGCAGCCCCTTCGTTTCCCAGTCCGCCGTCAGCCGCTGCATCTGCTGCCTGGCATCTTGCAAGTCCGCTTCCGGAATCCTGGCCATCGCTTCCTTTACTTCCTGCTGCAGCTTGGCTACCCTTTCGCGCTGGATCAGAAACCGGCTTTTTACGTCATTCAGCCGCTTCTGTTTGTCCAGCAGCTGTGCTTGCAGCGCTTTCAAATCACTGTAGGAGGAAGCGTGTTTGCGGAGCGCTCTGCGGTCGTTCTGCACTATCATCGTCAAATATTCGAACATGGCGATCGCGTCCGAAAACGATCGGGCCGAAAACAGCAGCATCCATATCGAATCGCGCTCGCCCGTGTAATAGGCCCGCAGCACTTGTCCCGCATGGAGCCGCGTATGGTCGACAAGCCGCTGCTGCTGTTCGATCCGTTTTCCGTTTTGCGCGATGCTTGCCGCGATTTCCGACTCCTGCTCCGACAATCTGGCGATTTCCTGATCGATCTCATAGAGCGTCAAGCTTTTTTCCAGCAGTTTTTTCGTGTCTTCCAGGGAAGGTTCGGCCAAAGCCAGTGCGGCTTGATACGGAAGCATTGCGATGCCGAAACAGACGATTATCGCGACGCGAAGCAGAAACTTCATGTCGTTTCCCCCTCATCTTTCTCATGATAAGATTATCATAAAACGTCGGGAAACATGACAAAAATGTTGCCGCGTTAGTTATGCATACGATCGGAGGAAAATCGGAATGAACCGACAGCGAAGCCATGAACCGCTGATCCGGCGCATCAAGGAATCGATCGAACAACATCCGAAGCGGGCGATCCCGTTTCGCGATTATATGGAGATGTGCCTGTACGACCCGGAATACGGCTATTATACCGGCGATCGCGTGAAAATCGGCAAAGAAGGCGACTTTTATACAAGCTCTTCGGTCGGTTCGCTGATGGGCGAAATGCTGGCGCGTTATGTCGCCTCCTTGTATGAGGCCGAGCCACGGGATACGCTGGCGATTGTGGAATGGGGTGGAGGAACGGGGAGGCTGGCCGCGCAGCTGCTGGACGAACTTCGCTCGAACTTCCCGCATCTTTACGCCGTTACGCAGTTCACCGCAATCGAAACCAGTGAGCTGCATCGCCGGCAGCAGCGGCAAACACTGAAGGAGCATGCCGGCAAAGTCCGTTTCGCGACCGCCGATCAGTGGTTTGCGGAAGGCCCATGGCAAGGCGCGATCGTTTTCTCCAACGAGCTGCTCGACGCTTTCCCCGTACATCGGGTCCGGTATATTGGAGGCGTTCTATACGAGATCCACATCACCTGGGACGAGGCGGAAGGCGCGTTTCGCGAAGTGCTGCACAAGTGCGAGGAAGGGCCGCTCAAGCGCTATTTCGAGCGGGAAGGCGTTACGCTCAGGGAAGGGCAAACCGCCGAAGTGAATTTGGCTTGCGAACAGTGGATTGAGCGAATCGGGCGGCGGATGGAAAACGGATGGCTGATCACGATCGATTACGGGGATACGGCGGAAGAAATCTATGCGGACCATCGGATGAACGGCACATTAATGTGCTACAGCCGCCACACGGCCCACGACAACCCTTATGTGAATATCGGGGAGCAGGATATTACCGCGCACATCAACTTCTCGGCCTGTGTTCGCGCGGGGAAGGAAGCCGGTTTTACGCAATGGTCGCTCATGACGCAAAAGCAATTTTTGCTTGAGGCCGGCATTCTCGGTAAATTGCAAAATTACTTCGGCGCCGATCCGTTTCATCCGATCGCAAGAAAAAATCGGGCGATACGCCAGCTTCTGCTCAGCGACCGGATGAGCGAATTGTTCAAGGTGCTGGTACAAAAAAAGTGACTGATTCCGCTTCAGTCACTTTTGTATGGGCAGGAGCGCAGCTCACACTTCCAACCGGAAGAAAGACCAGTACGTAAATCCGGTAAAGGCTACAATCATGTACCCCCAGAAGATCAATATGTAGGTCCTTTCCGTCAAATTCATATATCCTAACAAGACAAACACGGCCGTTTGGAAAAAGAACAAGAGAGCCATTTCCGTCATTTGTCCCGCGAGTGCCATCAAACCGATCACCAATGTCCAGAAACCGAGAACCCGATACATGCGCGCCATTGTAAACATCCCCCTTTCTTGTCTGCGGCCAAATTTACTACTGTTTATTATACCGTCTGCCCTTATGGCTGTAAACGGCGAATCCTTGACGAAAAACGGAACTTTTTTCGCATCCTTAACGAGTAGTGTAACCTTTTTCTCTAACAATCATGTATGAGCGGCAAAAAAAATGGATATACAAAATAGTATCAAATAGATTCTATGAACTCTACCATGGGCATAGAGATAAAGTAAGCGACAAAAGTATTCCCATTTACTTTTGCATATCGATGTTAGGGAGGTTATAACTACATGTCAGCAGTGAGACAAGACGCGTGGAGCACGGATGACGATCTGATTTTGGCCGAGGTTACTTTGCGCCACATTCGCGAAGGGAGCACCCAATTGGCCGCATTCGAAGAAGTGGGTGAAAGGATCGGGAGAACGGCGGCGGCATGCGGTTTTCGCTGGAACAGCTGCGTGCGCAAAAAATACGACGCGGCCATTCAAATCGCCAAAGCGCAGCGCCAAAAAAGAAACCAGATGAAAAAGCAAACCGCCCCTTCCGATACGGACATAGCGACGATAGCCGTCATGGAACGGTCCGAGGAAAACGGGACGAGACAAGAAACGCTGTCGGAAGCGTCGATCTCCATCGATGCGGTCATTCGCTTTTTGCGGCAATGGAAGGGAACCTATCAGGAACTCCAGCGGCAGATTAAAAACCTGGAAAAAGAGCTTGTTGACAGAGAAGAAGAATTGGCCAGGCTGCAAAAGGAGAATGAAAGATTGCAGAAGGAAGTAAGCGAAGTGCAAACGGATTACCGGGTTGTCAACGACGATTACAAGGCGCTTATCCAAATCATGGACCGGGCCCGGAAGTTGGCCTTCCTTGTTGAAGAAGAGGACGAGAACAAGCCGAGATTCAAGATGGATGCCAACGGCAATCTGGAAAGAATAGAATAATTGTTGCGGTTGTAAGATCCTTTCTATGCGGCGGCAGGCTGCGGAAAGGATTTTTGTATGTTGCGGACGTACGTGATATATTTGGGAAAAAAGGGTGGGGAGGCGACGTATGTTGAACTTGTTGATCATCGGAGCCGGTTCGCTCGGGCTATTGATGGCCGGGAAGCTGGCCGCGCACTCCCGCGTCCGGCTGGTGGCGCGCACGCCCGAACAGGCGCGCGCCTTGGAAGGCGGTCTGGCGATTGTGGAGAACGATAGCTGCCTTGAAACGAAGCTGCCGTGCCTTGTTTTCCCATCCCCGTGTCCCGAGCCGCCGGATTGGATTCTGCTCATGGTGAAGCAGCAGCATTTGGACGAGCGTCTCCTTCAATACATTGCGGATTCGATGGGGGCAAACACCAGGCTGGCCTGCTTCCAGAACGGGATCGGGCATGCCGAGCGGCTGGCCGCGGCCGTTCCTGCGGACCGGGTGTTTACGGCCGTGACGACGGAAGGCGCGAAGAAGGAGAACGCGACCCGCGTCAGGCATACGGGACGGGGCTTTACCTGGATCGGGCGTGAGGCGCGGGGAAAGGCCGGTTTCGGAGAAAGCGAAAAAAAACTTGCGGCTTTGTTGAACGATGCAGGATTTAAGGCGTCTCTGTCGAATGAGATGGGTAGCATCATCTGGAATAAATTGCTGATCAATTCGGTCATCAATCCGCTGACCGCCATTCTGCGCATACCGAACGGGGAATTGCCGCGTTCCCCGGATTCACGGCAGTTGATGAAAGCGTTGTTGGACGAGGGATGCCGGGTGGCCGAAGCGGAGGGTGTCACCGTCGCGGAAGATCTGTGGGAGCGGCTGCTCGCCGTATGCGGCAGCACTGCGGACAACCATTCCTCCATGCTGCAGGACGTCTTGGCGGGTAAAATGACGGAAATCGACTGGATCAACGGGAGCATCATCCGTTTGTCCGGAAAGCGGGGAATCGACGTACCGGCCCATCACGCGATATACCGGTTGGTGAAAGCGCTGGAATTTTCGCACCGTACCGGCGCTGGCGCGGCGGCCGGCCTCCGCGGCGAATGAGTAACAAAGCGCAGTAAAGCAGGTGAAAGTGGAATGCAAGCATTGATCGGTTGGATTGTTCATGTGTATGCCGCACTTGCCGTCGTTCCGTTCATTCCTTTCTTCATTATTTGGATCGCGCTATATTTTGTCTATAAAAACAAGAAAAAGGCAATGAACATTTCGATGGATATGACGACACTGCTGCTCGTCGGTTCGGTCACGGCGATGTTCAACGATATTTTTAAGTCAGGGTTCGGCTTCTGGCTTATTCTTTTGTTTTTCTTGACCGCTTTCGGACTGCTCGGCGGGTTGCAGAACCGTCTGAAAGGAAGGCTGGACGTCAAAAAGCTGGTTAAGGCATTGTGGCGTTTCGGTTTTTTGGCGTTGAGCGCTCTGTACGTTTTGTTTCTTTTTATTGGGTTGGGAAAATACATATACAGCATGTAGTTCCACAACTCCTCTTTTTTTATTTTGGACTCCAAAATATAGTAATAAAACCAATAATCAATCACTCTGCACTATTGATGACAAAAAAGTGCAGGGTGATTTTTATTTTCGCCGGATCTTCGCGGATACGGCGGTCAAGAGGAGCAATGGCACCATATATTACTAATGAAAAATCGAAATGCATTATGTTAACTTAAAGGAGTGATCTGCCGCGCTCATTGAAATTTTACCATACCCGGACAACGGCCGGGCCGAAGCGAATGCTGTCGGTAGACGTTGAACTCCGGATTCAGGAGAGGATTTGAAGGATACGAAAAGAAACGGAGGTGGGGAAAAACAAGCAACTAGTCATGAAAACGCTTGCATAAGATCGTTGCAATTCACATGAAATTGGCTTTGAAGTTCCGGTTTCAGCCAATGAGCGCTTGATGATCCAGGGGACTTTCAGAACGTACTTGCAGTAATGGTGCCGACCGGGACTTGTCGAAAAGCCCTTGCGGCATTTCTCGCAGCCAGCCCATTTGAGAAAAAACAGAAAGAGATGCGGAGGACAATATGCGGGAACCCGCAACCTGCACTATTTTTTGAGTTTTATGCCCGTGAAATTCCGAGAAATCAAGTTTGCAACAGGGGGAAACAAGATGTCAAATCGGTTCAGACACATGGTCATTGTGTTGTCGTCTATCATTTTGCTGGCGGGGATGCTGTTGGCTGGCTGTGGAACGAAAGGGACTCCGTCCGGAGAACAGATTTTTCGCATGAATTTGGGAGCCGAGCCTCCGACGCTGGATCCGGCCCAAACGCAGGACCAAGTTTCATCCACCGTTTTATCGGGATTGTTTGAAGGATTGACGCGCATTGACGAAAAAGGTGACGCGGTTCCTGCAGCCGCGGAGAAGTGGGATATTTCGGAGGACGGATTGACGTACACGTTCCATCTGCGCAAAGACGCCAAGTGGAGCAACGGGGATCCGGTCAAAGCGAGCGATTTCGAATTCGCCTGGAAACGGGCGCTCGATCCGAACATGAATCCGCCGGCCCCATACGCTTATCAATTGTACTATTTGAAAAACGCGGAAGAATACAACACCAAAAAACTGAGCGACGCGAATCAGGTCGGGGTGAAGGCGAAAGACGATTACACCCTCGAAGTGACGCTGAAGTCGCCGACGCCGTATTTTCTCAGTCTGACGTCATTTTACACCTATTTTCCCGTGCACGAGAAGACGGTCAAATCCAACGGAAAATGGGCCGCCGAGGCGGCTTCGATG
>JAWLCZ010000153.1:0-10015 GCA_041686835.1 Paenibacillaceae bacterium | reverse complement strand
GAGGTTTCGAGCCAATCGAGCAGCGCCCGCCATTCATCGTCCGTCTCTGGATCGCCGCTTTCGCACTGCAGCAAAAAACGAAGCAGTCCGGCCGCTTCCCCGAACCGGTCGTTTTCCAGCATGCGGGTAAGTTCCATCTGGTAATATTCCACGGTTTTCGGCAAAAGGATCACGTTGTCTTTGGGTTGTTCGCTAATAGGGACCGCCGCCTTTGCAAAATTGCACGGGATGAAAACATGATGCTTGTTATATTATCGGCTAAACTGGCGGAGCTATCAAGTTATCCCTTGCGGAAACCGCCAAAATCTTAGCAAGACGGGCATCGGCAAAAGATTGATCAAATAAGCAGATTTTGTCCGTTGATTTTCTATTTTTCATGTGATATTATGATTGATGTTTCTGCTAAAACTATCGGCCTGCGGGTGTAGTTTAATGGTAGAACGCCAGCTTCCCAAGCTTGAGGCGAGGGTTCGATTCCCTTCACCCGCTCCAATGGTTTACGGGCCCCGCAAAAGTAGTCGGAAGACGGTTCGTAAGCATCGCGGCCCTTTTTGCGGATATTGTGTCCCAGTAGCTCAGCTGGATAGAGCAACGGCCTTCTAAGCCGTGTGTCAGGGGTTCGAATCCCTTCTGGGACGCCATTACATATGCGCTAAACCACCTTTGCGGGTGGTATATATGCAAAAAACCACCCTATTCGGGTGGTTTTTTGCGTTCCTGAACGCAGATGAGAACCCCTGGGGGGAACGCCGGAGCATCCGCTTCGTTAGCGTACGGTTCGCCGTCCCGACCGCAGGGAGAGTATCTCTTGTGGGACGCCATTACATAGTAAAAACGCTCGAATGAGCATTTTTTTGAGCGTCATTTAGACCTTGCCAAGCGCAGCCGACATATATTGCGACTTGAAATATTTTTCAAACAGGAAGAGGATCAACAGGTTTGGAATGATAAGTATCAAGGAAATAACGGATGAGCTTGTTCTCACGAAATTGTAGCCGAGATACGAAAACAGTATCGTCGTAATCGTCTGTATGCTCGGCGAACCGATAACAAATGAAATATTGAACTCTTCTATGCTGGCGATAAACGTAAACAGCGAACCGGCCAAAAATCCCGGCATAATAAGCGGCAAATAGATCTCTTTCAGTTTTGTCCATATGCCCGCCCCCAGGTTGTCGGCAGCGTCAACAACTTCCTGCGGAATGGACTCAAAGCTTATAATCAGAATTCTCAGCATATACGGCAAGCCCAACAGGGCATGACCCAAAATCACACCGATGTAAGTCTGGGAAAGGCCAAGCATAATAAACGTTCTTCCCAAAAAGAGGGCAACTACCATGCCAGGCAACATGATGGGTAGAAGTATAACAATTTTAATGGCTTCCTTGCCGGGAAAGCTCATTCGGCCAAGGGCATAGGCAGTCGGCAGCGCAAGCGCGAAAGCAAGAAGAGTGGAACAAAAAGCGATAAAAAAGCTTCTTCCAATCGCCGGCACAATATCCGTATATTTAAACGCATGTTCCCAATGGTAAAACGAAAGTTTCTCAGGGAAAAGATGGGGATACGACCATGGATGATCCGGGTCGACAAGCGACCAAAGCACGCCCATGAACAAAGGCAGCCCAACCCATATGGCAAACAACAAGGTTACCGCAATAAGTTTGAACCATTGGTTGATTCGTATAGAAAAACGCGACCCGCCTCTGCCGCCAACAGGCCATCTTGCAATTGAAATATCGTTCATATTGCACTAACCCTCCGCACTAATAACTTTTTGTGAATATTGAAGCGATTTTCGTATAACATGCCACAAAAAATATGACCGCAACAATCATCACGACGCCGACGCAGGCAGCGTAATTCCATTCTTGAAACATAAAAGCTTTCGTATGCATCAATACCGCCATGGAGGAAGGATACATGGGACCGGCCGCCTTGGTGACCGAGTAATCGCCGAAGGTGCCGATAAACACCATGATCATCGCGACAAGGGCGCTGGAAATCGTGAGCGGAAATATAATGCGCGTAAAAAGGGTAAAAGACCCTGCCCCCAGATTTCTGGCCGCCTCCTTGATATCTTCCCTTATCCCTTCAAGCGCCGATGATACGATGACAAGCTGGAAAGGAATGTTTTTCCACATTTGAATAAAGAGCACTCCCAAGGCGTATTGGTCATTTCTCATCCTGAGCGGTTCTTTGATCAAACCGAGCCAGACGAGGATTTCATTCACAAGCCCGTGGTAATCGAGTATGTTGATGATGAGAAAGGTGGCGACAAGAGCCGGCACAAACAGTGGGATCCTAATGAAAGGCAACACGACATTTTTGCCGGGAAATTTGGCATGCAGAAAAAGAGCGAGGGGATAACATACAATCATGGAACAAATCGAGCTCCCCAAGCCCACATAAGCAGAGAATAAAAAAGAATCGACAAACTGCTTGTCAAAAAGCTGCATCCAATATTTGAATGTAAAGTGAGACTCCCCGGTCAGGTTATAAAACCCGAAGCTTTGCAGCACCGTCATGCTCAATACGGTGACGATCATGACGAGAATGTAACCGACGCCCGGCAGCAAAAGCAACGGAATAAGAAGCCGCTCATTGTTTTTCCTAGACAGCATCCGGCTCACCCTCCATGACGTGTATTTTTTCTGCAGGCACCGTAAAGACCGCCGCCGCGCCTTCCTTCATTTCCGTGTCTTTGGATACATGCGCCCTTATCGTCCTGCCGTTCACGTTTAAGAATACATCAGTGCAGTTTCCCATATATACCGACTGCATGATTTTTCCCTTCACGACATTTTCGCCGCCTTCCGCAACAAGCAGCATGTCCTCGGGCCGCCAGCAGACGGAAACCTTTTTTGACATAATCCCCGGAGCCTTGGCTTTAAACAGCCCCAGCTCGGTCATGATCGTGGCTATTCCTCCGCGATAACCGACGACCTCTCCCGCAGCGATATTTGCAGTGCCCATAAAGTCGGCCACAAACCTGTTCTTCGGGTATTTGTAGATGTTTACCGGAGTATCGGCCTGCTCAATCCTGCCTTTATTCATAATAAAAATTCTGTCCGACATGGCAAGGGCTTCCCCTTGATCATGGGTTACGTACAACGTAGTTATATTAAGCTTGCGCTGAAGCTCCCTAATTTCCACTCTCACACTTTCTCTAAGCTTGGCGTCCAGGTTTGACAAAGGTTCGTCGAATAGAAGGATTTTCGGCCTTACGGCCAATGCTCTAGCAAGGGCAACTCTTTGCTGCTGGCCTCCCGAAAGTTCATACGGCCTTCTCTTCTCCAGCCCGTCTAGACGAACCATGCTTAATACTTCAGCAATACGCCGCTGTTGCTCATTTTCAGGTATTTTTTGCATGCGCAGGCCAAACCGGATATTTTCGGCCACCGTCATGTGCGGGAACAGAGCGTACGATTGGAACACCATGGCGGTTAATCGCTTGTTTGGCGGCACATAAGTTATATCCTGATTGTCAAAGAAAATGTTTCCTGCAGTCGGCTCAATAAAACCGGCAATCATCCTGAGAATGGTTGTTTTCCCGCAGCCGGAGGGGCCTAGCAGGGTGATGAACTCGCCACCCCGGATATCAATAGTGACGTCGTTTACGGCGATCGTTTCTCCGTACATTTTGGTAAGGTTCTGTATTCTCAAAGCTGTGACGTTCAAGAACTTCACCCCAATATTCCGTTCTTTTCGGTATTCGCCCGGCGGATAGCTTCACTCACCTTCTGCCTTAGCTCCGATTCGCAACCGGCGAAATATTCGACGTTATACTCGCAAATGTAAATGCCGTCAAAACCGTGTCCCTCAAGAATCGTTATCACTTCATCCATCGGAATGTCGCCCCAATAGGGAGGCAGATGAACGTCCCCCCGTCCGAAGGCAATTCGGTAGGGCATGCTCAAAGCCTTATAGTCGTTCCAGTTGGTCATTCTAAGCTCTTCATATATGCCGTTATTGTCGCTCAGGTGCACATGGCACACATAAGGGGCGCATTCCTTCACAGCCTCAAGATAGTCGAAATGAAAATAATTGGACGTAAGAAACATGTGGCCCGTGTCGAATGTCATCCCAAAGGCTTTATTATTCACTTTCTTGACGCAATCAATCACATTCCTGTAATCGTCCACTTCAATATTCTCAATACCGATTTTCACGTTAAGGGATGCGGCCTTCTCCGCCGCTTCGATGTGCCCCTCGACAAAGGCATGTTCTGTCAAATAATCTAGAGACTTCTTTTCAAAATGTACGGTCAAATGCTTCATGCCGAGCATTGCGCACACTTCCACCGAGCTTAGCAGCACCGTTTTATGGAGGTCATAGTCGGCAACATTTCTTAAGTCCAAGCCTTCCACGATATGTGCTGTAAAATCAAGTCCGGAACTGCGCAATATGTTTCCAAAACTTCTTACATAGCCCTCGTGTATTTTTCCGCAAGTGATAAACGGATACATCCCCAAATTAATCTCAATACTTCCGAATCCCGCGCGGGCGTAATGTTCCAACTTTCGGGCGAGTGTATCGAGCGGCGTATCGGGCAGATTTATCCCTACTCTTTTGTCAAGCATGCAAAAAAGCCTCCTTATTATATCGGGGGCTGTATCCCAAAGATACAGCGCCCCGTTTCCGTTGCGATTATTTTATTGGCTCATCAGGACGTTTTTCACAAATTCTTCGTCAAAATGTTTTTTGTAAGGACCGGGCACCCAAGGAACATTTTTATTGTTGAATTCTTCAGCGGTAAGGGCGGAGTTCTCCACTTGAATGTCCGTTCTCGCAGGGTAGGTCCCGGTAATGCCATTCATCATCTTTTGCGTTTCGGCAGATGTAAGATAGTTGATGAGCAGAAGCGCCGCCGCCTTATGTTCGGCATTTTTGGATATGCCGACCGTGTCGCCGCCGCCAGGCATGCCCATATCGGGGATGTAAAGCTTGCTTTCCTTGAATAATTCCCCTTTCTTCCAAGCTTTCAGCACGGAATCGTCCCAGGCCACCGTAAGCGTAAGCTCATGCTGGTTGAACCTGCTGAGCGAGTCGGCGTTGGACGCGGTAACCGTATATAGGTCTTTGCGGTCGTTGAACCATTTCCAAACTTTATCCCAGTCTTTTACTTTTTCCGGATCCAGCTCCGTATCGCCCTTGTATTTATCCAGGCCGCCGCCGACATGCGAGATGACCGTCTGGATAAACGCCTCTCCGGTGCCGCCTTTTGTCGGGTCGCTGAAGCCGAACTGTTTAGGATTTTCTTCCATCCATTTTACGAGCTCGTCAAACGTCTGCGGCGGATTTTTTACTTTTTCAGGATTGTATAGCAAACCTGTCTGATTTCGATAAAGGGGCACAAGATAACCGTTATGCGGAATGCCTTCCTGAACTTCGCTAAGAGCAGGGGACAGCTGATCCTTGCTTTCCATTTTCGGCAGGATTGGACCAAGCATAAGTCCGGCGTCCATTGCCGTCTTTACATTCGGGCCGCCGCCTACGATATATACGTCTGCGGAGCTTTTTGCCGCATCCTTCTCCGCAAGCAGCTGGGACAAACTGTTGTCCGCGATGACAACCTTCATTTTAATGCCGTATTTTTTCTCAAAATCTTCGGCGACTTGTTTCCAGAGATCCTCGCTGTGCCATGAGTAGAAAACAACCTCTCCTTCTTTTTTGGCCTCTTCCTCAATTTCTTCCCACGACATATTAAGGTAATCTTTTTTTTCAGCATTGCCGCCTGCATTATCCTCACGGCCGGCAGAGCTTGCCGTCGGATTGCCGCTGCCGCAACCGGCGAGACTAACAGCCATAATAACAATAAGCAGCATGGCCAAACTTTTTAGTACTGCAACTCGGTTTCTCTTGTTGATCCACTCCATACGTTGAAACTCCTTTCTATGAATTCAGTACAGAGAGAAAGTATACAAGCCATCTGTAAACCGTGTGTCAATTGCAATTTAAGATTTTATGTAGTTTTTCAAGCCAAGCCGTACTCAATCCGGACATTTATCTCTGTATTACCGGATTTACAACTACTTTTCTTAAACATAGAACATATTTTACAAAACCGTGCTAACATTCATTGGAGAGTCACAAGTGAAAGAGGGGTTTAGAATGAATCAAATAAATGAGGGAGTCTCCATGCGCAACCGATGGATCATCTCCGATATCGACGGTACGCTGTTAAATTCGCGGCAGCAAATTATTCCATCCGTACGTCATCGGATAGAGCAGTTTCAAAAAGCCGGCGGTATTTTTACTTTGGCAACGGGACGCACATTGGTGAGTGCACTGCCATTTATACATCAGCTGAATATTCAGGTTCCGGTCATCCTTTGCAACGGAGCGAAAATATATGACCCTGTCAGTAAAACCTTTTTACGGGAACGGTATCTATCCGCCGCTTCGATCCGTAACGTATTGAATATTTATGACTTACACGGCCGAAATATTGGGATAGATGTGTTGATTGTTCATAATGATGACGTTTATTCTCCGGATTTGAGCGAGGAGGTTAAACGATATATGTTCAATGACCGGGTTTCAATAAAGGAAGCGTCGCTTTCCCGGATAAACGAAAAAGTTGCGGAATGCGATAAAATCATGTTTTTGGGAGAGCCGCAGCTTTTGGACAAATTCAGTGTTTTTGTTTTCAACGAATGTGAAGAGTGGCATTCAGTGCGTTCGGAACCGGGAACACTTGAAATTCTACCGGCTGGCACCAATAAAGGTGAGGCTTGCCAATACCTGTCAGAGTTGATAAACACTTCGGTCGGCAAGTTTATTACAGTCGGTGACAATCTGAACGATATCGAAATGATTTCCATTGCCGGTCAAGGCATAGCCGTGCAAAATGCTCATTCCCGTCTGAAGGAAGCGGCGGATTGGGTTACGCTGCGAACGAATGACGAAGGGGCGCTGATCGAAGTGTTCGATTATGTCGAACAAGTTGCTTTGCTGCTTAACGATAAGGCACCTTCGGATGAAGGTCGATGAAGCACACGCATTCATGTCTTCGCTCTCGGCAAAAAATAAATCGGCAAGGAGAAGTGAAACAAATGAAATATGGCATTACGTTTCTTGGAACCGGGGCGGCAGAAGGAATTCCCGACCCGTTTTGCGGTTGCGGGATCTGCGAAAACGCCCGCAAAAAAGGCGGCAAAGATGTGCGGACAAGAAGCGCGCTTAGGTTGAACGAACGGGTTCATATCGATTTTGGCCCGGACACATTCAATCAGGCTTTAAAGTGCGGAGTGAACCTGCGCGAGTTGAGACATCTCCTGATTACGCATACACACGAAGACCATTTCTGCATGACGGAGCTGAATCTGCGCGAAATGGCCCGGGACAGAAGTGAAGAGCCGCTGCAAATTTATTTGACGGTTCCTGCGTACAAATGGGCGTTAACGCAGCTTAATGAAAATGGCCTCGCCCTTCTCCGGGACAGAATCGTGGAGTTTGTGGAAATCGATTACCTGAAGCAATACGAGATCGACGGCATGAAAGTAATGGCGCTGGTCGGCAATCACAGGGGACACGGAGAAAATGAACAAGCCGCCAATTACCTCATTACTCTCCGGGATGGCCGTACCCTGTTCTATGCTGTGGATACGGGATATTTCTTTGAACAGACTTTTGAATTGTTAAAGCCGCGCACCCTGGACCTTCTCATCATGGAGTGTACGTTTGGCTCCGATGCGATTGAACCAGATGCCGAGCATCTTGACGTACACCGTTTTATTGCGGTTTTGGAAAGGCTTTTAGAACAAGGTACGATTCACGAGAACACGACGGTCGTGCTTACGCATACGAATCATCATGATTTGGACCATGAGGGTCTCACAGCCTATTTTGCAAAATATGCTCCGATACATGTGGAAATCGGCTATGACGGCTTGATAATCTGATACCAGGGTGGAAGCCCGAACGGTAAAGTCAGTAGTACTCCGCACCCGTTTGGCCACCATTGGGAGATCGGCAAGCGGCTCAGCCAATGCCCGTAGTGGGCCTCGTCCGTGGATGTTCGGCGACGGTGGAAGTCCGTTACTCTATAAACAGGGCCTACTCTGCGAAGAGAGGCAGGTAGTTGGTCTCGGCCGCACCGCGTCAGCGGCGCGGCTTGATTCTGGTAGAAGGTCAACTCGGCAACTGCGAGTCTGCGCGGACCGCGGCCGCCAGTGTTTGCATGCTGTCCATCTTATACCCCTGTTACGCTAGTTGCAGCGAAGAGTTTACTTGTATCTGCATCTTTTATTCCAAGACGGATATTATCAGAGTATGGACTCGGAGAAAAGATGAATGTCCTGAGGCATTACGGAACCCCGAAGTCGCTGTCGTTGATTAGTGAGGTTTCTCGTCAATAATACGTTTCTTCATTCTTTCTTTTCCCCGGACGCAAGACGTCCCGCCTCGTACGCAGCCTTGCGCAGCAAAAATTCAATATGCGCATTGACGCTGCGGAACTCGTCGGCCGCCCATCGCTCAAGCACTTCATACAGTTTCGGGTCGATGCGCAGCGGAAAGTTCTTTTTGGCCGCCATAAGCCGATCCGCCGTCAGTACAGCGTTCCGGCGTTAATGACGGGAGTTGCGGCCCGATCCGACACGATAGCCACCATCAGATTGTTGATCATCGCCGCTTTACGCTCCTCGTCCAGTTCGATAACGCCTTCCCGCTGAAGCTGTTCGATCGCCGACTGTACCATCCCTACCGCGCCTTCGACGATTTTCTGCCGAGCGGAAATGATGGCGGATGCCTGCTGGCGCTGCAGCATCGCGCTGGCGATTTCCGTCGAATACGCAAGGTGCGTCAGCCTCGCTTCCACCACTTCCACACCCGCGATAGCCAATCGATCCTGCAGTTCGCCGCTCAGCTGTCCAGCCACTTCATCCGCATTGCCGCGCAGCGAATATCCTTCCCCGTCAAACGAATCGTAAGGGTATTTGCTGGCGACATGGCGAAGGGCGGTTTCACTCTGAATTTCCACAAACTGCTCGTAATTGTCCACATCGAACAAAGCTTTCGCCGAATCGACCACCTTGAATACGACAACCGCGGCGATTTCAATCGGATTTCCGTCCACATCGTTGACCTTCAGCTTCGAGCTGTTAAAGTTGCGGACGCGCAGGGACACCTTTTTTCTGACCGTAAACGGAACCGTCAGCCAGAGGCCGCTTTCGCGCAAACTGCCCATATATCTTCCGAAAAATGTAATCGCCACCGCCTGATTCGGCTGAACCACGACGACGGATGTGGTAAGCACGACAAAAAGCAGCAGCAACAGCACGCCGGCAACAAACATTTCCTCGCTCAACGCATAAATTCCGAGCCCCAGAAACACCGCCAGCAGGAGAATTCCCACAAAACCGTTCATGGCCCAAGCTTTTCGTTCTTGCATCTTCATTCCCATCCTTCCTCTTGACTGATCATTTTCATATTGTTTTGATATTTATATGATATCACTTTTGTATATAAATGTAAACTAATCAACAGCTGAAAAATATATCCATATTAGAAAAACCTGGTGGCAGATCACCGCCCGTTCCTTGGAATCCGCTGTCCAGATCCATTGCGTTCAGCCCGACTCGACAACAGCGCACGCGGGATTGATCGTCGAACGTGGGAGGGAGGGGGATGGGGGTGAGTTCCAACCGCAGTTGAACGCGTTCCATACTGCACTCCATTTCTTTTTGCTTCATTGTCCGGGGAATTCCGGCCAATGGGCATAACCGCCGAAATGCTGCTCTGCTCAGCGAAAGCCGTACGTTCCTCAACCGGCCGGCGATGCGACGCGGTGAAAAGTGTTCATCTGCAACGTGTCATGACGAAGCCGGGGGAGACGGACGGCTAGTCGCTTCCTTGTAAGAGAGAATATCTTGTACAAAATGCAGTTGAAACGCTCTGTACTTGCCGTTCGTCTGTTTATGGTAGAGTAAAGGGCTGGGACTGCCAGCCCCTCCTCATCAAACCGTACGTGAGGTTTTCCCTCATACGGCTTTCCGACGTTCTTCACCATGGG
>JAWLCZ010000152.1:0-10023 GCA_041686835.1 Paenibacillaceae bacterium | reverse complement strand
CCGCTATTTGGAAAACGGTGCTTTCGAATGCGAGCATTGCGGCAATCAGGTTGTTCCGGTTACAAATGGCAGCTACCGGAACCACTGTCCGTTCTGCCTCTATTCCAAGCACGTCGATCGTAAGCCCGGAGACAGGAGAAACGGCTGCCGCGGGCTGATGCGGCCCGTCGGGATTCGCCGGCACTCGCGCAAAGGATGGCAAATCGTGCATCGATGTTTGCTTTGCGGCGGGCAATCCGTGAACCGGATTGCCGAATCCACAGTGCAGGCCGATGATTGGGGGCAGCTCATCCTCTTGCCTTTCCTATAAAACGGAAGTCCGTGTGTGCCAGCCGTTCCGCCGTCATACCGCTTTTGGATTAGGAGGAACTTCCATGCAGTTAAAAGAGCTTGCTTCGCTTTTGGCCGTCTCGCGCATTCAGGGGGATGAGACGGTAGAAATAACCGGTATCCAAATGGATTCGCGCAGAGTTCAACCGGGCGATTTATTCGTATGCGTCCGGGGGATCCCCGGCAAGCTGGAAGACCGGCATCCGTATGCCGAGGACGCCGTTCGGAACGGGGCTTGCGCGCTGGTCGTCGAGCGCGACGTCGATGTCGATGCCCCGAAGCTGTTCGTGAAAGACGCGAGATGGGCTTTGGCGCGCATCGCCTCCCATTTTTACGGATACCCGAGCCGTGAAATGAAATTGATTGGCGTTACGGGAACGAACGGGAAAACGACGACGTCGCATATGCTGGAGAAAATATTGCGCGATTACGGTTTCCGCACCGGGCTGATGGGGAACATCGGCATCACCTTCGGTTCGGAAACGATGGCCGCAGAAATCAATACGCAGCAATGTCCCGATCTGCAGCGCATTTTCCGTAAAATGCGGGACGCCTCCACGGAGTACTGCATTATGGAGGTCACTTCCGAAGGAATCGACATGGGGAGGGTGCTGGGCTGCCATTTCCGCACGGCGGTATTTACGAATTTGACGCAGGATCATTTGGATTATCACGGCTCGATGGAACGTTACAGGGCAGTGAAAGGGCTGCTGTTCTCACGATTGGGCAACACATTCGGACCGGGTCCGGAGGAGCGCAAATTTGCCGTGTTGAATGCCGACGATCCCGCTTCGGAGCAATTTGCGTCGCTTACGGCGGCGGAAGTGATCACGTACGGCATCGACAACCCGGCAGACGTATTCGCATCGAACATCCGGGTTACGCCGCAGGGCAATACGTTCGACGTCTCGACCTTTGCGGGCGAAGCCGTCTTTCACACCCGGCTGGTCGGCAAATTCAACGTTTACAATGCGCTTGCCGCCACGGCCGCGGCACTGGCGGAAGGAATCCCGCTTGAGCATATACGGCGCAGTCTGGCGCAGCTGTCCGTCGTGCCTGGTCGGATGGAAGCGGTCGACGCGGGCCAGCCGTTTCTCGTGCTGGTCGATTATGCGCATACGCCGGACGGCCTTGAAAATGCGCTGGCGGCCATCCGCCAGTTTGCCGAAGGAAAAGTCATCACCGTATTCGGCTGCGGCGGAGACCGGGATCGGGGCAAGCGCCCGCTGATGGGCGGTATTGCAGCGGCATACAGCGACTTCGTGTTCGTAACGTCGGACAATCCGCGAAGCGAGAATCCGGAAGCGATTATGCGGGATATCGAGCCGGGCCTCGCGAACAGCGGATACGATAAATCCCGCTATGCATTCGTTGCGGATCGCCGGACGGCGATAGCCCGGGCTATCGAAATGGCGAATCCGCGGGATGTAGTGCTCATTGCCGGAAAAGGACATGAAACATACCAGATTGTGAACGGAATTACGCACCATTTTGACGATCGGGAGACGGCGAGAGAGGCGATTGCGGCTTTATCGCGGGATGTTTGAATGGGGAGAGAAGCAAAAGAGGCTGTCCCATAAGTCCAATGTGTCGTTGAAGAAAAGTCGACACAAAAAGAAAACGGGACGGCCTCTTTTTTATTATTGCTCAAACCACCATTGTTCTCCGCCGAAGCTGTTGGCAATTTGGTATCCGGCATCGTCAAGGTTTCTCAACTTGGCGTTGACCACAATCGGCTGGATAATTTCTTCATTCGGAACAAAATACCAAAGGTTCTTTTTCATGTTTTCGCGCAATTCTTCTCTTCTCTTCAATGCTTCCTCCAGAGACAGTTCCCTGATGCCGTCAACCAGCTTATAGAAGTTCAGAACCTCTTCCGGAGGCTGTTCGCCTTGTTTGCCGTTTGTTGTATACCACAAGTACCATTGGCGGCCCCAATTATTAAAGCCCCAATCCGTCCAGGGAGCGAACACCGGACCGTGGGTAAATCCCGTCGTCATCTGTACTTCATTGGCATTCACCATCGTGGACAGCAATGTCTGATCCACCTGTTTCAACTGGATATCCAGGCCAAGCAGTTTCCATTGTTCCGCGACGAGCTCTGCCGTAGGCTGAAAGCTTGTCATCCAGCTCGAATACGTGAATTGGACGGTAAATTTCTTGCCGTCCGGCCCCATACGGAATCCGTCGGCGCCTTTTTTCATGCCCATTTCATCGAGCAGCCTGTTGGCTTCATCCAGATTATATTCCGTTCCCTGCATTTCGCTCGGCTTGGCCAGTCCGTATTGAACGGTGTCGGCAATTTCGCTCTTGTCCAACGCCAGATTCAGGGCCTGCCTAAACCGGATGTCCCGCACGACTTTTCTCCAGTTGGCATCTTTATACGTCATGTTCAGGAAAAGATCGGCGGAGGTGCGGTGCAGTGTCGTATTGAGAAGTGTTTTGTAGCCGTATTTGGCTTCGTTCTCCTTGAAGAGCGCAATCTTGGTGATCGGGGCCCATTCGTAGGAAAAATCTACTTCTCCGGACAAAATTTTCAAAGACCCCATTTCAAGATTCTGGACAAAGGTGCTTTTGACCTGATCAATATACGGCAGCTGTTGGCCGGCACTGTCCACCTTGAAATAGTAAGGATTGCGTTCGAAAGTTCTTACGTTTCCGTTTTTGGCATGGATATAGGGGTACAGCACCGGATATCCGATCGCTTCCGGAACACCGATATCCCAACCGCTGACTTCTTTCAGGTTGAACAAATTGTACCATTCGTTCGGTTGGAATCGGGCTTCTTTGACCCGCTTCTTCAACTCGGACGGATCGGCATATTTTTTATGAAATTTTTTCAAATAGTGGGACGGCTTCATCAAATCCGCGTAGTCACCGGTCGTCAGCTGCAGGAGGAATCCGCCGTAAGGCTTGTCAAACTTGATTTTGAACTTAAGGTTGTCGATTACTTCCAGCTCCATGGGCGTCCCGTCGGCTTTGCCGGCGGCGCGCAGCCATTGCGGGAAAATGGGCGTCAGTTCTTCATTCTTAAGCACATCGTTGACGGTGAATCTGACGTCCTCTGTCGACACCGGTGTTCCATCAGACCACTTCAAGCCATCCCGCAGGACGAATGTAAATTGTTTCAAATCGTTGCTGACCTCGTAGCTCTGAACAACGTTAGGCGTAATCTCTTCTCCAAGACGTCCAGGGCTGTTCACCAGCGGTTCGGTGGCAAGCGTCCAGGCTACGCCGTCCCAACTGGCATCCATACGAATGGTCCGGAGTGTGCCTCCATATTTGCCGATCCGGTACTTCAGCTGGCTGGGAGGCATTTCATTGGTCAATTTCGGTTGTTTGGGAAGACGATCTTTGACAGGAGGCAAACCTTTTCCTGCGAAAAACGGGGATTCCTTATATTCCATAGTTCCGTTTGCTATGGCGGCCGCAGCCTTTGCATTGTCTTCCGATTCATCGGCTGACTTGGCTGAATCGTCTGTTTCCGTCGCCTGCTGCTGATCATCCGCCGAAGCATCTGAAGTTTCCGTTGTGTTCGATTCACAGCCCGCGAATACAGAAGCAAACACCAACACCGCTGTGAAGACAAGCAGTAACGACTTCTTCATGGACATCCTCCCTAAATATCTTTTCATGGTCTCCAAATCGTTCAATCCATTCGACAGTTCATCTTTCCCAAAAACGGCCAACGGTTGCAGCCCATGCATTGTCCATCACTCCAGAACCGGCCTTCGTGGCGGCTCAGCTGTTTTCTGCTCTGCTTCCCTCCCTTCCGAAGTCTCTAGTGGCGACCGCTCTCCAGCTAAAGATGGACTCCTCATAGATTGAACTTCTTATATTAACACCACAAACCTCCCTTTCCTTTTTTGTAAACGTTTACAAATTTGAGTTGATTAAGGAGCATTTTGTGGCGTGGAGCTCTTTCCTTGAAATGGACGGCAAACGGGATAGCGTCACAATTATTTTTTTCGCCTTGGCTTTCAGAAGTCAGCGGCGTTCGCAACCTCTAATGACTTATATGTTCTTCGCTGCTACTGATGACTACATCTGTCTATAGTGGACATCCGTTGCTTCGATAGTTTCTGAAGAATTGGTTTCGGCGGGGTCTGTGATTAGAAGTAAATTCATTATTGTTTGGGTCAGGTGGTGAAACGCTTAGAAAAAAGCGATAGAGATTCAAACAAGGCGGTTTTCTATTTAATGGAATTATTGAATTACACTTTCAGTCTAGCGCAACAAATCGCTATCGGCAAGATGGATTTTGTGCGATTGGATCAAGAAATAATGCGGGCTATGATCGGCGGACTTTTTGGCCGGATCCGGCGGAGGCTACCCCCAAAATTCAGGCTCTTCCCGCGAATATATATTTGGATAAGGTACACTTGCGGTAGGGAGGTTGTCCGCATGAAACCATTCAAAGTGCTGGTTGCCGATGACGATCCGAATGTTCGCGAAATCATTCGTCTATATTTTGAGCAGCAGCAAATTGAATTGGTCGAGGCCCAGGATGGCGCCTCCGCCCTTGAACTGGTTGAAAAAGAATGTCCGGATATCATTATACTTGACGTCATGATGCCCAAAATGGACGGCTACGAAGCGTGTCGTGAAATTTTAAAAAAATTCGATATCCCGATCATTATGCTGACGGCGAAAAGCGAGGAATTCGACCGGGTGCTCGGTTTGGAGCTGGGGGCGGACGATTACGTCGTCAAACCGTTCAGTCCGCGGGAACTGGTTGCCCGAATCAAAGCGATTTTCCGCCGCATGCAGCCGAGACAGCTCAATGCCGGCGAGGAAGAGAAGAACACCTTCGAATTCGACGGACTCATCATCCATCTGGATCGGCGCGAAGTGATCGTGGGCGGGGAAAAAGTAAGCTTCCGCCCGAAGGAGTTCGATCTGCTTGTGCATCTGGCCAAATCGCCGGGCTCTGTCTATACGCGCGAGCAGCTGCTCGAAATCGTATGGGGATACGATTTTTACGGAGATATCCGTACGGTGGATGTGCATGTCAAGAAGGTGAGGCAGAAGTTAAGCGGGTGCCATAAAGAATATATTCAGACCGTCTGGGGTGTAGGGTACAAATTTGAGGTGGATTCATGATGCTGGGCATGAACAAGAGCATTTTCCGCCGCCTGCTTTACAGCTACATGATTACCGTGCTTCTCGGTTTGGGCGTCGTCGGTCTAATCATCTCCTACTTCGCCAAAGGTTATATCTACGATTCCAAAAAAGATGAACTGCTGCGGGAAGCGAAAAAGGTCAATCTTACGATTCAACCGGATATGCCGAAAGAAGATACGGAGAAACTGCTCTTTTTCCTGGATCAAACGTTTGACGCGAGAATTTGGATTTTCAATCGCGAAGGGAAAATTATAGCCACCTCCACTAAAGAAGAGGTAACCGCCGGCAAATCCGTCGATCCGGCGATACGGAAGACCGTGCTCAAGGGAGAAAACGCTATGCAGCAGCTGAAGTTCGAAGGGTTGTCGGAGCCCATGCTTTCCGTGGTGATTCCCTGGGGGAAAGAGGACAATCTGTATGGCGGCATCGTGCTGCACGCTCCGATTGTCGGAATGAACGAAACGGTAAGAAATATCAGGGAGACGATTTTGTGGGCGACGCTCTTCGGCATTTTGCTGTCAACGGCGATGGTGTCCTACTTGTCATGGTCCATTTCGCGCCCGCTGAAAAGAATCGATCGGGTCGCTTCGGAAATCGGCAGGGGAAACTACGATGAAAGAATCCACGTCGACTATCCCGATGAAATCGGCGATCTGGCCGATACGATTAATGCGATGGCTGACAAACTGGCCAAAATCGATCAGGAACGGCGGAAGCTTGACCGAATCCGCAACGATTTTCTCGCAAACGTTTCCCACGAATTGAAAACCCCTTTAACGGCAATGCAAGGTTTTTTGGAGGCTCTTCAGGACGGGCTCATTCCCGAAGAAGGAAGACAGAAGTATTACAATGTGATGTATCAGGAAACGATGCACATGAATCGTCTTGTGGATGACATTATGGACTTGATCAAACTGGAGAATGACGAGATTGTGCTTTCCAAACATCCGCTTAAGGTGGAATCGCTTTTGCATAAAGTCGCTTTCAAATTTAAGCAGGAAGCGGTGGAGAAAGGCATTGACATCCGTGTGGAAGTGAAGGGGGAGCTGCCGAAAGTATACGCGGATCAGGATCGGCTGGAACAAATATTGGCCAATTTAGTGAAAAACGCGGTGAAATTTACCGACGAAGGAACGATTGCGATCATCGCGGAGCGTGACGGTTCGTATGTTCTGCTGCAAGTGAAGGATACGGGAATCGGGATATCCGCCGCGGATCAGGAATTGATCTGGGAGCGGTTCTTTAAAGTGGATCGCGGCCGGCCGAAGAAGAACAAAGGAACCGGACTCGGCCTGGCGATTGTCAAGGAGCTCGTGGAACTCCATCAAGGGAAAATCAAGGTGGAAAGCGAAGTGAACAAGGGGACCACGTTCAGCGTATGGATCCCGAGTGTTTGAGTGGGAGTTCATACAATCTTAACATTTTGCTAAAACATCGTTCTTCGCTTGAAAACAGAACGGACACATTTCTCCTGTACATTGGAATTGTACCGAAATCCATACGCAAAAGGAGAGTGTGTACAGTGAACAAAAAGTGGTCTTTGGTCGGCATGATGCTTCTGCTTTCATTTATGCTGATGATAGGTTGTTCAAGCTCGGGCGACGTTCCTACCAATACCGCTCCGGAATCGGGCGGCGGAGATTCTTCTTCCGTCGATCTGCCTTCCGGCGGCGATTCGTCCACGCCGACGGATTCCTCGTCCGAAGATTCGTCCGATTCAACCGGCGGTGGAACGGACAATACGGGCGAGAGCGGAACCGACGGCGGCACGACGGATTCCGGCGGCACGGATTCAACCTCCGGAGAGACGGATAGCACACAAACACAGTAAATTAACGATACCGGTCGAATGTTTCGGCCCACAATACCCTATATTTAGCTGCAGAGCGATCTTTTACTACTTGCCAGTGGTAAAGGATCGCTTTTATATAGAAATTCATTCATATCTATGAAACAAGGAGGAGAAGCAATGGCTGAACAAAAGAAGCAAAAATTCGTGGAAATCGATGTGGAGCGCGTGAACATCATGGATAAAGACGGAAACGTAAAAATGGTCTTATTTAACAGTGAACAGGTGCCGGACATTGTTCTTGACGGCAAAGCATACTCCGGGTTGCGGAAAGGGATTCAGTCGTCCGGCATCATGTTTTACAACGACGAGGGCGATGAATGCGGCGGATTAGGCTTCGGTAGCACAGTAGACCAATATGGCAATTATGTGTCGTCCGCCTCGCTTACTTTTGACCAGTATAAGCAGGATCAGGTTGTGCAAATGCATTACTACGGTAAGAACGGCTCAAACTATTACGGTTTTTCTGTATATGACAGACCGAATCAGCCTCTTTCGGAGACGATAGAAAGGCTTCAATCCATTCAACACCACATGGAAGAGGGGCAGGAAAAGCAGGAGGCCATATCCCGGCTTTTTGAGGGTCATTGCCCGCGGGCATTTATGGGGAAAAGTCAAAATGGCGAGGTGTCCGTACGCTTGATGGACAGTAAAGGAAGCGAACGGATTCGCATGGTGATTGATGCGAACGATGTTCCAAGATTGGAATTTTTGAATGAAAACGGTGAGGTCGTTTACAAGCTGCCGCCTGATGGCGAGGAAAAGTAAGATGAAACAGGATTCATCGTTGGCAGTACCCCACCTTTTCTGCTCACTTCTTAATTCCGTAAAATAAAATAAAAAGTGGGCTGAGGAGGGACACGTAATGGGCATCTATAGAGAATATGTTGAATTGTTAGCGACCACTGAAGGATGGAAAACCGCATACCCGATATTGGATCAAGCCGGAAAGTCGGCATTGGCATATATCTTGGAAGGTCTTGAACATCCGAATTGGCGAGTGAGGAAATGGTGCGTCGCTTTACTGGATCATCACGCTGACGAACGCTGTGTGGAGGCTTTGGTCCAAAGGCTGACAGATTCGTATGCGGATGTTAGAAGACATGCGGTTCATAGTATCGGATGTCAACCTTGCAAAGACAGCGCATTATGCTTAGACATAGTCGGATTATTAGTACAACGAGTACTGGAAGATACCAGTATCCGTGTGAAACGCAGCGCAGTTCATATGTTAGGAAATCAACCGTACGACAAAAGAGCGTTGGAAGCGCTGGAGTACGTTCTTGAAAGGGAACAAGATCAAAAACTATTAGCTAATGCAATGTGGGCATGGAAACAACAAACAAAGGGGAAGAGGGCCGGATAGAGTTCAATAGCCCCCCGACAGGCACTTATTCTCATTGTAACATCAGAGAATATCGTGTTTTAAGGCCTGCCGGGGTCTTATTTGCAACAACTTTTAAGTGCGCAGCCGCACCAGAGTCGCAGTCGCAACGCAGTGCGCAGTCGAACAGTAGTACGCCACCGCCATCGCACTGACGCGCGTCATTCTGCTGCCGTCGGCAACCCCCTCTTATTTCGCCGTTTCCAGCGGAGTTATATCTTCCGGCAGCGCGTCCTCATACACTTTGTCAATGATGCCGCCGCCCAAACAAACTTCGCCCTGGTAAAACACGACCGCTTGTCCCGGCGTCACCGCCTTTTGCGGCTGTTCGAACACGACATCGCACGTCCGATCCGGGCGGATATGCACCGTCACCTGCTGATCGGGCTGGCGGTAGCGGAATTTCGCCGTGCAGCGGAAAACCGGCTCCGGATGTTTGCCGCTGATCCAGTGCAGATCGGTGGCAAACAGCCCTTTGGAATAAAGGCTCGGATGCTTGTCTCCCTGAACGACGTACAAAATGTTGTTCGCCAAATCTTTGCGGGCGACGAACCACGGTTCCCCCGTGCCCGAACCGCCGATGCCGAGCCCTTGTCTCTGCCCGATCGTATAATACATCAGCCCCTGATGGGTACCTTTCAGTTCCCCGTCAAGCGTGCGGATCTCCCCGGGCTGGGCCGGCAAATACGTGCTTAGAAATTCCCGGAAGTTCCGTTCGCCGATAAAACATACGCCGGTGCTGTCCTTCTTGTGCGCGGTCGGCAATCCGGCTTCGGCGGCCATTTCCCGCACTTGCTGCTTCGTCAGATGGCCGATCGGAAACATCGACTTGGACAGCTGGTACTGGTTCAGCATGTTCAAGAAATACGTTTGATCTTTGTTCGCGTCGACGCCGCGCAGCAGCCGGTATTGTCCGTCCGCGTAATCGATGCGCGCGTAATGGCCGGTCGCGATATAGTCCGCGCCGAGGTCGAGCGCCTTTTGCAAAAACTCCCCGAACTTGATTTCCCGGTTGCACATGACGTCCGGGTTCGGGGTGCGGCCTTTTCTGTACTCGTCGAGAAAATAAGCGAACACTTTATCCATATACTGTTTTTCAAAATTAACCGTATAAAAAGGGATACCGATTTTTCCGCATACGCGGCGCACGTCCTCGGCGTCTTCCTCCGCCGTGCAGCGGCCGAATTCGTCGGTATCGTCCCAGTTTTTCATGAAAATGCCGATGACGTCGTAGCCTTGCCGCTTTAACAGCAGCGCGGTGACCGAGGAATCGACTCCTCCGGACATGCCTACGACGACACGTGTCGATTGCGGTGTGGCAGCCATGTTGATCCCC
>JAWLCZ010000151.1:0-10078 GCA_041686835.1 Paenibacillaceae bacterium | reverse complement strand
ATATTTAATGAGAACACGATTTCAACAGTCGCTGGAAGCATATACCCCCACCCCCTTACCATCAGAAACGAAACTCTTGGGGCTTTCTCGACAAGCTCACCGTCCGGATAATCCCGGACGGCCGTCATTCAGAGATACGGATTTTCATGTTTTGCTTTCAGCCGCTGCCAGCGCCGTTCGATCTCGTCCTCGAACGCTTTCAGCGACTGCTCGTATTCCGGTTTGGCGAGGTGCCGCGTTTTGCCCATCGTCTTGAGCCATTCGACGACCGGAATGCGCTTGTTCTTTTCTTCCGGATTGTACGTAATCGTCGTCACTCCGCGTTCCACTTCGTAAAGCGGGAAGAAGCAGCAGTCGACGGCCGCGCCTACGATATTGGAACCGAGCTGGTCTTCCGAACGCCAGTTCAGCGGACAGGCGATCAATATTTTACCGTATACCAGCCCTTCGTTTTGCGCGTACCACTGTGCTTTGGCCGCTTTTTTGAGCAGGTCCTGCGGGTACGCTTCCGAGCCGGTAAACACGTAAGGGATGTTCGTGGCGGCCATAATCTGCGCCGTATCTTTGTGGTGGAACAGTTTCCCGCCCTGGAACTTGCCGACGTTGGAAGTCGAAGTCATGTGTCCGAGCGGGGTGGAATACGACAATTGCGCCCCGGTGTTCATGTAGCCTTCGTTGTCGTACTCCAAAATAATCATCTTATGGTTGCGAAGCGCGGCGCCGATAGCCGGACCCATGCCGATATCCATGCCGCCGTCTCCGGTGACCATGACGAACGTGAAATCGTCCTTCAGGTTCAAATGGTCGAGTTCCCCGCGACGTTTGCGCTCCCAGAACATTTCTACGACACCGGAAAGGGTGGCCGCGCCGTTCTGGAACAAATTGTGAATGTACGTCGCTTTATGGGCCGAATAAGGATAACCGGTCGTCACGACCATCGCGCAGCCCGTCTGGTACAAGGTGACGATGTCGCCTTCGATTCCTTTGAAGAACAGCTCGAGGCCCGAGAAAATGCCGCAGCCGGGACATGCGCCGTGACCGGGGGCAATCCGCTTCGGTTTCTTCGTCAGCGCCCGAATCGGAGGAATCCGTACGTTCAGCTTACCGGTCGTCTCGTCCTTGGTTACCGTAATGAGACCTGTTTTCAAATCTTCGAATTTGAGCGGCTTGAGCACCCGTTTCGGAGCTTTGGCCGGATCGCCGGGAGTATGCCCGTGGTAATCGAACGGGACATCCACCTTTCCTTTCTTCGCCGCGTCGATGGCAAGCTGGAACAAAGCGTGGCCGTCTTCCGCGTAGAAATCTTTGCCCCCGAGACCGTACACGCGGCTAATCACCAGCGTATCCGCGTTGCCGTACGTTTGCAGCGCCGCCTTGATTTCATTCGTCATATTGCCGCCGTAAGCGCCGTAAGAATCGGCCCGATCGCCGACCGTAACGGCTTTGACGTTTTTCAGCGCTTCGGCGATTTGCTTTTGCGGAAACGGGCGAATCATGTTCGGCGCGATGGACCCCGCTTTAATGCCTTGCTCGCGGAGCTGATCGACGACGTCCTTGATAATCTCGGAAGCGGAGTTCATTAGGAACACGGCGACTTCGGCGTCCTCCATACGGTACAAATCGAGCAAAGGATAGTCGCGGCCCGTCAGTTCCGCGTATTCCCGGCGAATCCGATCAAACACTTCGCCAGCCCTGTACATCGCCATCGATTGCTGGTAACAGTTGTTAATATAATCGGGCTCATTCATATACGGCCCGACGGTAATCGGATTGTCGCGATCGAGCACGTCCGGGAATCCCGCGGGAGGCTTCTCCCCGATGAATTTAAGCACATCTTCCCGATGAGCGAACGTCTGCACGCGGCGTTTCTGGTGCGAAGTGAAATATCCGTCGGAAGCGACAAGCACCGGAAGCCGGACTTCGGGATCTTCCGCCAGTTTAATCGCCATAATGTTCATATCGTATACCGCCTGCGGATCGCGGCACATCAGAATCGGCCATCCCGTGTTCAGCGCGAAATACAAATCGGAATGGTCGCCGTGAATATCCAGCGGTCCGGATACGGAACGGCACACGAGGTTCATCACCATCGGGAAACGGGTCCCCGACTGTACCGGCATTTGCTCCAGCATGTACAGGTAGCCGTTGGCGCTCGTGGCGTTAAACACGCGGCCGCCCGCGGCGGAAGCGCCGTAGCAAACACCGGCGGAACCGTGTTCGCCGTCGGCGGGGATGAGCACGATGTCATGCTGCCCGTTCGCTTTCATCAAATCCAGAAATTGGGCGACCTCGGTAGACGGCGAGATCGGAAAATACCCCATAATATGATAATTGATCTGATGCGCGGCATACGCCGCCATTTCATTGCCCGATTCGTACACCATGCGCTGCTCGACTTTGCCTGAGCCTATCTCGCGCTTGATTTCAATCGCCATGTTGCATCCCGCCCTTCACGTTTCGATTAAGAATGGACCGCCAGATCAAAGCGGTGCGGAACTCTGTGCTGATCGGCGTAGCCCTCGGCTTCGCGTTCGCTGGTCAATGCTTCGACCGGGCATGCCATAACGCACTTTAAACAGCCTTTGCAGTATTGATAATCAATGCCCAGCAGCACCATTTGCGGACGCCCTTTCTTGTCGGCCTGCTCTTCCCAAACGAAGCAGAAGTCCGGACAAGCGGTATCGCAAGCGGCGCAGTTAATGCATTTGTCCTCGTGAAAATGCGGCATCATGCCCGCCCGCGAGGCGCTCAAATCTTTCAGGATGCTGTTTCCGGGATTCGTAATCGTGCCGCCGATCGGCTGCGTTTCGAATCCGAGTATCGGCGTATCGTGCCGAACGTATTTCGGCATTTCCGCCCCTTCCGGCAACTCGAACGTTTGAAACTGAACTTCGTTGTAACCTCTTTCAAAAGTGCGTATATTCGGTTCGACCGTATGAGGGTACCTTTTTTCCAGCGATTTGCGGATTACGTCTTTCATCGTTTGCGGGTCGAGAAAATCGCACAACCGGAACAGCGCGCCGAGCATCGCCGTATTGACGCGCGTTTTTTCTTCCAGCGCGATGGTGATCGCGTCGACGACCGCAATCGTTCCGCCGGCCATCCGCAGCATCTCTTTCAGCTGTTCCGGCGTTTTGCGCGAATTGACCAGCACAATGCTGTCCGCATAAATGCCGCTGGTGACGTTGATCGTCTTGAACAGCGCTTCGTGAAACACGCCGACGACATGCGGCCGTTCCACCGGAGACGTGTCGCGGATGTTTGTATCCGGATCGCAAAAACGAATGTGCGCCTTGACCGGAGATCCTTTCTTCTCGGAACCGTATGACGAAAAGCTGACCCCGTTCAATCCTGCCCCTACTACACCCGCTTCCGCAAGCATTTTCCCTGCCAGATTAGCCCCCAGCCCGCCAATCGACTCCAGACGAATTTCAAAAAAGCCGAGTTCGTTCCTCTTTGGAAGTTTGGACATGTGGAATTTCCCTTCCTCTCGCTCCCGCGATTTGTGTTCGACCTATTCGGTGCATTTCAGGCGGTCTATCTTTTTTCAGTATATTTAGAATAATTATAACAGCACGAATTCACGGATAGCAACAGTTTTATTCATAAGATTGCCAAAATTGGTTTTGCGCCGCCAACGCGGCATCCGGCGCGCTCAAAAGCATATAATTTTTTCCGGATGCCAAACCCAGTTGTCGAAAAACGAACTATATAACAGGCAGTCAAATATTATATAACAGAGCGCGCCGGTCGGATTATTGCGCCGTAAACCGGCTTCCCCATACGATGAGGCCCGCCGTCAGCGAAACAAAGACAATAATGAGCGAACGGAAAAAGTAGCGGTTTAATTTTTCCATTTCCGACGGATGAACGGTTCTTCTCGGCGGCAGCGGTTCCGCAACCGGCAATCCGTCCTCTTCTTTATGCGATGTCGCCAGTTGTTTCGTGTCCTTCATACATTCCTCCGGTAGCGAATGATGCATCCCATGACAAAATCGATGACAAAGTGGGCGAGTATCGGGGTCCACAACGTGCCCGTATGCAAATATATCCACCCGAGCCCGTAGCTGATGCTGAAAACGAGGCCGGTCATGATCCAGTGCCGCAAATACCGCACGTGGATGGCCGCAAAGACGATGCTCGTCCAATAGGGCCCGAAAGCGTGCTGAATCGCGCCGCGGAACAGCACTTCCTCGCAGACGGCGACGACAAAGGAAAGAACGGCGATGTGCCACAACGGCCTCGAGCGGAAAATTTTTTCATTGATTCCCCCGTCGTCGGTCACCTCGTCCGGCACCCACCGGACAAGCAAAAGATCGGCCGCCAGCACGAGCGCGGCAAATAAGACGCCCCAGACAAGCGGACCGTACCCTTTCGGATAGGAAAGCAGGCCGATAACGTGCCTGCCCTGAAACCATATGACGGCCAGGCCGGTAACGAGCGTGACGAACTGCGTCAAATACAAGTTGAGCAAAAGCGTGCGGTCGTCCAGTTCATCCACGTTGACTTTGCGCAAACGGAGCTTCTTCAGGTTGAAATTCTTCACGATGTCTCCTGCCTTTAAACAGATTTGGCGTGCGCGGCATATCGATAGCCGGCAGGGCCCGTATTTCCTTTTCCAATATTTTCGCCTATACTATTATAGAAAAATATAGAAAAAAAAGAGAAGGAGCCTGTGCATGCAGAAAAGACTCTCACGTACCGATTACTTGTTCGCGTTTACTTTCATCTTCATGTTCGCCTGCGCCGTGGCCGCTTTCTTTTATGGGATGGAAATCGGAAAAGAGAAAACGGCGGAGAGATACGAAAAGGTGCTGGAAAGCCGGAAAGCGTCGGCGCAGGAATTGTCCGCGTACCACCAGCAATATCTTGTTTCATTTTATCATACCATCTATCTTCCCTACCGTGAATTTGAAAATAAATGGTTTGAAGACATGAACGCTATCGCAGTACGCGGCGCCGACGCCGATCCGGCCGCGCTGATGAATCAGATCGGCAAGCGGGCGGACGAAACGTATAAGGAAATTGTGATAATGTCCATGCCCAAGTCGTCGCCGCTCCTGCAGGAGGCGCATCAAAATTATTTGAAAAGCTTGAAATTGTTTGCGGATGCGGCCAAAAACTTCGTGCCGAAAGCGGGCTCGGAAACGGGCGCCGTATGGTTGTCGCAAATTGAACAGGACGCTTATTTTCAAGAGGCGAAAAACTTCGCTCTGCAGGCGCAGAAAGATTATTACGCCTCCATGATCAAGTGGTACCAATCGTCCGAACCGGGCTTGAAAGGTGCCGACGCCGCGGAAAAGGCAAATTTGTCCGTTAAAGATTGGAGCAAGCTGAACGTTGTGGTGAAAAACGGTTTTATTGCGGGACTGATGAAAAGCCGCGGCTATTTCGAACCGTTCTACCCGCAAGACTTGACGGTGCGCGTTGACGAGCTTATCCGTTCCGGACAAGCCGACAAGCTTAAATTGAACACGGTCGGGGATATCGTCCAACTTCTCGTAAGCACGAAAGCGGTCCGGCCGGGGGACTTCATCCAAGGCAAAGACCGCTGGTACGGCCGGGAAACGCTGCCTCAGCTCCCGTTTTTCTTTGAGCAGAAGTAGCCGGAATCAATCGTACTGGAAGCCGCGCAGCATCGCCACCGCGGACATGCCGCCCTGCACGTTTTTGATCTGCGTATAGCCTTGCGACAGCAGGTAGTTGCACACCATGGCACTGCGCACTCCATGAGCGCATACAATGTACAGCGGTTTGTCCCGGGGCAGCTCGTCAAGCCGCTCCGGGACGGTGTTCATCGGGATCAGCACCGACGGCTCGAGATGATAATAGTCCCATTCAAAAGGCTCCCTCACATCGACGATGATCGCGTCGCCCAGCCGCTCTTCTTCAAGCATGCGGACAATCTGTTCGGGCGTTATGTCAAATCGGCTCATGTTCGCATCCCTCTCCTTTTTCAATGCACATTCTTGAATATTCTTTTTCCGTAATTGAAGAATAGCGGAATGCGCGTATTCGTTCAAGCCGGAATGCGCGGAGCCGAAATATTGCATTATTGTGCCAAAATGCATTACAATAATATAGGTTTACGGTCAATAAAGAAGGAGGAACCATTATGTCCAATTTAGTAGTCGACGCGTTGATCGAAATTCCAACCGGAAGTCAGAACAAATACGAATTCGATAAAGAAAAAGGGGTATACGTGCTCGACCGCGTTCTTTATTCCCCCATGCATTATCCGACGGAATACGGATATCTCGAAAACACTTTGGCGCTGGACGGAGATCCGCTCGACATTCTCGTGTTGACCACGTTTCCGACGTTTCCCGGTTGCGTCATCGAATCCCGGGTTATCGGCGTGCTCATCATGAGCGACGATAAAGGCCAGGACGAAAAACTGCTCGGCGTCCCGACAAAAGACCCGCGCTGGAACGAAGTGAAGTCGCTCGCCGACATTCCCCAGCACAAACTGAAAGAAATCGCCCACTTCTTCCAAGTGTATAAAGATCTGGAAAACAAAAAGACGGTGATCGAAGGCTGGAAAGACGCCGATTTTGCCAAACAATTGTACGAAGATTGCGTAAAACGGTATAACGAGCAAAAGTAAAGCGACATCCATGCGGCACATCGTCCCGCTCTATTGACACCGTTGGGCGGACGTGTTACGCTATGAAAAACATCCGGAAACCGCTCTCGACCCCGAATGCGCTTCACCGCAGCGGGATAGAGAGTTTTTTTCATTGATTGCCCGGGTCCCGGGCCGGAAGCCGCACGTTTTCGGAGCATCTTCTGCGGCGTTTTTTGCGGTCAATTTATAAGGAGGGAACTTCATGTTCAAAGTTTTGGTTACGGATCCGATCAGCGACATGGGACTGCAGCAGCTGCATGACGCCCCCGATGTCACTGTCGATAAAAAAATCGGACTGTCCGAGGAAGAGCTGATTTCCATTATCGCCGACTACGACGCCTTGCTCGTCCGCAGCCAAACGAAGGTGACGGCTTCCGTCATGGAAGCGGGAAAACGGCTGAAGGTCATCGGTCGCGCCGGCGTAGGCGTGGACAACATCGAGCTGGAGGCCGCGACAAAACGGGGCATCGTCGTCATCAACGCTCCGGACGGAAATACGATCACGACCTGCGAGCATACTTTTGCCATGATGATGGCGTTAGCCCGGCATATTCCGCAGGCGTACAAAAAAACGACAGCAGGCGTTTGGGACCGCAAATCGTTCGTCGGCGTCGAACTGAGCAACAAAACGCTGGGAATCATCGGTATGGGACGCATCGGCAGCGAGGTGGCCAAACGGGCCAAAGCGTTCGGCATGGATATTATCGGATACGATCCGTTTTTGTCCGAGGAAAGGGCGGAGAAGCTCGGAGTCAAGCTGGCATCCGTCGACGAGATCGTCGAGCAGGCCGATTTCATCACCGTCCACGTTCCGCTTACGAACGAGACGCGCCACATGATTTCCCGTGTGCAATTCGAACGGATGAAAAAAGGGATGCGCATCATCAACTGCGCGCGCGGAGGCATCATCGACGAAATGGCGCTTATCGAAGCGATCGATCAAGGCATTGTCGCCGGCGCCGCATTCGACGTGTTCGAAGAAGAACCGCCCCGTCCGGACCATCCGTTTTTGTCGCATCCGAAAATCATCGTTACGCCGCATTTGGGCGCATCGACGATTGAAGCCCAGGAAAACGTGGCGATCGACGTTTCCGAGCAGGTGCTGCGCATCCTGAGAAACGAGCCGTACAAAAATGCGGTGAACATGCCGCATGTGCCGGCCGATGTGCTGAACAAGCTGCGGCCCTACTTCCAATTGGGCGAACGGCTCGGGCGGTTCCTCGTGCAGATAGCGGAAGGGGCGGTACGGGAAATCGTCATCAGCTATTCGGGCGAACTTGCCGACGTCGATACGACGCCGCTAACCCGATACATTGTGCAGGGAGTGCTCTCGCACCATCTCGGAGCGGAGCATGTCAACATCGTCAATTCGATGCACCTGGCCAAAATGAGAGATATCAATGTTGTCATCCAAACGTCGTCGGCGGCCAAAGGGTTTACCAATTTGGTAACGTTGACGCTGAAAACAAAACAGGAGGAGCGAAGCGTTTCGGGAACTCTGTTAAACGGGTACGGAGCGCGAATCGTACAGGTCGACCATTATCCCGTCGATATCGTTCCCGAAGGAAATTTCCTGCTCGTTTCCCATACCGACAAGCCGGGGATTATCGGTCGGGTCGGAACGCTGCTCGGCAGCAATGACGTCAACATCGCGACAATGCAGGTCGGCCGCAGAGTGATTGGCGGCGATGCCATCATGGTCTTGAGCGTGGACAAGCAGGCTCCCAAAGAAGTGCTGGCGGAACTCGGCAAGCTGCCGGAACTGAGCAATGTGAAAGAAATATCATTGTAGTGCATTGAAAAACAAGCCCCACCTGGGGCTTGTTTTTTTCGGAAATCGACCTAAAGAACCTGTGGAAAAAAGCGAGATGCCGGGAAGGAAAACCGGCAGGGACGGCAGAATATAATCGAATACCGGAAAATAGGAGGGGTACTATGAAGCGAGTGCGTTGGGGCATTTTGGGCACGGCCAGCATCGCCCGGAGAATGGTCGTACCGGCGATTCAGCGTTCCGAATGGGGCACTGTAGCCGGTGTGGCCAGCCGCGAGTTGAACCGGGCGAAAGATTTCGCCGCACAGTGCGGCATACCCGCCGCTTACGGGAGTTACGGCGAAATGGTGAACGCGGAAGACGTCGACGCCGTATACATACCGCTGACCAACGATCTGCATCTCCCCTGGATACTTGCATCGATTGCCGCAGGCAAACACGTATTGTGCGAAAAACCGCTTGCGCTGAATGCCGGCGAAGTGCGCCGCATCCAGGCGGCGGCGGACGGATCGGGACTTCTTGTCATGGAAGGCATTTGTTCGCATTTTCATCCGGTCCACGAACGGGTGCGTGAACTTGTATCCCAAGGAACGATCGGCGACGTGCATCTCGTCAGGATGAGCGTCTCTTCCGATTTCAGCGAACGGCCCAACGATTTCCGCTGGAAAAAAGAACTCGGAGGAGGCGGACTGCTCGATCTGGGCTGTTACTGCGTCCGGACGGCGCGCATGATACTGAAGGCGGAACCCCGCTCCGTCGCCGCACACGCCACCTTCGATCCGGAAACCGGCGTCGACACCAACATGTTTGTGATGCTCATGTTCGATGGCGGCGTGACCGCCATGATCGACTGCGGCATTTTGTCCACGTTCCGGAACGGTTATGAAGTGATCGGCACGCGCGGCAAAATCGTCGTCGATACCCCATTCGGCAACAGCACAGAAACACGGAAGCTCACAGTATACGATACGAGATCGAACGTTGTCATCGAGGAATGGCCGACCGCCCATCAAATCAACGTGCAGATGGACGTCGTATCGCGATGCATAGCCGAGGGAACCGCAGCGCCCGTGCCGCTTGCGGAAAGTTTGCAGAACGCGCGTGTTCTTGACGCGTGTATGGAGTCCGCCCTTCAAGGGGGCTGTACCGTGGCGGTACGGTAACCCGATGGATGTCATTTCTATGCCATAACAAGATGCATGCACGGCATTGTTCCACGAACAACAAGATTTTACTTGTTTTTTCAACAAAAAAATGCTCCGCCTATCCGTTCAACGACAACGCGATCCTTTACCGCCGGCCGGTGATATCGGATCGCGTTGTCCATCCTGTCTGGGATTCGCTTATCCGGGCGTTTTCTTTTGCGCCGGTCCGGCTACCCGGGTATCGCAAGGAAGGATGATGGAAAATGTCGTTCCCTGTCCCAGCTCGCTCCGCACATCGACCGTACCGCCGTGAGCGTCCACAATGTTTTTGACGATCGCGAGGCCGAGTCCCGTACCGCCGGATGTTCCGCGGGTCCGCGCTTTATCCGCTTTATAAAACCGCTCGAATATATAAGGCAAGTCTTCCGCCGGAATGCCTTTGCCCTGGTCTTCGATTTCAATCGCCGCCGCCCTTTCGTCCGAACGCGAAACGGAATGCGCCCTCATGAGTATGTGTTTCCCTTCGGACGTATG
>JAWLCZ010000150.1:0-10131 GCA_041686835.1 Paenibacillaceae bacterium | reverse complement strand
GCAGATGGCGTAGCCTTCATCCCTTTCGCAAGCGATGAAAACCATTAAAGTGTACATAGGTAGGAATACCGTATCGGAGACCGATGGGGGCCTATAGAAGCGGAAGGCAGCGATTAGGGGCCCTCTCCCATGCACAAACGCATGGGTTGCACCCATAGAGAGTCCCCGACATGAAGAACGGACGGCTTTCGAGCCGTCCGTTCTCCGTATAGGGAGCCGTCAAGGAAATTGCGGGGAAATACGTCTAACGTTTATGACGTGGAATATAGTCGGGATAATCGGTAATGATGCCGTCCACGCCTGCCTGAAGAAGCGGATCCACCACGGAACGGCTGCGTACGGTCCATGCCATGACCCGCATATCCATGGCATGAATTTTATCGACCAACGATTTATTCACCAGGCTAAGGCTCGGATTGACAAAGTCCGCATAAGCTTTGAACTCCTCCAGCATCGCATCGGTCACCTCTTCGTCCAAGTAGGTGAGGACGCCGATCGGCACGTCGGGAAGAAGTTTGTGAAAACGTTTCATCGAATGAAAGTCGAAGGACTGCACAATGATTTTTTCGTTCTTCGGCCTGTCCATATTTCGTTGTTTCAATGCGTTGGCCACTTTTTGCTCGATACCCGGGTACAGCGAGGGCGATTTGATTTCGATCAAAATGCCGACTTTGCCCCGGAACTTGTCCAGCACCTCTTCCAATAGCGGAATTTTCTCGCCGGCAAATTCCGGGCCGAACCAGCTGCCTGCATCCAGCGCCCGAATTTGCTCAAAAGTCAGATTGCCCACCAAACCGGTTCCAATCGTCGTCCGGTCCACCGTCGTATCGTGGATGACCGCCAACCGTCCGTCCTTGGTCAGCTGCACGTCCAGCTCGATATAATCGGACTTCAGTTCCACGGCCTTTGAAAAGGCAGCCATCGTATTTTCCGGTGCATATCCGGACGCTCCCCGATGGGCGACGGTCATGATTTTGTCCGCATGCTCATCCGGTTTTCCCGCGGCGGCAAACGCCGCCCCTCCCTGCAGTGCGACCAGTCCGACAACTAACATGCCTGCCATCATGAGCTTCCTGACAATACGAAACATTGTATTCCTCCTTTATTTTGTAGTCCATTCAAATATAAAGGAGGAATGTTAACCGGGTGTATGTTCTTTTTAAAGAATTGGTTAATTATGGAAAGTTGGCCGCAACAGGCGGCAAAACGGCAAGGAACGGATGAAATTAACCTCTCAGCTTTACGGGCAGCCGCTTCACCCCGAATACGATCCAACTGTCGAGCCTTTCCAATGTATAGGATCGGTCCCGGCGAAACTTCGGAAAGCGATCGAGCAGTGCATGAATGGCGATTTTCGCTTCCAGGCGGGCCAACTGCGCTCCCAGGCAGAAGTGGATACCGTGGCCGAAAGCCAGATGGGGATTGGGGCTGCGGTGTATGTCAAACGCCTCGGGGCGGTCAAATACGTCTTCGTCGTGGTTGGCCGAGCCGATCCGGACGTGGACGAACTGTCCCGCGGCGAGCCTTTGTCCGCGCAGCACCGTGTCCGTTTTTACTTTCCGGATCATCGTTTGAACGGGAGAGCAATAGCGCAAAACTTCTTCGAGCGCCTGCGGCACAAGCGAACGATCGGCAATTACCTCTTCCCGGGCTTCCCTCTCGCTGTCGAAACAAAGCATAGCCGAGGAGATCAGGTTCGTCGTCGTCTCGTTTCCGGCCACGAGCAGCAGAATGCAGAATCCGATCAGCTCCAGCTCGTTCAAACGTTCGCCGTCCGCATTGGCGCGGACAAGATTGCTGATGAGATCGTCCTGCGGATCGCGCCGCCGTTTATCGGCGATTTCGGAAAAATAGGCGCTCATTTCTTTCTGGCACAGGAAAATCCGTTCCGAGTCGTTGCCGACCAAATCGTCGGACCATTGTTTGAACAGCCTCCGATCTTCCGGTGGAATGCCGAGCATCTCGGCGATGACGATAACCGGCAGGGGGCCGGCGAAGTCTTGAACGGCATCGATGGTTTGATTCGATTCCGCCCGGTCGAGCAGTTCGTGGGCAATCGATTCGATTTTCGGAGCCAGCGCTTCTACCGCTCGGGGATTGAACGCTTGCGAAACGAGCGATCTCAACTGTCTATGCTTCGGGGGATCCTGCCTCAGGATGCTCGCTTCGATTGGTGAATCCGCCGAGAGCGTTTCTGCGGCACGCGACGAAAATCGCTCATGATCGGCGAAAACCGCTTTCACATCTTCGTACTTGAAGATGTTCCAGGAGCCGGTTTCCTCCAGGAACGAAACCGGGGAAGAGGCTCGCATCTGTTTGTACCACGACAAAGGAATCAAATCGTTACGGTCTGCCCAGTCCATATCATACACCTTCGCTTTCGAATTGACAGGATTTGCATCGAGTGGAGCGTCCTCCGATGACTCGATGTTCAGACTTTGCGGTACGGGTTCACAGGCTTGTCGAAAGCAAGCCGTCCGTGATGAGCGTGTACAAGAATGTTTCGAGCTGTTCGCGCGGCACCTCGCCATGACGGCTCAATAAATAATTGCAGGAGCCGTCGAGCATGCCGATCATTGCAGCTGCGGCCAATTGGCAGTTGACTTCCCGGACCACGCCGGCCTTCCGGCCTTCTTCCAGAATGCCGGAGATGAAACGGATGTAATCTTCCCTCAGTTTCCTCAGCTCGGCAAGCACCTCTTCGTCGATACTGTTGGACAGTTCGTTGAATACGATATGTGCAAAATCGCTGCATTCCAAATAAAGATTGAGATTGTGCCCGATTATTCTGCGGATTTGTTCCTCCAGCGGCAGGTCGGTCTCCAAATCGGATTCGATCCGTTCCATCATTTTCTGAAATCCGTCGGAGACGAGCGTCTTGAACAGTTGTGCCTTGCTTGGGAAGTGATAGTACAGCGTTCCTTTCGCCACATTGGCCTGCAAAGCGATTTCATCCATGCTTGCCCGATGATATCCGTGTTCCGAAAATATTTTCATGGCCGCGTTCAAAATTTTGGCTCTGCTCAAACGGGTGACTTCCTTTCACTTTTATACTGACTAGTCAGTTCAAGATGATCGTAACCTATCGCCCCTTCCTGCGTCAAGGAACAAAAAGGAAAAAAACCGGGAGTGATCCGGTTTTTCGCGTGTGATGACGTTACCTTCCCAGGCCTTCATAAATAAATCCCAATTCGCTTAAAGACGGTCCGGCCAAAAAGTTGCGGGTATCCAACAGATAGGGAGTTCTCATGTTTTGGCGCATTAGCTTCCAATCCAGCGAGGCGTATTCGTCCCAATGCGTGATCAGGACGATCGCATCCGCCCTCTCGGCCACTTCTTCTGCTTTGTGGCAGTAACGCACCGGCAGTTGTTCATTGATTTTTTTGAACATGGCCATCCCTTTCGGATCGTGCGCCGAGACGTTCGCTCCCATCTCGATCAATTTGCTGATAATATAGGACGACTGGGTATGACGCGCATCATCCGTATCCGGTTTGAACGTAAGTCCGAGAATGCCGATGTTTTTTCCGTTCAACGTTTTTAACCGTCGTATTATTTTATCTACGCAGTATTCGTGCATTTTCACATTCGATTCGACGGCCGCCTTTACCAATGACATTTCCGCCCCGTATTTCCGGCTCGTTTCCAGCAGCTCCGCCGTATCTTTGGGGAAGCAGCTTCCGCTCCAGCCGCTGGAAACCTGAAGAAACTTTTCGCCGATGCGGGAATCGAGCCCCATCCCTTTCGCCACATCGATAACGTTAGCTCCTAGAGTTTCGCACAGTCTTGCGATTTCATTGATATAACTGATCTTGACGGCCAAAAAGGCGTTAGATACATATTTGATCATTTCCGCGCTTTTCGGGTCGGTTTGAAAATATATCGCCTTTGGCGCTTGCGGGTTCACTTGAAACGGAAACATTCCTGACAAGTTGTCGTAGCCCACACGCTCCATAATAGGATGGTACAACTCCTGCATGACGGTTTTCGCCTCGGGATGGTCGCTTCCGATGACGATCCGGTCCGGGAAAAAAACATCTTCGAGCGCATAGCCTTCCCGCAAAAATTCGGGGTTGCTGACAACGGCGAATTGTTCGTTTGTTCTTAATCCCGAACATTCTTCGATAATGGATGCTACAAGATCGGAGGTGCCGACCGGGACGGTAGATTTGTTGACGATGATGGTGAACCGCTCCGGGTTCAAATGCTCGCCGACACTCCGGGCCGCCGACTTGACATACGATAAATTCGCCGTGCCGTCTGCCTGCGGAGGAGTGCCGACGGCGATAAAGACGACATTGGCGTAATACACCTCGTCGAAATAAGTGGATGCCGATAATAATTGGCGGTTTGTCGTTTCTATGATAAGAGCGTCCAGTCCCGGTTCGTATAGGGGACTTTTTCCGGAATTGATCAGCCGCACCTTATCGGGATCGAGGTCGATGACCGTGGTGTGGCGGCCGAGGGCGGCGAACGCGGCGGCGGTTACGCTGCCGACGTAGCCCGCTCCTATACATACAACCTTCATCATAATCCTCCTTTTGTTTCGCTCATTTGCGTTCTGTATGCCTCGATAGTGCGGGTTAGTCCTTCTTCCAGACTGACCTTCGGCTGCCATCCCAACAATGCTTTGGCTTTATCTATGGCCGGACGGCGCTTCTTGGGATCGTCCTTGGGCAGCGGACAAAATACGATTTCGCTGGAAGAGCGCGTCAACTGCTTCACTAATTTCGCTACCTGCAGAATGGTATATTCGGCGGGATTGCCGATATTGATGACTTCTCCGTTTGCCGCGCCGGATTCCATCATGAGCATCAGGCCGCGCACCGTATCGTCCACATAGCAGAAAGAACGGGTTTGCGATCCGTCACCATAAACGGTCAACTCTTTTTTCTGCAAAGCCTGGGTTACAAAATTGGAAATGACTCTGCCGTCATCGTTGCGCAAACCGGCCGAATACGTGTTGAATATGCGGGCGACCTTCACCGGCAGCCGGTAACGGTGATAATATTCGTAGCAATACACTTCCCCCAGTCTTTTCGACTCGTCATAGCAGGCTCTGGGCCCCCACGTATTTACGCTACCGCGGTACTCTTCATGCTGGGGATGGACCTCCGGGTCGCCATAAGCTTCGCTCGTGCTTGTAAAAACGATTTTTGCGTTATTTTTCCTGGCCAATTCCAGCATATGGTACGTTCCGATCGTATTTACCGCGATCGTGTTGAAAGGGTCGGACTGATAAAACCGGGGAGATGCGGGAGAAGCGAGGTGATATATTTCTTCGACTCCGGCTAACGCATCCAAGGTGACAACTTGGCTGGAAGTGATGTCATACGGTATGAAGCGGAACCGCCCCGTTTTGAACAGCGGATTAACGTTGTCCAGTTTTCCCGTGGACAAATTGTCGATTCCGATCACGTGATAACCTTTTTGTATAAGCCGGTTTGCCAGATACGATCCCAGAAATCCCGCTGTACCTGTAATCAATGCTTTGCTCAATTGGAACCGCCTCTTTCCAGTACGATTTGGCTTAGAAATTCGCTGAAATCTTTTTGCAAAGTTTTGTTTTCTAACGCCAGCTCCACAACAGCCTTCAAATAACCAAGCTTATCGCCTACATCGTACATTTTGCCTTTGAACGTATAGGCATACAGTTCGGATTGCCTGACGGTCTCCTGCAACGCGTCCGTCAGCTGAATCTCGCCGCCGCCTCCCGGTGGAAGCCGCTCCAATATACTGAAAATTTCCGGGTCCAAAATGTACCTTCCGATAATCGCCAAATTGGAAGGAGGATCGACTTTCGGTTTTTCCACTAAACGGTTTACTTTATATAGCCCATTGTTCATGATGTTCCCGTCCATAACTCCGTAGTTTGAGACATGGGCCCAGTCGACCGTTTGTACGGCGATCACCGATGACTGTACCTTTTCGTAAGTATGGATAAGCTGCTTGAGACACGGGGGATGGTCGACGGTAATGACATCGCCGAGCAGCACGGCAAACGGCTCGTTGCCGATGAATTTGCGAGCCGACCAGACGGCGTGGCCGAGTCCGAGCGTCTGTTTCTGACGAACGTATTGAATATCTACCAGACCGGAAATGTCCTCGACAATTTTAAGAAGATCGGTCTTGTTTTTTTCAAGCAGATTCAGTTCCATTTCATAGTTTTTGTCGAAATGGTCTTCTACCGCTTTTTTGTTCCGGCTTGTGACGATGATGATATCCTCGATACCCGATTCAATCGCTTCCTCCACGATGTACTGGATGGCAGGTTTGTCTACAACGGGCAGCATCTCCTTCGGTATTGCCTTGGTGGCCGGGAGAAATCTCGTTCCGAGACCGGCGGCCGGGATAACCGCTTTTCTGATTTTCCTCATCCCACAAAATCCCTCTTTTCTTTTCTTCGCCTCTAGCTGAAACGCTGATGGACTATAGTATGCGTATGTAGCCATGTCCTCCTAGACTTCAACCCTCTGAGAGGCAATTTGGCGGTTGTCCCTATAACTCTTTCCAAAAAACGAGAAAAAAGGTTCCGGTTGAGAGGAACCCCGTTTCACTTCTTCACATCGCTTAATCTGATGTCTACCGATCCGTCGCGTAACCGTCCGGATGCCGAAGATGCCATCTCCAGGCGGATTGAATGATGTCTTCCAGAGAATATTCCGGTTTCCAGCCCAGTTCCCGGTTTATTTTTTCATAAGAAGCGACCAGATGCGCCGGATCTCCGGGACGACGGTTGCCATAGGCGATTTTCGCCTGTTTGCCTGACACTTTTTCGCACATGTTGATGATTTCTATTACGGAATAACCGGTTCCGGTTCCAAGATTGTAAACATCCGCCGTCGTATCTTCGCCCAGCAGCCGTTTCAGCGCCAGGATATGGGCGTTGGCCAGGTCATTGACATGAATGTAGTCGCGAATACAAGTCCCGTCCGGCGTCTCATAGTCGGTGCCGAAGATTGAAATGCCGCTTGACTTCCCCTGCAAGTGCCGCAGGATGTTCGGAATGAGGTGCGTTTCCGGGTCGTGATGTTCCCCGATATCTCCCGACGGATGCGCTCCCGCAGCGTTGAAATACCTCAGGGCGATGAAAGATAGTCCGTATGCTTCGGAAAGTTCACGCAGCATTTGCTCGACCATCCATTTCGATCGGCCGTACGGATTAATCGGACTGGGAGGGCATGCTTCATCGATGATGTCGACGTCCGGAACGCCGTATACGGCACAGGTGGAGGAAAAGATCATCCTCTTGATCTGATGCCTCATCATTACTTTTAACAGCGTAACCGTTGCGGCCACATTGTTTTCATAATAGATGAGCGGCCGCTCGACCGATTCTCCGACCAGGCAGTTGGCCGCGAAATGCATGACTCCGTCAATCGGATAGAAGGTGAATAGCTGTTCCAGAACATGTTCATCCTTTACATCGCCCTGCAAATAATAGGCTCTTTTGTCTATCGCCTGACGATGGCCCGTCGACAGATTGTCCAAAACGACGACTTCATAGTTTTGTTCCAGCAGTTGTTTAACGGCATGGCTGCCGATATATCCCGCGCCGCCTGTAACCAGTATCATCCTGTTCCTCCTCTGAACTTTCAGCAGGAAAGCTGCTTAGAAAGCGTTATTTTTATACAGTTCTGCTAAATCATATTCAAACTTATTTTTTGACGACTCTGGTATATGCCCTCTCCATTGCGGAAGGTCGCGCATAAAGTAAACAAGATCATAGAGAAGCGAAGAAGAATACAAAACAAACGGGGTGGGACCACATGATTGTATGCTCGGTTGCAGGCGGTAATCATCTTTCCTTTGCCAAGGTGCTGGCGAAATCGGTGAAAGATTATGCAAAGCATTGCAAATTCGTATTATGTCTTGTCGAAGAAGAGATTCATCCGGATGCGAAAAGCTTTGCCTGCTTCGATCATATCGTGCGGGCGAAAGATCTGGCAGTGCCGCATTTTTATAAGTTTGCTTCCAAATACAACCTGTACGAAGCCGCCTGTGCCCTAAAACCGCATCTAATGATGCACGCCATGAAATATTACAGGCACGAAACGAAATATGTTTACCTGGATTCGGACGTATGCGTATACGGACCGCTGGATCATCTGAAGACGTTGTTGGATAAGTATTCGATTCTGCTTACCCCGCATCGTCTGGAGCCGCAAGATGTGCTGAACTCTATCGACGAAGAGATCGTGAATTTGAAGGAAGGCGTATATCAGGCCGGTTTTATCGGATTGCGAAAATCCGCGCAGTCGGAACGGTTTCTCAAATGGTGGGCGGAGCGAAACGAAGAATACTGCTATGCCGACCCATACCAAGGGCTGTTCCTTGATCAGAAGTGGCTGGATCTGGTTCCTTGCTTCTTTGACGGAGTCCATGTTTTGCAGGATCCCGGATACAATATGGCCAGCTGGAATCTTTCACAACGTAAATTATCGTTGAGCGCGAATCAGCAATATATGGTCAACGGGAGGCCGCTCGTTTTTTTCCATTACTCGGGAATGGGGAAATGGTTGGACAATAGTTTGCGTCTGCATGTCCCGGACCGAAACGACGTCATCTACAAAATGATCGGCGATTATGTCACGGCATATAAAGAGATGGGGTATGACAAATATATCGACATTCCTTGGAGCTATGAAAAGTTCGATTACGAGGAGCATATCATGCGGCAGTTTGAAGGGAACGGACGGGCGTGAAAGTTCTTGTCACCGGCGGAGCCGGTTTTATCGGCTCCCATATCGTGGAATTGCTGCTGCATGAAGGTTACGATACGATAGTTTGCGATAATTTGTCTTCGGGACATCGCGAATACGTGGCGGCAGGCGCCAAGCTGTACGAAGTCGATATCGCTTCGCCGGAAATGGAACGCATTTTTCAATATGAAGCCCCGGACTTTGTCGTCCACCTGGCCGCCCAAGTGAAGCGCAGGCTGTCGATTAGATGGAAAGGGTGAAATCATGAAAATTTTGCTCGCTTGTTATTTTTATCTTCCTTCTACAGCAGGGTTATGGCCTTATGTGAGGGAGCTTAAACAAGCTTTGGAACGGGCGGGACATGAAGTCGATATTTTTACCCATCATCCGGATGTATTAAAATACTACATCATCAATAACGGAACTTATCTTATGAAATACAAAGTCAAGTACCAGGTACAGGAAAAGCTCAACCCGCTGTACGACAAATATTTTCCGGGGCTGGATCCGCGCGTTAAGGATTATGAATACGAACGGATCAGCTTTGAATTGGCAGCCGCTTGCATCGATCTGTGGAAATACGATTTGATTCATACCCAGGATGTGATCTCCACCCGCGCCATGCTGCACGTCAAGCCGAAACAAACGCCTCTCATCGCCACCATTCACGGAGCTTACGCTCACGAGCAGCTTCTGCAGGGCGAAATTGAAAGCAAACAGACTATCCGCTGGCATTATGCCCTTGCCCGCGATCATTACGGAGCCATCTCGAGCGATGTAATCATCGTTCCGTCACAATGGCTAAATAAAATGCTGGTCGAGGAGTACAACGTTCCGGGTGACAACATTAAGGTGGTGCAGTACGGGATCGATATCGATTCATTCAAGGAGAGAATGGAGAAAGACCCGTTAATCGGCCCGCCCCCGAATAAAAAGATTATCGCTTGTGCGGCCCGAATGTCTGTTGAAAAAGGACATAAGTACTTGTTGGAAGCTTTGGCAAAATTGAAGCAGGAACGAGACGATTGGGTTTGCTGGCTAATAGGTGACGGTATATTGCGCGAGAAACTGGAGCAGCAAATGAAAGACTTGAATCTTGAGCGTAACGTGCTGTTCATGGGACGGCAAAACAATGTGCCCGCCTTGCTTAAGTTGGTCGATATTTGCGTGCTTCCCAGCATTCAGGACAATCTTCCTTTTGCGGCGATGGAAGCGCAGCTCGCCGGGAAACCGCTTGTCGTAACCGATGCGGGCGGATTGCCGGAAATGGTCGAGCATAACAAAACCGGCTTGGTGGCCGAGGCGGGAAATAGCGAGTCTTTATACCTGAATTTGAAAAAAATGCTGGACAATGAGACACTTGGGGAATCATTGGGCAGAAACGGGACGCAATTCGGTTTGGAGCATTGGCCGATTGAAAAAATGATTA
>JAWLCZ010000149.1:0-10168 GCA_041686835.1 Paenibacillaceae bacterium | reverse complement strand
CATGGCCGGATACTGCGTGGGGATATCGTCGCCCGAGCTGTTCGACACATATTCCGCAATCGCTTTTATTTTTTTCGGCAATATAACAAAGGCAATGACCGCGAACACAAGGAACAAAATGACCGATCCGTTCAACCATATTTCCGAATGATCATAGTTTCCAAGCACCATCATTCCGGCGCCGGACAATAGCAGGAGTACCGCTCCGATTTTCATGTACTTGTCCATTTTCAGAAGAAGCCGGTAAGCGTGGACAAGCTGCTGCCTGTTTTGGGCCGATCCCGTCACCAACGGGAACATAAAAGCAGGTCCGACGCCGATGACGGCAGCCAGGACGTGAATGGTAAGCAGTACAATAAACATGGGTTTCCTCCTTCCCTTTAATATAGTATATATTGCAGCGTCTAATATAGTATATATTGCGCGCCGATGGGATGCCATAGTATCGGGACGGCGTTCACGTTATTGTCGAATCGGCGGGTTGTCGATTTCAAGCAAGGAATGAAGATGGCGGTCCATTTCGGACAATTTCTGTTTCATTACCGCATAATCCCGGTTTTTCAGCATCGGATCGTTATGCTTGTTGATCGTGGGCTGCAGCGCCAATACCCGGTAATTCCGTTTTCCGTTCGCGTAGTAGCGATGCACCCAGGTCGGCGTCGTCTCAATATGTTTCAGCTCGATGCGTTGTTCGGGAAAATGCTTCACAATGTCAAGCGAGAAGATCACGCCGTAATCGGTGAAATTTCCGGTTTGATTGGAAATAAAGTTGCCGAGCGAGTAAATGACGATACCCGTTCTCGGATGGCCGTCCGGTCCGTCCGCCTGCACATATTGAAAGGGCTGAACGACATGCGGGTGGCTGCCGAGAATGATGTCCGCGCCTGCTTTTATCAGCTGTTCGGCCAGTTTTGTCTGCTTCTCGTTCGGCTGCCGTTCGTATTCGACGCCGAAATGCAAAGCCACCGTAACGACATCCGCCCCCAGTTTGCGGGCTCTTTCGATGTCCTTGATGATTTTCCGCTCATCCATCAACGAAACAAGATACTCTTTGCCTTCGGGCAGCGGGATGCCGTTTGTTCCGTATGTATACGCGAGTACAGCCATGGAAATGGCATTTCGGGTTACGATAAGGATGCGATCCGCTTCCGCTTGCGAAGCGGCCGTGCCCGTCGACAGCAATCCGCGGGCGCGAATGTTTTTCAGCGTCTGCAGCACTCCTTGTTCCCGCCTGTCGAGCGCATGGTTGTTCGCCGTGGTCAAAATCGTGAATCCCGCTTTTTTGAGTGCGTCGGCCAGCTCGGGAGGGGCGTTGAAGAGCGGATATCCCGAATATCCGAAGGCTTTCCCGGCGAGAGGCGTTTCCAGGTTGCCGATGACCCAATCTCCGGTCGAAAGAACGTCCTTCACTTCCGAAAAAAACGAATCGAAATTGTACGTTTTCTTCCGTGCGTCGTAACCGGCTGCCGTCTGCGGACTATGCATCATAATATCTCCGACGGCAATCAGCTTCGCCTCTGACGTAGTGGGGGCGGGAGCCGGAGCCGGCGAGACCTCTTCACGGATTGGCGGATCGGCGGTAGCGGCGGGAGGCGCATCAATATTTCCGGGCAGCGTGAACAATCCGCCGCTCAGCAGGATGAGCGCGAACAGCATCGGTACGATGTGGTTCCGGTTGATGTGCGTCTTTTTCATACATAGACCTCTCGGCTCCAAAGATGCCATGGATACGTATGCGGCGGACTGCTGCGAAACGTCATCCATTGCTTCGTCGTCGGATGGGCAAAGGCGATTTGCGCCGACCACAAGGCGATCTGCTGTCCCGGTTTGTTGAAGCGGGCTCCGTACTTTTGGTCGCCGAACAGCGGGCAGCGGATGTTGGCCAGCTGCACCCGGATTTGATGGGGACGGCCGGTATGCAGTTCGATTTGCAGCAGACTGAGCCCGTCGACTTGTCCTTTCCACACATAATCCAATACCGCTTCTTTGGCGCCTTCCTTCTGTTTCGATACGACATGCACGGTGTTATGTCCGGCATCCTTCCACAAATAATCGATCAGCCTTGCCTCGCGCGTCTCCGGTTTTCCGTGAACGACGGCATAATAATGCTTCTTGAACGTGCGGGCCCGTACCGACTCGGACAGTCTTGACGCCGCTTTCGAAGTTTTCGCGAACACAATGACGCCGCCGACGGGACGATCGAGACGGTGGACGAGCCCCAAAAAAACGTTGCCCGGTTTGTTGTATCGTTTCCTGATGTCCTGCTTTAACAGCGTAAGCAGATCCGGATCGCCGGACTCGTCTTCCTGTGTCGGGACGTTCACCGGTTTTTCCACGACAAGCAAATGGTTGTCTTCGTAGATAATCGGGATGGGGCGATTTGAAGCCGCATCGTTCATCGTTATCGCTCCCATCGGCCCAGTATGCCTGCAGGCAAAACAAGCCCCGACGCCGTCACGGGCAATCCGATTTCCCCGGTCGTAATGCGGCCGCCGAATTTGCGGACAAGCGTCATTTTCAGCAAATTATCCAAAACCGTCGGCGACAGTCCGGTCGTATAAGAATTGATCAGGAAAAACAGCGGATTGTCGGACAGTATGGACATGCACGATTCCAGGAAAGGGTAAAGATCGTTTTCCAGCTTCCACGTTTCTCCGCCGGGACCGCGGCCGTAGGAAGGCGGGTCCATAATGATGGCGTCATATTGTCTGCCGCGCCGATATTCTCTTTGCACGAATTTGAACACATCGTCCGTAATGAAACGGACGGTTCGATCGGCGAGGCCGGACAGGTGCAGGTTTTCTTTCGCCCATTGGACGACGCCCTTGGACGCGTCAACATGGCATACTTCGGCGCCCGCGTATGCGGCCGCCAGAGAAGCGCCCCCGGTATAGGCAAACAAGTTCAATACTTTAACCGGCCTTTGCGCGTGTTGAATTTTATCGATGATCCATTTCCAGTTGACGGCCTGCTCGGGGAACAATCCGGTATGTTTAAATCCGGTCGGCTTGATGTAAAATGACAGTCCGCCGTATGAAATCGTCCAGCGTTCCGGCAAATGGGCGGCGAATTCCCACCTGCCGCCGCCCGACGAGCTGCGGTGATAGTGTCCCGCCGCATGTTTCCACTCCGCCGTTTCCTTCATGAGCGGCCAAATGACGAGCGGATCCGGCCGCCGCAGGACGAATTTGCCCCAACGCTCCAGTTTCTCTCCGTTTCCCGTATCGATGATTTCGTAATCTTTCCAATCTTTGGCTACGAACATGGCTAGTCCTTTCTCTTGACCGTAATTCATCCTTATTTTACTACAATAAACGACAATGAGGCAAAATGAAAGATCGCCGGAAACATAAACGGGAAGGCTGCTGGTGCGCAGCCTTCCCGTGACGCTGTACGGCATTATTGAAGCTGGTTTTCTTGATATTGCGCGCCTGCCTGTGCTTGCGCCTGCGCCTGTTGAAGCTGCTGTTGAGCTTGCTGAAGCTGCTGCTGAGCTTGCTGGATTTGCTGCGGATTGGCACTGGCCTGCGCCTGCTGCACTGCTTGTTGGGCAGATTGAACAGCCTGCTGCAATTGCTGCAACTGCTGTTGCTGTTGTTGTTGTTGCAACTGCTGTTGCTGCTGCTGCTGTTGTTGCTGCAACTGTTGCTGTAGCTGTTGTTGCTGCTGGTTTTGCGGCATGATGAGAACCTCCTTAATCAGTGTGGCAAAAATTTGTAGCCCTGATTAAGTTTGTGTCATTATCGAAATTCCTATGCATCCGTTGCCATATTGGATCATAGAAGGCGTTCATAACGACAGCTTGAACCTGGTCAGCCAATCGGCGTGAATACGCTCGAACTCCTCGCGCAGCAGCCCGAACACCCATTCATCGTGAAAGCTCCCGTCCGTGTAGATCATTCTGCGCAGCTGCCCTTCCTTCTGAAATCCGAGGCTTTCGTGGAGGCGAATCGAGCGTTGGTTAAAAGAGTAGACGCTCGCGTTTGCTTTCTGGTAGTTGAGTTCGTGAAAAAAATAGCGCAGCACGAGCCTGATCGCATCTTTGGCGTATCCGCGCCCCCAGTAATCTCTAATGATGGCGATTCCGTATTTGAACGTGCCTTCCCTGCGCCGGCAGGCAAACGTGTTGATCGTTCCGACAAGTTGGTCCTCGTCGTTGACAATCGACCACCGGAAACTGTCGTTGACGGGTTTCGAACTTGTTTTATTTTCCACCCAGCTCTTTACTTGCGCGTAAGATTCGGGAAAAGGAATTTCATAACTGTTGCGCGCATTTTCGTCGTCGAGACTCCACTCGTGAAACACGCCGGCATCCCCGGGCTCGACCGCGCGCAGCCGGACTTTGTCCGTTTGCCATATACTGTATGTATTCATATGCGTTCCTCCTTGCATGTTCCCGATCGTTTTCGACCGCTTACTCTATTTTAACATATACGACGGACGGTTACCCGGCGGACAACACTTTCAAGATCATATTGACAACAAGCCTTCGGCGATGCTAATATGTTTAAAACACATTAATCATATAGGTATTATAGGTATTAGGTCCACCGGACACCCGGAGACACGGTCCGAACGTATAAGGAGGTGTCTCTTTTTGTATCCTACAGCTAAACAGAAAAGGCAGGGTGATGGCAATGCAGCGGCACATTACAATACAAAGCGGACATCTGGAGCTTGCGGCGACAATTCATTATCCCGCGGTTGAAAATGAGGACGACCGGCCTCGACGGTATCCGCTCATCATCATCTGTCACGGCTTCGTCGGCAATCGAATCGGAGCCGACCGGTTGTTTGTAAAGGCGGCCCGGAAGTTCAGCGAGTCGGGTTATTTCGTTATCCGTTTCGATTACGGCGGGTGCGGGGAGAGTACGGGAGATTACGGTTCCACCGGACTGGATTCCATGATTCAGCAGACGAGAAGTGTGCTGGATTACGTTTTCGATATCGATAGTATCGACCCGGAACGCGTCATTGTGCTGGGACACAGTTTGGGAGGGGCGGTGGCTCTCCTCACCGCAGCCAAGGACAAACGGATACGCACGCTCGTTTTATGGGCTCCGGTGGCGAATCCGTTTAACGACATCGTAAAAATTACCGGGAAAAAAGTATACGAGGACAGCGTCACGAACGGATACGCCGATTATTTGGGCTACTGCTTCAAACCGGAGTTTTTCGAGTCGTTGTCCCGGCATCATCCGTTCAAGGAGATCAAAAAATTTCACGGGGACGTCCTGCTTCTGCACGGCACGGCGGACGATATCATTCCGGTCGATTACAGCTTCCTCTATCAGAAAGTGTTTTGGATGCGAAGCGAGGGTCGGTGCGACAAAGAGATCATTTTTCAGGCGGATCATACGTTTTCGTCCGGGGAAGCCGCCAATGAGGCCGTGACCAGAACGATTAAGTGGCTGCAAAATATCGAAAAAAAGAAAACGGAATGGTACGGTTGGACCATTTAAAAAACACCGGATAACCGGTGCGCAGAATGCAGAGATAGACGTTATCGTCGTGTATGAGCAAGACAGCAGGAGGCAGGGGGGAGGGGTGACCCTCTCACCCCCCGTATTTGCGGACTTCATTCCTATCCCATTCCCGGCATACTGGCATGGCGCACGAGCGGTTCAATCTTTGCCGTATTTCCAGTAATCATAGGCGTGAACGGCAAATCCGCCGAACGAATCGCTTTGCTCCAGAGCTTTCGCCGCCAGTTCAAGCTGCCGGTTCATTTCGCTTTTTCCTTTGTGAAAAAAGGAGACGTGTTCTCCTTCAAAATTTTGCTTCATCTCCACGCAGACGATGATTTTTTTTCCGAGCTGGGAGGCATGCTTCAATTCGTCCTGAACGACGTCCACGATGCCGCCCGGACCGTCGGCATAGTTGCGGTAAGCCAATACGGTCACATGATCCACCTGGCTTATCATCCATTTGTTGAAAGGCATGCCGGTCTTCGGCGCGGTCGTACCGTCGAACCAGAAGGCGAGATCCATGCTTGTTTTCAGGTCGGTGTCTTTTTTCACTTCTTCCTCAAAGTTTCGGATATTGCCCATCCACTGCTCCAGTATCGTTTCCCGGTTCGTTTGCCATTCCGGCATAACATACGGCTCGATATCCAGATGGATTCCCCTGAACCGTTCCTCTTCCGCCGCCTCGCGGTTATAGCCTTTCACATAATTGACCAGCTTCATGATGCGGTACCGGTAATCCGTCAGCGCCCATACGGGTTGTCCGCCCAATGCGTGCACCTCGATGCCCGCCTCCGCGGCCCCTCTGACAAGAGCCCGGTAATCGGCATAAGGCCGGTTGAGATCAAGCCGGACATAAAGCAAATTGATGCCGTTGTCTTTGGCGAAGGACAGGATGTCGTCCGCATGATAAACGGCCAGCTCGGCCTGCCAGACGTATGTCGCTTTGACCGACGGTTCGGAGCCATGCTGGGTGCCGTTTTTCCAATTGACGTAATCATGAACGGCGACCCCCGCGAAAGACGGATGGTTGCCGAGAAACTGCGGCAGCCGTTCCAGCTGCCGTTTCATTTCCGCAGCGCCTTTATCGTAGAAGGAAACGTGGTTTCCTTGGTCGCTTTTTTTTATATTGACCGCGATGATGACCGGTTTTCCCAGGCCGTCCGCTTGTTTCAGCTCCTGCTCCACCACATTGGCGATGCCGTTCGATCCTTCGATGGAATCGCGGTAAGCCAGGAGCGTGATATGGTCAAGCTGCCGGATCATCAACCGGACGAACGGCTCGCCGGGCTGTCCGGGAGTCTTCATCTCGTCAAACCAGATGGGAAGATCGGCGCTTGCCTGCAAATCGGCGTCTTTTTTGCTTTCCTCGACAAAGGCGCTCACATTCCCCATCCACTGTTTCAGCAAATCGTCCTTGCCGGTATCCCATTCCCGAAGCAGATACGGTTCGATATCGAGGTGGATTCCGCGTATTTTTTCCGTTGGCATCGCGGTCTCGTTATATCGCTTCACCCAGTCGATCAGATTCATGATGCGGTACCGGTAATCCGTCAGCGCCCATTCCGGACGGCCGCCCAAAGCGTGTACTTCGATGCCGGCTTTGCCGGCCTCCCCGATGAATTTCCGATACTGTTCCACAGGCCGATCCGTATCGATTCCGAGGTAAAGCAGATTGATCGATTGTTTTTTAAGGAAAGCGAGAATGGCATTCGGCTCCGATGAAATCAGCTCCGGCTGCCATAAATAAATCGCTTTCTTCGGCTCCTCCGCTTTTGCCGGTTCGGCGTAAACAACGAAAAAACAAAATACTGAAAGAAGAAGATAGAGTAGCGGACGGTGAAGTTTCATAGAAGTTCCATGTTTCCTCCATTCAAAAGATGTTTGTTGGTTCAAATGGCAAAAATAACCTTTACTTTATATGATTTCTAATCAGGTTGTCCTCTTTTGGGGGTGCCGGAAAATTTTTGCAGAATAATTTTTGCAGATGCGTTTCGCGGTCCGGCATTTCAAATCATTGTCGGAAACCGCCATCCGACTTGCTTTTCCAACTGTAGAAAAATAAAGAAAACAAAGAAAACGAAGAGAAAAATAAGAATAATCTCCAGAAAATGTCGAAATTTTAGCTTGTTATTTATTCTTCGGGTGATATATACTTAACTTGCGTGTTCGATATAAAGAACACCCTAGCGAACACCGCGAACGATTCATCGGAAAGGCACATCAAAATCATTGGAGATTGGGAGGTCGGGTTATGTGCGGAATTGTTGGTTACATCGGCAATCGAAATTCTCAGCAAATTTTGCTGGAAGGGTTGAAGCGCCTGGAATACCGTGGCTACGATTCTTCTGGTGTCGCGGTATGCACGACGGAAGGATTGAAAGTGAAAAAAGCCAAAGGCAATCTTTCCGTTCTCGAATCGCGCCTTGAGGCCCAGCCCCTCGTCGGCTGCGTGGGCATCGGACATACAAGATGGGCGACACACGGAAAGCCGTGTGAAGAAAATTCCCATCCGCACACGGATCGGTATAAGAAAATATCCGTCGTACATAACGGGATTATCGAGAATTATTTGTCGCTGAAAGAAGAACTGGAACGGAAGGGACATCATTTTGTCTCCGAAACCGACACGGAAGTGATCGTCCATCTCATTTCGGACCTTTACCAAGGGGATATCGTTCAGGCTGTCAGATTGGCGGTAAGCCGTCTTGCGGGCGCCTTCGCCCTTGTCGTCCTGACCGAATATGAGCCGGACAAGCTGGTTGCAGTTCGCCAATCGAGCCCGCTCATCATCGGCGTGGGCGAGGGGGAAAATTTTATCGGTTCGGATATACCCGCGATTCTCGAGTATACCCGCAATGTTCTTATTTTGAACGACGGGGAAATGGCCGTCATTACCCGGCACGATGTCGATCTGAGGACGCTTGAGGGCAATCCGATTGTCAAGGAGTGCTTGTTCGTCGATTGGGATATCCGCAAGGCGGAAAAAGGCGGATACGAGCATTTTATGCTGAAGGAAATTCACGAGCAGCCCCAAGTGATACGCGATGCGATGGCTTCCCGGTTAACCGCGGGTCCGGAACGCCGGGTCGAACTGAAGGAACTGTCGATGACGGCGGAACAGGTGAGGGGCATCCGGCGCATTCATCTTGTCGCCTGCGGAACGTCGTATCATGCGGCGTTAATCGGCAAATATGCGATTGAATCGCTCACGCGCATTCCTGTGGAAGCCGACATCGCTTCGGAATACCGTTACAGATCCCCAATCATTACGGACGATACGCTTGTCGTCGCGATCAGCCAGTCGGGCGAGACGGCGGATACGATTGCCGCCATTCGGGAAGCGAAGCGCTGCGGAGCGAGGGTGCTGGCGATTACGAATGTGGTCGGGAGCACGGCCGCCAGAGAGGCGGACGAAGTGCTCTACACGATGGCCGGACCGGAAATATCCGTCGCTTCCACCAAGGCTTACACGTCACAGTTAATCGTGCTGTATCTGCTTTCCATCTTTCTAGCGCAATCGTTACAGACGCTGTCCGCTCCGCAAATTACGAGCCTGATCGACGCGCTCGAACAGCTGCCCGGGAAAGCCAGGGACATTTTGGAGCGAACGGAAGACATCAAGCGGATTGCCACCCAAATTGCGGATTACGAGCATCTGTTCTACGTCGGCAGAGGGCTTGATTATGCCGTCGCACTGGAAGGATCGCTCAAGATGAAGGAAATCTCCTACATACATTCGGAAGCTTATGCGGCCGGAGAGCTGAAACACGGAACGCTGGCGCTGATAGAAGAAGGAACGCCGGTCATTGCGCTTGCCGCGCAGTCCGCGCTGTTCGCCAAAACGCTCGCCAACATTAAGGAAATGAAAGCCCGCGGCGCTTTCGTGTACGGGCTTGCGGCCGAGAAGGTGGCCGAACTGAACGATGCGTTCGATGTGACTCTGGAAATTCCGCAAACGATGGAACTGTTGCGCCCGGTGCTCGAAGTCATACCACTGCAGCTGCTCGCTTACTATACAGCCGTCACCAGAGGCCATGACGTTGACAAGCCGCGAAATCTGGCCAAAAGCGTGACTGTGGAGTAATCCGTTACTTCCCTATGAACAATCGTCATAACGCCGGTCAACGAAAAAGCGGTCTCTGGAGATGGACAGGATTTATTTTGTTCGGTGTCATCGTATTTGTCAGTTTGCAGTGGAAATCGCTGTTTCCGCTGCGGGTGGAAAGCGCGCAGCTGGAAAACGGCACCCAATTGAAGTTTCGCACGAACGGCGAACAGCTGGAGATTTTCAAGGATCAGGCGTGGCATCCGATGTTCGTGCAGGGGGTCAATTTGGGAGCGACGTTGCCGGGGCATGACCCCGGAGAACTGCCCATCACGAAGGAAACTTATCTGGAATGGTTCGGGATGATGACCGGGATGGGGTGCAACGTCGTCCGCGTGTATACGATTCTCCCGCCTTCGTTTTACGAGGCAATCGTGGAATATAACCGGAGCCATCCCGAGACCCCGTTATATTTTATTCAAGGCGTATGGACTCCCGAGGAAGAGCTGATCGCCAAACGCGACGCGTTCCTGCCGGAAATCCGCGACGCTTTTAAACTGGAAATCACGAATGCGGTAAACGCGGTATACGGCACTGCGGACATTCCCGAATCGCCCGGAAAAGCGGGCGGAGCGTTTAAGACCAACGCCGCTCC
>JAWLCZ010000148.1:0-10194 GCA_041686835.1 Paenibacillaceae bacterium | reverse complement strand
CCCCTGGCTACGATTAACACCCCCCTTATTTGCGGCTTTATCGTTTTAACGACGACCGGTTTTTGTTCGCCGTTCGACTCGTTCATGACAACCTGCCGGTCGCGGGTCACATCCGAAACGTGGCGGTTTGCCCCGTTCCGGTCATTTTCATCGGTTATCTGCTGCGTATCCCGTATGTTGCGTTCGACGACAATCTCCTCGGTGGAGTTTACCGTTACCATCACTTCCACAACGCCAACGCCGACGATTTTTTCCAGCATATCCTTGATGCGCGATTCATACTGCGATTCGTATTCGGAGAACAGCGCGTTTTTATCTCCGTCTCCGAGAAAGACCTGGCGGTCGGACGGCTCCGGAGAGCCCCTGCTTTCGCCTGCGGGTCCGACATCCTTCACGGTAACGAAAGAGTTCAGAATCATCAATGCGACGCCGACAAGACCGACAACGAGCAACCAGCGAAACGTCTGCAGCCGTTTATTCCCTCCCGGACCACCCCCCAGCCATTGTTCCCAGATCTGCTTCAATTTTCCCACAGGCTCACCTCCTTCGTTCAAAGTCGAATATGACGGAAACCTGATCGGCGGAAAGCCGCCACTGATCCTGTATCGAATGAAGGATGCGACGTTTTTTCTCTTCCATCTCATCCGTTAATCTCTCGTCAGCCGCCGTATCGTCTTTCGCGGCGCTTTCGCCTCTTTCTTCGTCTTGTCCAATCCGGATTTCGATATGCACGGGTTTGACCGGCTCTACAGGCTGCGTCTGCGGTTCGTCATGCTGCCGTTCCGCATGCGGCCGGTCGGACGAGAGTACGACGTGAACCGATTCGATCTCCGGCCGTCCATCCCGATCCAGCCCCGTTTTGACTTCTACGCTGTCCGCTTTCACCGACTCCCGCTGCTCCAGCTGCTGCATGATCGTTTGTGCGAGCTGCTGTTCCACCATTTGCAGGGAGGCTTTGTCGTTTTCCGCCTGCACTTGTTTTCCTTCTTTCATAATGGAGGCGAGCGATTGGATATTTTCGCCGCTGTCTGCGGCCGGATCGTTATGCCTTGCATCGGTCAGCTGCTCGAGCGAGAGCGTCAGTCTGTTCAAATCGAAATCGGCTTTCAGCAGATCGATGATAGGAAAAAGTAGGGTCATTAATATAAACAGGCTTACCACCACTTTCACGTAACGCTGCATGGCGCTGTTCGGGAGGATTAAATCGACGAAAGTGGCAAGAAGGATGATGACTATGATTTGTTTCAGCCATCCGCTGAGCCAGTCAATCACAGGCCATCCCTCCTTTCGGCGGCTTGCGGCATCACCGCATCATGACCGATACGTTCCCGGCGGCGATAATAATTGTAATCGCCAGAAAAAACATCAGCCCGACGGAAGCGAGCGCCGCGAATACGTAAACCATACTTTTGCCAATCGTCTGCAGGCAGGTGACGATAGGGCTTTCCCCGAGCGGCTGCATCACGGCGGCGGACAAGTTGTAAATGAGCGCCAACGTCAATATTTTCAGAGCCGGGAAGGCGCAGAGCAGAATAATCACGACGACGCCCGCCAGACCGATGGCGTTTTTGACAAGCAGCGACGCGCCGATGACCGTATCCGTCGCATCGGAAAACATCCGGCCGACGACGGGAATGAAATTGCCGGTCACATACTTGGCGGTGCGAATCGTTACGCCGTCCGTTACCGAAGCGGTCGCTCCCTGTACGGAAATGACCCCGAGAAACACGGTCAGAAAAACGCCGAGCAGGGCGACGCTCACATTGCGCAGAAGATTGGCCAATTGCGTAACTTTATATCGGTCGGTCAGCGCGCTGACGATATGCAGCACGGCGGAAAAGAACAGCAGCGGAAAAACGATGACGTAAATTAACGTTCCGACCGTATGGATCATAAATACGATGAGCGGGTGCAGCACCGACGTGGACACGATGTTGCCCATGGAAGCAAGCAGCGTCAGCAGAAGCGGAATCATCGCAATCATAAAATGAATCATGTTCGATATGGCCGTCTTCGCGTAATTGATGGCGACGGTGAAGCTATTGATCGCGATAATGATGAGCACCATGTACGATATCGCGTAAGCGATCTTGCTTACCGTTTTTCTTTCGAAGGCGCTCTGCAGCGTCTCGAGCACCATGCTGAACACCGTTAAAATCACGATCGTCGCGAGCAGCTTCCCGTTATACAGGATTTCATGGAACAGGAATGCCAGCAGTCCTTTCGCGATGTTCATCGGGCTGAACCCTTTCCCTCCGGGCACAATCATATCCATCAGGCTCGGTTCGCTTCCCGGGAAATATCCGCCGTATTGCTTCATCAGCGAATCCCAATACCGTTCCACCTGGCCGGTGTTCAATCGTTCCGCCTGCTCCCGGATGACTGTATCGGCCGGAGATGCGGCCGTCACCGCCGACGCGAACCATAGGAAGAGACAAATCGCGAGTGCGGCAACCGGTTTCCACGCCCGGGTGTGAAGCATACAACCACTTCCTTACTGTCGGCGCATCGATAAAGTACGCGCATTGTAATCCCCGATGTCAAGCCGGCAACAATTTGACGACCGTTTCCACGATGACCGTGATGATCGGTATGGCCATCACCATGATTAATATTTTTCCGGCCAGTTCGATTTTGGAGGCGATGGCATCCTGTCCCGCATCCCGGACGATTTGCGCGCCGAATTCGGCGATATAGGCGATGCCGATAATTTTCAATATCGTTTTCAAAAAAATCATGTTGATGTTCGATTGAACCGCCAAATTTTCCAATACACGGACGACTGCGGAAATCTTCCCGATGAGGAACAGAAAGATGACAATGCCGGTAAACGTCGCCAACAGAAAAGCGAATAACGGCTTCTGTTCCTTGACGATGAGCGATAGTACCGTTGCGATAAGGGCGAGCCCGACAATCTGGATGATCTCCACGTCATTCACCTACTGGAAGAGGAAAATCGTTTTGATTTCCTGGAACAAATCGTCAAGCAGCCGGATGACCATAAATAAAACGACGACAAATCCGATAACGGTTACCCAGTGAGCCATATCTTCCTTTCCCATTTGTTTCAATACGGTATGAATCATGGCGATGACGATGCCTATACCGGCAATTTGGAAAATGGCGTTCACATCCACGTTCATGTTCGGCACCTCTTCTTCGCTTCTCACTGCCCTTTTGTGACTAATACATGATAATGACGACTAACGCCCCGGCCAAAAGCCCGAGACTTCTCCACATTTTTTCATAGCGGCGCTGCTCGTCCCTCGCCGTTTCTTCTTCCGCCTGCAGCTCGCTCATGGCCAGCCGGAGATGCTTGATTTGATCTTCGCGATCGGAGACGCCGAGTGAAAACCCTAACCGGGTAACCGTGTCCTTTTCCGGCGCTTTCATCGCCGTTTTGTTCCAGCATTCGGCAACCGCCTGCTGCCAGCTTTCCGCCGCGGAGTAACCGTGTTGTCCGGCCAGCGTTTCCGCCGTCCGTTGAAACAAAAAAGCGAGCGGTTCGCTCAACTGCCGTCCAATCTTGGCTAACGCTTCCGGCAGCGGGGTGAATCCGTACACGATTTCCGTTTCCAACCGTTGGAGCGCCTGGATGAGCTGGCGTATCTGCACAGCACGGTTCACGAACCTGGACGCCTGGTGAAATCCGATCATCGTTCCCGCAAAAATAACGAGCATCGCGCCAATCAGCTTCATCAAGCCGATCACCCGCTTTCAACCGCCCACCGCGGCGGCATCGGGAACAATGCGGCGGCGGGCGGCATCATAAATTGCGGTAACGACGCGTTCACCCTGCCCCTTGTTCAATACCACGTAACGGGAAAAGACCCCGTCCGCGACAAGCCGGCTTAACATCGTTCGGCGAGCCGCATCTTCCATGCCGTAGCCATGAGCCGTGGCAATGACGCGAATGCCCGCGTGCAGCGCTTCATGTATCGCGTCCGCGTCTTCCGGCCTGCCGATTTCATCCGCGATCAGAACGTCCGGAGACATGGATCGGATCATCATCATCATGCCTTCCGCTTTCGGGCAGTTATCCAGCACGTCGGTGCGGGGGCCGACGTCAAACCGGGGAACTCCTTTTACACAGGCGGCCAACTCCGAACGCTCGTCAACGATGCCTACTTTCAGTCCGCCCTTCATCCTGGAGGGGCTTGGCCACATTCCGTAGCTGATCAAGCGGGCCAGATCGCGGACCATCGTCGTTTTTCCGTGCCGTGGCGGGGATATGACCAAGGTGTGGTGTACGCTGTTTGCACGGTAGTCGACAATATGGGGCAGCACCTGCTGACCTGCGCCGATCATTTCCCTTGCCACTCTGATATTGAAGCCGCTGATGTCTTTAATCTGTTTCACTTTCCCGTGTTCCAGCACCGTCCGCCCGGCAATTCCCACCCGATGGCCTCCGTTTACGGTAATGTAGCCCCGCTTCAATTGTTCTTCCATCGTATACATCGAATGGTTCGTAAGCAGGTCGAGCAGCTTCTCGCAGTCTTCGCGGGTCGGGACATACGCTCTGAACGGATCGTCGACGACGGCGCCTTGACCGGCCAAAAAGCCGTACCGCCCCTCATAAACGATTTCCAGCGGCCTTCCCTCTCTTACGCGGATTTCCTCCAGCCGAGCGGCTATCTGCTTCGGCAAACCGCTAACGATGCGATAAAGAGAAGAAGGCAGTATCGTCATCCATGTTTCCGGCATAACTTACCTCCAAGCTGTCCAAGTTGTTTACAACATATGTATGCTTGGCCTGTTCAATTATGACTGGCGGCGGCAAAACGTTATTTTTTCACGATGCCGATAAAGATGCAGGCTACACCTGCGAAAATCCACATCATTTTCCCGTAGGAGAGCTTATCCGCGATACCGACAAGCCCTATCGTCGTCGTCGTGATTAAGATCAGGGGCCCGACGAGCGCAAGTCCGGTATTGACGAGCAGCGCTTTCTCAATTTGATTGAACCTGAGCATGACGAGCGCGGCGATCAGTTCGATGCTCCCCGACATCATGCGCAGCATGGCCATACTTAGCACGATTTTGTTCAACATATTCAGCACCTTCCCGTCTTCTTTTTCCATATTCGGGTAACGCAGTTACTTCACTTTATGCAAGGTTGTCTATTTTTAGCATCGTGGGCACATCCCCATCCCAAAATGCATATATTGCCTACATAAAACATACATTTACTTTCAGTGAGGAGATAATGGCATGGAAGTTACCTCTCAATTGGATTGGCATCCGCTTCTGCAGGATCCTACCGGACGGCGCATGAGCAAACCAAGAACTCGCGGAAAAACGATGGTTATCGATAAAGGGCTTGGCCTCCGCGCATTTGAAGATTTGCTTCAAACGTCGGGTGAACATATCGATATGATCAAAATCGGATTCGGTTCCTCGCCTCTGTACCCGAAACAACTTCTGCTCAACAAAATCAGGCTGGCCAAAGCCCACAACCTGTGCATTTTTCCCGGGGGAACGTTTTTGGAGGTAGCTGTCAGCCAGGATGCGGTGAACTCTTTTTTCGACATGGTCGCCGCGCTGGGGTTTTCAGGCATTGAAGTGTCGGACGGAACGATTGATATGGATCGCAAATTAAGAAACGAGCTCATTAAGCTCGGGGTCGGGTCCGGACTGTCGGTATATACGGAGTACGGCAAAAAAAGCTTCGGTTCCGGCATCGATATCGACGAACTGATCGATACGGTTCATCTCGATATGGAGTACGGGGCAAGTCTCATCACCATCGAAGGAAGAGAATCGGGAGTGGGCGTCGGAATCTATGATGAAAAAGGGCAGTGTAAAGACGACGACATCCGCAAAGTCGTGAAAAACGTCCCGAACCCTCACCTGGTGATGTGGGAAGCCCCGAATAAGGCTCAGCAGGTTCATCTTTTGAAAACGTTGGGCCCTGACATCAATCTGGGCAACATTGCTCCTGAGGACATTATGTCCGTCGAATCTTTCAGAAGGGGTTTGCGTTCAGACACATTTTGTTTGGGGCAGTCACACCAAAAGTAGACCCGCTTCGCAGCTATACGGGAGGAAGGCAAATGACCGTGCATGTGGATGTCATCGCCAGCGTGAATGAAGCTAGATCGGATGACTTTGTAAACAGAACGTCCATCGTCATCGATGTGCTGCGCGCTACGAGCACGATGGTCACGGCACTGGAGTACGGCTGTTCAAGCATTGTCCCCGTGGAAACCGTATATCAGGCAAAACATATGCAGGGAGAAGGCGATCTTCTGGGCGGCGAACGTTTCGGCAAAAAAATATCCGGCTTCGATCTCGGAAATTCGCCTTTGGAATATGTATTCCCGGACATTCAAGGAAAACGGATTATTATGACGACGACAAACGGGACCCGTGCCATTTATAAAGCGCAAAAAGCAGCGCATGTCATTGCCGGCTCGATGCTTAACGCCGCCAGCTGCGCGAAAGCGGCAACGAATTTGAAACGGGACATTGTGATTGTATGCGCCGGAACGCAGGATCGGTTTTCTCTGGAAGACGGTCTGTGCGCCGGCCTTATCATTGAGGAATTGAGAGAAATCACCGGAGGAGATATCGAACTGAACGACTTCGCCCTGGCGATGCACTGCACTTACCGGGAGCTGCGGCATGATCTGGAAGAAGCGCTGCTGATGTGCGCGAACGGCAAACGGTTATGCCGAATGGGGTACAAAGAAGACGTCCTTTACTGTTCCCGCGTCAATCGTTTTACGGTGGTTCCCGTTTTGCGGGAACTGACGATGCTGCCTTATCGGCAGTTCTAAAACAAGCCGCCGTTCATAAACTAAGATCGAATCTACTTGGACAGGGGTCTAGCAATGAACGGGGACATTTTGCTGGTAGTGCTCATCATTATCGGACTCATCGGCCGCTCCCATATTATTACGACGGCGGCTTGTATTTTGCTGGTCGTCAAACTGGTCAGCCTGGAACGGTTTTTACCCGCGATCGAACGCCGCGGCCTGGAACTCGGGCTCTTGTTTTTGACCATGGGCGTTCTCGTCCCTTTTGCAAGCGAGCGAATTTCCTATAAAGATATATTGGCGGTGTTCAGCACCTGGCCGGGCATCATAGCTCTGGCCGGCGGCGCGTTTGCCACGTACATGAACGGAAAAGGCCTGGAATTGTTGAAATTGGACCCTCAGCTGATCGTGGGCCTGGTGATTGGTTCGATTTTCGGAATCATTTTCCTACGGGGGATACCGGTCGGGCCGCTCATGGCTGCGGGAATAACGGCGCTGCTGCTCAAGATCTTCACTTTTGTTTTTGAAAAATGGGGGTAACCCGCCGACGAAAAAAGCCGCCCAACCTCTCCAAATATGGAGGGATGAGCGGCGTGTGCTTCACGTCCGACGGATATTATACTATTTATCCATATTTCCACGCGTTCATATTCTCACGCGTAGTCCGGTACCCTATTTGACCGGGCTTTCTCTTTTTAACGGCGCTCTTGCGGTCCGCCGACAAAGGCGTGTTCGTTCGTGTCGAGACCGTATGCCGTGTGAAGCGCTTTGACCACATCGGCAAGCGCTCCGCTCTCGATGACGCAGGAGCATTTGATTTCCGAAGTGCTGACCATTTTAATGTTCACGCCCTGCTTGGAGATGACGTCGAACATTTTGGCCGCCACACCCGGATTGCTTACCATGCCGGCGCCCACAATGGACACTTTCACGAGATTCGTTTCCGACGTTGCTTCCCGGAAGTCCACTTCGGACCGAATGCTTTCAATTACGCTCAGCGCCTTGTCCGCGTCGTCCATCGATACGGTGAAAGAAAAATCGGCCCGGCCGTTGACGACTCCGCTTTGCACGATAATATCGACATCGATTTTTTCGTCGGCAAGCGCGGTAAACACTTTAGCCAATATGCCCGGTACGTCTTCGACGCCCAGTATGCTGATTCTCGCCACGTTTTTGTCGTACGCGATGCCGCGGACAACAATCCCTTGTTCCATCACTGCTTCCTCCTTGACAAAAGTACCTTCGTTATGGTTAAAACTGGACCGGACGACCAGCGGGACCCGGTAATGCTTCGCGTACTCCACCGCGCGCGGATGAAGCACCGCCGCGCCGAGATTGGCAAGCTCCAGCATTTCGTCATAAGAGATTTCCGGAAGTTTGCGGGCGTTTTTCACGATGCGCGGGTCGGTGGAATAAACGCCGTCAACATCGGTGTATATTTCGCACAAGTCGGCGCGGATGGCCGCCGCCAGCGCGACCGCGGTCGTGTCGGAGCCGCCTCTTCCGAGCGTCGTGATTTCGCCTTCCGCCGTCATCCCTTGAAAACCGGCTACGACAACGATATGGCCCTCATCCAGCGCCTGCAAAACGCGCTGCGGCTGAATGTCCGTTATACGCGCTTTGCCGTGCACGGGCTCGGTATACATCCCGGCCTGCCAGCCGGTAAATGAAATCGCCTTGCAGCCGAGACGGTCAATCGCCATGGACAGCAGAGCGATCGAAATTTGCTCGCCTGTCGTCAGCAGCATATCCATTTCGCGGGCCGGCGGACGATCGGTCAGCTGTTTGGACAGATCGATCAAATCGTCCGTCGTATCTCCCATCGCGGAAACAACGACGACGCATCGGTGCCCTTCCTGATGTCTGTCCACGACGCGCTGCGCCACCCGTTTCATCCGTTCGGCGTCGCCGACGGAACTGCCCCCGAATTTCATTACAATTAAAGACAAAGTTGTTTCACTCCCAACCGTAAAAATGATCGCAATGAATCCATTGCACTATTATAGCACAGTTTGATGCGGTTGGGCGGAAAAAGTATGCGCCGATTGCGGCGGCAAAAAAAGGTGCCCGGCCATAAGAAAATCCTGGCGGAAGATCACCGCCGGTCCCTTTGAAACCTCTGTCCGGTTCCATTGCGTTCAGCCCGACTCGACTACAGCGCACGCGGGATTGACCGTCGAGCGTGGGAGGGATGGGGTGGAGTTCCAACCGCAGTTGAGATCGTGTTCCATGCTGCAATCCATTTCTTTTTGCTTCATTAGTGCGGGAAATTCCGGCCATTGGGATGAAGAACTGCACGGCATAACCGCCAAAATGCTGCCTGGCGCGGCGAAAGCCATACGTTCCTCAGCCGGCCGGCGATGCGACGCGGTGAAAGTGTTCATCTGCAACGTCATGACGCTGCCCGGGAGACGGGCGGCTACCCGCTACCTTGTAAGAGAGGATATTTTGTACAAAATAAGAGAAGATATCTTGTACAAAATGCAATATAAATGCTCTGTACTTGCGGTTCGTCCGTTTATGTTGCACGGAATGCAATATATTGGGGGCAAAACGGGCGAAGATGACGATTTGACCGGTTTATGTTGCACAAAATGCAATATACTGCGCACCGTGCCCTTTTCCCTGGGGATATGTTGCATTTTGTGCAACATATGCTGGCTACGATCCGTTCCCAATCGATGCTCGTCAAAGAAGTTTCTCTTTAACATCGAGGCGGAAGGCTCTCTCCCACTCCGAAATTTTATAAGAAAATCCCCTTCCGGCCCGCAGCAACCATTCCCGGTTTGCTGCTGCCGAAGGGGACAACACACAACTTGTCCATTTGTCCATTCCCGCTAAGTCCGGCTACCCGACGTTCGGCTTCAACCGGGCGGGTTCACTCGGCCGCCCGGTTTGCCGGTTTACGCGCGGGACACGTATTTGCCTTCGCGGGTGTCGATAATCAGCACGTCGCCTTCGTTGATAAATAAAGGAACCTGAACCGTCAAACCGGTTTCCAGCGTAGCGCTTTTCGTCGCGCCGGTAGCCGTGTTGCCCTTCACTCCCGGTTCGGTCTCAACGACTTTCAATTCAACGGAGTTCGGCAGGTTGATGCCGATAATCTCCCCCTGGTAGCTGACGATATTGACCGTCATGTTTTCCTTTAAAAATTTCAGCTCCCACTCCAATTGCTTTGCGGGCAAACTGATTTGATCATAGGTTTCCATATCCATAAAAGTATGTTCGTTGCCGCTGGCGTACAAATACTGCATCTCGCGGTTTTCCACATGCGCGCGTCCAACGTTTTCGCCGGCGCGGAACGTGCGCTCCACGATGTTCCCGTTGCGCAAATTTTTCAGTTTGGAACGGACGAACGCGGCGCCTTTTCCCGGCTTCACATGCTGGAAATCCAGAACGGTAAAAATATCCCCGTCCACTTCAATCGTAAGTCCTG
>JAWLCZ010000147.1:0-10216 GCA_041686835.1 Paenibacillaceae bacterium | reverse complement strand
GGTACCGGCACTTCGATCCGATGCAGCACCGAAGCCGGGCGGCTGGAAAACACATAGATCGTGTCGGAGAGCAGAAGCGCTTCCTCGATGTTATGCGTGATGAACAGCACCGACCGCCTCGTTTCCTCCCACATGTCAAGCAGCCACCGCTGCATATCGGCCCGGGTCAACGCATCGAGGGCGCTGAACGGCTCGTCGAGGCACATGAGCTCCTGCGGGCCCAGGAGCGCGCGCAAGAACGCGGCGCGCTGCTGCATCCCGCCCGACAGCATGTGCGGGTACGCGTCTTCGAATCCTGCCAGGCCGACTTTGGCCAGCCAGCGCCTCGCTTCCGCCCGCGCCTCCCTGATTGGCATGCCGGCCACTTCCCGCGCCAATATGACGTTGTCTGCGACGGAGCGCCACGGAAACAGCGCGGGCTGCTGCGGCATGTAGCTGATATGCCCTTTTTGTCCGGTGACGTCCATGCCGTTCATGCGCACCGTACCGCTGTCCGGTTGAGCCAGCCCGCCGATGATGTGAAGCAGCGTGCTTTTGCCGCAGCCGGACGGACCGATGATGGAGACGAATTCGCCGCGGCGTACCGTCAGCGAGACGCCGTTTAACACGGGCAGGGAGCGCCGCCGTTCGGTAAACGTCTTCGTAATGCCATCCACCTGCAGCGCGGGGGCCGCCGGAACATCGCGCGCGTCCGTTGGGCCGTTCGCCTCCGCCTCTCCCCGGGAGTCCGCGTTCGTCCGGCCGGCGGGCCGGGCCGCTTCGTCGTGCCCTGCGTTCCGCTGCTTTTTATCATGCATTGCGTTTCGCCGTTCATCCGGCGTTGGCATATCGCCGCTTCCCGTCCGCACCTGATCACTTCCTTTCCTCATTTCATCCGTTCCGGCTTCCAGCGCACGAGCCATTTTTCCAGCAGGGCGATGCATGTGAACAACGCCAGACTGAGCGCGATAATGACGAAAATCGCCACAAACACGCGGTCCGTGCGAAACGCCGATTTTTGCAGCATCATGTAGTAGCCGATTCCTTTGTCCGTGCCGATCCATTCGGCGATGACCGCACCCATCACACTGTACGTCGCGGCGATTTTCATCCCCGAGAATATGGCTGGCAGCGCGTGCGGCAGCTCCAATTTCCAGAAAATTTTCCGCTTGCTCGCTCCAATCATGCGCATATAATTCATCATCGTCCGGTCGGTCTGCATGAAACCGTCCATCGCCGCCACGGCGACCGGGAAGAAGCAGACGAGCGTAATGACGATGATCTTCGGCAGCAGCCCGAAGCCGAACCAAATCATTAAGAGCGGCGCGAGCGCGATCGTCGGCACGTTCTGGCTTAATATAAGCAGCGGATATACGGCCGATTTCAAAAACGGCAAGGCATGCAGCACAAAGGAAAGCGCGAGCCCGAACGCGGTGCCGACGGCGAACCCGACGAGCGTCAATTTCAACGTGGCCGCGCTGTGCGCCCAGACGCTGCGCGCGCCCGCCGCCTCTTTGCCGATGTCCGAAGGGCTCGGCAAAATCCATTTGTCAATGTCAAAGACGGATGCCGCGATTTGCCACGCCGCCAAAAACAGAAGGACCGCCACGAACGGCGGCCATACCGTTCTCCACCATGGTTTTAAGCTCATGGACGGTATTTCTCCGTTAACTGCTCCATCGTGATGCCTTGCGGGACGTGCAGTATTTTGATCTGCGAAATGACGCTTGGGCTGCCCATCTCAATCATGGCGTCGTTCATTCGTTTCACGATGTCCAGCAGTTCGTTCAGTTCGCCTTCCATTGTCGTTTCCAGCGCGTTGACCTGATGCTTGACGCCGGACTGCTGAATCACTTCAATCGCGCGGTCCACATACGGGATCACGTCTTCGTTATTGACGGTTTTCGGAATGATTTGAATGCTGAGCAGGGTGTTGGCCATGGCCGTTCATCCTTTCCATTTCATGGGCCGCATCGTTGCGGCAGGCGGTTCTTTTGTTCAAGCAGCCCGCCCTTTCAGGGCAGAAAATCGTTCGTGAACGCGTCTTCGACCTTCAGTTGTTTTTCCAGCAGCTTGCGTTCATACAGCCAGTCCGAGTAGTTTTTCCAGACGCTCGCCTTCTGCTCGCCCCAACGCGGCGCATCGTCCTGGTACCGCGGGCTCAGCCATTTTTGGCTGGCGATGACGAGTTCCTTGTCGAGATCCGGCACCGCTTTAAGCAGAATGTTCGCCGCTTCCTCCGGCTTGTCGATTGCGAACCGGTAGCCTTCGGCGGTCGCTTTCATGAATGCTTTCACCAGATCCGGCTGCTCGGCGATCATCTTCTCGTTCGTCACGATCACCGGCGTGTAATAATCCAGTTTGTCGGAATATTGATTCACGTACAGCATGTTGATCGGCTCTTTGCGCAGCTCTGCTTCTATGCCGGTCCATCCGTAAAAAATCCAGGCGAAATCGATATCCTTTTTTACGGCGGTAAAGAAATCCGCGTCGCCCATGTTGACGTTTTTCACTTTGCCGAAGTCGGCGTTCTCCAGCTCCATAATCGAGCGGATGACCGCTTCCTCGACCGGCGATCCCCAACCGCCGTATGTTTTGCCTTCAAAATCTTTCGGCGATTTGATGTTTTTGGCAACCGGCGACGCGAAACCGGACGTATTGTGCTGGATGACCGCGGCGATCGAGACGAGCGGAACGCCCTGCACGCGGGCTTGGGTTACGCTTTCCTGATAACTGACCCCGAACGGCGCTTCGCCGGAAGCGACCATGGCGTCCGCGCCGCCCGAACCCGGCTGCACGATTTCCACGTTCAAGCCTTCCCGTTCATAAAATCCTTGATCCTTCGCCACGTACAATCCGGTATGATTCGTGTTCGGGCTCCAGTCCAGCACGACTTTGACGTCTTTCAGCGGCGGTTTGGCGTCTCCGGATTTCTCCGCGTCGCCGGATACATTTCCGCTGCCGCTCTCCGGCGGGGGGCTGTCCGCGCTTTTGCCGCAGCCCGCCAAAGTGAAGGCAAGGGCGAGCAAGAAGGCCAGAATGAGCGGGGTGATGCGTGTTCGATACATGGTTCTCTCTCCTCCTGTTGCCGGTTCCGTCCAGGCTGACCGGTATCATCTGTCATTCCAAGCCCAAGCCCCAAGCCCATAAAAAAACGCCCCGGATCCGGGACGCGGTTCGTCGCATGACATACGTATCGCTTGTCAGCATCTACCTACGCTGGCATTACCCAGATCAGGTTTAGGGTCAGTGTCTTTCAGGGACACAATCTCAGCCGGCCGATTCCAGCACCCCTGGCTTGGTTGATGAAGCTCGGAAATTCTAAAGTCATTATAGCCGCTGCCTTGAGCCGTGTCCAGACCTTGTTCCGCCTTAGCTTTCGCCGCACGCGACTCCCAGCTCGCGGCTCGCCGCATGGTGGCGGTCAACCACTAGCCCGCTTCGGAACTTCATTCGTTCCCGCATTTTGGCCCGAACCGGCATGACAGGATAGTCAGGCGACCCGGTTGAGAAAGTTTCGGTTGACGGTGGACCGAGTCAAAAAAAGGATTGATTCTTTCGGGAACATCGCTTACAATGTTCATTGATTAAATAGTCAATCAAAAAATGGAGGCAGCAGCGATGAAGTTATATACGGTTGATGTATGTATTGTCGGAGCCGGCCCCGCCGGAGCGTTACTCGGATATTTGTTGGCAAATAAGGGAATAAAAACGATCGTTATCGAACGCCACGCGGATTTGGACCGCGAATTCCGCGGGGAACACCTGCACGGCGATGTGGCCAAATTGCTGAAAAAGTACGGGCTGTTCGAGAAAGTGAAAGATAAAGGGATACTGCCGATGCAGCGGGTGGATTTCTATCACGGCAGACGGCGTGTGATGTCGCTTTCTCCCGAGTTGTTCGGCATCGAATACCTCGTCATTCATTTCCCGCATAAGCATTTGTTGAGCGTGCTGGTCGAAGAAGCGGCTGCAACCGGCTGTTTCGAGCTGCTGCTGAAAACCGCGGTGACGGAGTTGTTGATGGCGGATGACCGGGTGATCGGATTGAAAGCGAAGCAGGACGGGGAAGAAATCGAGATTCGATCTTCCGTCGTAGTCGGAGCGGACGGCAGACATTCAACGGTAAGGAAGCTGGCGGACATTCCGACGCGAATCATGAAGCACGGCTACGATATATTATGGGCCAAAATACCGACGCCGGCGCATTGGGAGCCGACCATGCGCATCGTGTTTGTCAATGGAACGCAAATTTCGTTGTTTGCCACAACGGGAGGGTTCGTTCAAGTCGGGTGGCAAATCGGGGAAGGGAGTTTCCCGGAACTGAGGAAGCAGAGCTTTCAACCGTTCATCGACACGTTAATCCAAGCCGCCCCCGATTTGCAGCCGTTTATCGAAAAGCATATTCGCGGCTGGAACGATTTTATATGCCTGCCGGTGCAAAGCTGCAGGTGCGCAACGTGGGTGAAAAACGGTCTTGCGCTGATCGGCGATGCGGCGCACACGATGAGTCCGGCGGGCGGAATCGGGGTAAACTTGGCGATGAAGGACGCGGACGTTCTGGCCCCCGTCATCGCAGAAGCGATCCGTACGGGAGACTGCTCCGCAGAGCGGTTGAGAACATTCGAGCAGTCGATGCGGGACGAGGTGGAGCGGCTTCAGCAAGGACAGGTGCGCCAGGAAGCGGCGATGCGAAAATTGAACCGCAGCAGGTGGCTGAAGCATCTGTTTTGGTGGAACATGCGGCTGTTGGATAAAATGCCGTGGAAAGGCAAAGTGTTCCTGAAAATGTACGCGGCCCAAAAATAAGGGATGGGGCCGGACAACCGAATCGGAAAGGAAGGATCGAACCATGCCGAGAACGGACGAGCAAAACCGGCTGATCCGTGACGAACGCAGGGAACAAATTATCCGGGCGGCACTGAAAGTGTTCGCCCGGCGGGGGATGGCCTCCGCCAAAATCAGCGATATCGCTTCTGAAGCCGGATTCAGCCACGGCTTGGTTTATCATTACTTCAAGTCCAAGGAAGAGATTTTCACTACTCTTATCAGGAGAGCGTTGGAAAACTCGGCAATGCTGGTGCAACACGCCAAGCGGCAAGCGGGCACGCCGATGGAACGTCTGCAGTGGATGACCCGTGTCATGCTTCAGAACATCGAAAGTGAAGGAGCATACTACTTCCTTATCATGATCCAGGCGTTTACTTCCGACGCCGTCCCCGAGGAAGTAAAGCAACTGCTGCCGGAGCATTTCTTATCCACATTGGAAGCCACTTTGCCGATCATCGAGGAAGGGCAGCGGGCAGGACAGATCGCGCAGGGCGACTCTTTCCAATTGGCCGTATGCTACTATTCCTTAATTCAGGGTCTGGCCGTCAACCGATTCCAGCTGAACGATGCCCCGCTGCCCGATGCCGAAACGGTTCTGCGCATATTTTCACCCGGAAATAGTGGTTGACCGCCACCATGCGGTGAGCCCGCGCGCTGGGAGTCACGCGCGGCGAAAACCGCTGCAAAAATCTTCACACAGGCTTGTCCTCCCGCCAAATTATTGCGACAATAGAGTTAAAAAAAGGGAGGAAGGATGTTCCAGTGCGGATGAAAACGCTGTCCTGCATCCTGTTGTTTCTTGCATTTGCCGCGACCGCGAGCGCGGCCGGTTTGCACGGGGAGTATAACGGGTTCGCGGTAGTCCGGGTCGAGGTGAACGGAGAACCGGTGCAAAGCCCTGTTCCCGGCATCAATATGAACGGGACGACGCTCGTTCCGTTAAGGGTTGTAAGCGAAGCGTTAGGGGCGAGAGTGGGCTGGCAGCCGGAAACGTATACGGCGGTTATCACGACCGCCAACGGAACAGCGGATTCCGGCGCCGGGAGCGAAGCCGGTGAGGAGTCCCAACTGTACGGAGAGATGGCCGCCCTTTTCGGAAAACTCGATCGTCTTGCCGGTTCCCTTGAATCGATCGGCCAAGGCTTGAACATTGCCCGCGAGCAAACGGCCTCCTCGTCCGATTCGGCTATGCCTACAAAATCAGGGCGCAGCATTTGAAGTCGGTGGAACAGCAGTATAAAACGCTGCTCGATCAATCGGTTACGCTGCAGCAGAAGGCGGGAGAACAAGGCAAAGATTTTACCGGAGTGTACGATTTTACGGATAAGTTGAAGCAGCTGATTAGAGATTATGAATCCGCCGCGGATAGTCTCATGCGCTACAATGAATCGAATGATCCGGACGATCTGAAGCAGCATCTGTTTTTCATGGCCGCCGCCCACGACCTGCTGTTCGAAACGAGACAAGCGCTTTATACGAAGACGGAGGAATACGCGGCCAAGGCGGCTGCCGATCGTTGACGGCTTCAGATGGACGGAAAAGTCCTTATCTGCTGCCCTCCGAATCCGGAAAAACGAACCAGGGACTTTCTCGGCAGCCTCAGACCGTCGTTGTCTCCGATCTTTTCGTTGAAGGAGAAGAAAGCGTTATCGTAAAATGAACGTATGCCCCAAACGGGTAGCCGCGTCAATTGAGGCACACAAAAAAATGAGAAGGAAGTGGAGAAATTGCAAACAGTCAACATTGGTTTGGTCGGCGCAAGCTGGTTTGCCGATCTGTGGTATTTGCCGGCGCTGTCCAAGCACCCGTCCGTTCAATTGGCGGCGATCTGCAGCAAAGCCGGGGATAGCGCCAGGAAAATGGCGGGCAAATACGGCATACCCTCCGTTTACACGTCGTATCTGGACATGATGGACAAAGAGACGCTGGACGGAATATGCATCGTCACGCCAAACGATCTGCATTTTCCGGTGGCGATGGCGGCGATGGAACGGGGCATCCATGTGCTGTGCGAAAAACCGCTCGCGCTGAACGGGGAGGAGACGGCGCAGATGCTGCGCAAAGCGGAAGAAAAACGCATCGTGCACGGCGTCAACTTTACATACCGGGAGCATCCCGGCGTACGGGAAATGAAGCGCAGAGTGCAGGAAGGGCAGATCGGCCGTGTGCTGGAGGGCCGGTTTGAATATTCCGGCGATTACGGGCTGTCCGGTCCCCCAGGGTGGCGGGGCTCGGTGCGGCAGGCCGGAATCGGCGGCGTGCTGCAGGATCTCGGTTCCCATTTGATCGATATGGCGCAGCATATTATAGGGGAGCCGATCGTTGAAGTGCAGTCGTCCGTCCGATTCTTGGAAAACGGCGGCCTTGTCGACTTCCATTCGAGGACGATGCCCGATCAGGCGGCGGATTCGATATATTTTAACGCGGCGTTTCGTTCCGGGGCGCACGGTGTGTTTCAGACGAGCTGGGTCAGTCCGCAGGGGAACAGCGGGCAGACGATCGCATTGGAAATTCACGGGACGAAAGGCAGCTTGCGTTTCCTTTCCGGTCACCTCGGCTCCAGGCTTCTGTATACGGCAGCCGGATCCGGAGGCGCTGTATGGAAAGAGGCGTCCCTCCCGGACATGCCGGAGTGGGACATCGCGGCGGAGCCGGCGGAGGCCCGTTTCAGGCCTTACCGCGTATCGCCCGCCAATGAAGCGTGGAAATGGGTCGACGCGATCGTCGCGGCCAAAGAAGGGAACGCTCCGTCCGTTGATCGGCCCGGTTTTCGCGAAGGCCACCGCGTTCAGCGCGTGATTGACGCGATCATCCGCTCGGCGGATGAAAAGCGTACCATCGCCGTCGAACAGGACGGCTAATAAGAAGTGTCAAGCTGCGGCAGGCGGCGTATTCAACCGCCGCTTTGTCCGCGGCTTTTTTGACGATTCAGCGCGTTTATTTTCGCTTGAGCGTCAAAGCCGTGGAGAAGCGAAGGAGTACAACGATTCGAATCGGAGGCTATCGCCTCTGCTGGCGCGCGTTGCGGCGCTGCACGGCGGGTGACCCAACCAAGCGCGGCTCGCCTCATGGGGCGGTCAACCTCAAGAATCGCCAGGATATGTTGCACAAAATGCAATATACATAAGGTGAAAACGGCCTGGCGCGCAATATGTTGCATGATATGCAACATGAACCCGAAACATCGGCATTTTCGCCCGTTTTGACCCCAGTAAGTTGTATTCCGTGCAACTTAACGGACGAACAGGCAAGCACATTTTGCCCCCGATCAGTATGCCCCGTTGTTTTCCCGGTATAACGGCGTACGGATCAAAGTGCTCCCGGGGCTGTCACACGACGGCATATTGACAAGCGAATCCGCATTTCACGAGATTGAACGGTGGTGGACGGAGGCGCGGAATGAGAAGATTTTATCCGCATAATGCCGCTACCTTTTTGCTCCGCAATACGATTCGAACACGAACCTATCCCGTACATCCGATTTTATGCTAGAATAATAGAGTTGAAAGACCGGAACAGCCGGTTCAAACGAAACAATACCTGTCGTTGATGTGTGGTGCTGCGGTATGGCGATTTTGAAGAACGATTGGTCGCCGCTCTTGGAATCGGAATTTGAACAACCGTATTACTTGCGGCTTCGGCGGTTTTTAATCGACGAATATCGCTCCAGGACAATCTATCCGGACAAATACGATATATTTGCGGCGCTTCATTTAACGCCGTTTGCGAATACGAAAGTCGTCATTCTCGGTCAAGACCCGTATCACGGTCCGGGTCAGGCTCACGGTTTAAGCTTTTCCGTCAAGCCGGGCGTAGCCGTCCCGCCTTCACTGCAAAATATTTTCAAGGAACTGCGGGACGATGTGGGATGCTCCATTCCAAACCACGGATATTTGGTAAAATGGGCGGAGCAGGGAGTATTGATGCTGAATGCCGTTTTAACCGTACGCGCCGGCCAGCCGAATTCCCACAGGGGCAAAGGATGGGAAAACTTTACGGACAAAGTGATCGAGACCTTAAATCAACGCGAAACGCCGGTCGTGTTCATCCTGTGGGGAAATAACGCCCAGGAGAAGCTGCATCTCATCGATTCTTCCAAACATTACATCATTCGTTCTCCTCATCCGAGCCCTTTTTCCGCTAACCGCGGATTTTTCGGCAGCAGGCCGTTTTCCAGAGCGAACCGGTTTCTGAAAAGGATCGGCAGCACGGAAATTGACTGGCAAATCCCCGATATACGATGAAGAGGCCGTCCCATGGGAGGCCTCTTTTAACATTTTTCCAGGTCGTTTTTGCGTACCGGAACCGGATACGAGCCCGGAAAGCCGAGTGATCCTCGAATCTTCAGCTCCTTTTTTGCATCGAATAACGAACCCGCGAACCGCCCATACTAACCATCACACAACCGAACAGAAAGGCAGCGCAGGTATGACGAAAATCGGAATCGCTTTAGGCGGAGGCGGTATTGCCGGGTGTGCGCATGTCGGGGTGCTTTGTGCTTTGGAAGAAGCGGGAATATCGATCGATTATATGGCCGGTTCCAGTTCCGGTGCGCTGGTCGCCGCATTGTATGCGCACGGGTATTCCGCTCAACAATTGCTAGAGATGGTGCCTATGATTTCCAAACAGGTTCTCGATTATGACTACATCACGGTCGTGGCCAAATTGATCCGCAGCCGGACGAAAATGAGCGGCATTATCAAGGGAGACAAAATACGCGGCTTTGTCGCCGACAAGACGGGACATGCGCGGATGTCGGATTTGAAACGGCCGGTGGTGATTAATGCGACCGACTTGAAACGCGCACGGCAAATCTTTTTCGTGTCGCATCCGCCCGTTCATCCGCCCGAAGGGGCGGATATTGTCCGGGAAGCGCCGGTTGCGTATGCCGTTCAGGCCAGCTTATCGATCCCCGTGCTGTTCCGGCCGGTATTTTATGACAATATGGTTTTGGTGGACGGGGCCGTCATGGATAACTGTCCCGCCGCTGCCGTACGCGCAATGGGGGCGGATAAAGTGATCGCCGTCGATCTCGTATTTTCGGACCCGCTGGACGAACCTTTTGATTCGTTGAAATCGATTATTCAGCGCGTCGTCAGCATCAGTCTGGCGAACCAATCCGCACTGAACGCCAATGCTGCGGACGTGATTCTGCGGCCGCAGATCGGGGCGGTCGGCGTATTGGAGTTTGCCAAAATGCTGGCGTGTATGGAATGCGGCTATGAACATGCGCGCAACCGGATCAATGAGATTAAAGCGGCGATTGCTGCGGCCGAACCCGAAAACCGTTATGAAAAAACACCGGTGCGGGTATGAAACTTATGGTGAACGGGAGTATCGACGCGACAAAAAAGCCCCCGCAAGGTTCTTATGCCGCATTTTCGTCCAATTCGTAAATTCGGCACAT
>JAWLCZ010000146.1:0-10229 GCA_041686835.1 Paenibacillaceae bacterium | reverse complement strand
TCGCTTTCGGCGAACAGAATGCTCGATGCTTCGCTTCCGGCTTGGCCGAGCCCACCTGCATACTGCGGATGATCGTTCGGGAAAAGCGCTTTTGCCGGCATCGTCGTAACGACGGCGGCGTCCAGCAGCTCGGCCAATTCAACGACTTGCCCGGCAGCGCCCCGCACTCCGCTCCCGGCCAGTATGGCCGGTTTCTGTGCCGCCCGCAGCCAATCCGCCGTTTCCTCGATGATGCCGTCCGGAATGTGAAGCGGTTGATGAAGGTGAGGAGCATAGGCGGAAACGGAGCCCCGCACGGTTTGCCGAAACAAATTTTTCGGAACGGACAAATGCGCGACTTCGCCCCTTTGCTGAGCCTGGGTAAGCGCCGTTTTCATCAAATCGGGAAGCGCGTCGGGATGCGCGACCAGCTCCGTAAACGCGGCAATTGGGCTGGCGAGCTTCTGCTGGTCGATGTACTGTTTGGCCCCCGTTCCGATTTTAAAAGTTTCCACTTGCCCGGTTAGGGCCAAAACCGACGCGCGATCCGCCGCCGCATCGGCCAATCCGTTCAACAGATTGGCGATGCCAGGCCCGCTCGTCCCCAGGCAAACGCCGACTGTGCCCGTCAATTTCGCTTCCGCGGAAGCCATCAGGGCGGCGCCGCATTCATGGCGGCAAGCGATATACCTGATGCCGCTTTGCTTGGCCAATTCGTCGAGCAAATCCAAATTGGCGTCCCCGATGACGCCGTATATGCGCTTGACGCCCCACGCCTCCAACTGTTTGACGATAAAGCGCGCTACCGTATCGTTCGACGGCGGAACGCTCTGATTCGCGTTCACCGGCTTCGTTTGTTTCGTTTCGAGCGTAATTTCCGGCATTTCGTTCTCTCCTTTTGATTGGGAATGGCTGAAACCGGCGCAATAAGCGGGATACAATACAAAGTTTGCCCAACGTATAATGCGGCATGCAAATTTTTACTTCGCGGATCGACGAATGAAGAACGACGGCGGGAATTGTGATACACTGATGATATTCCCTTTATTTTAGGGTCGGGAGGTAGGGGATGAATACGCTGCTTAAGCACAGACGCGCGGTTCGCTTCATGACTTATATAGCCGCCAAAGGATTTGCCGCCGGCTTTGTGTTTCTCGCTTTTCTCCTGTATCTGTTCGCCGCCGGGGATTTTAACTTGTATAAAACAATGGAAGCCGCCGCTTCGCTCCGCCTTTGGCTTATTTTTTACGGATACGGAACAGCCTGCTCGGTGCTTATCGATATATTGACCGCAAAGGTTCCCGGGCATCGGACCAAGCTCGCGGTTCTGTTGTATATTGCGGCGGGATACGCTTATTTCATTGTCCTTGCCGGAGAAGTGAACATGTTTGTCTTCATTGCCGGCACTGTCGGCGCCATCTGCTCTTTGGTTTTTTACGGGGCGGCTTCTTTCATGCGAAATAAACCGGTGCATTCGGGCGTGTTTTCCGTCATGCTGCTGCTCGCGTTATTGTACTTGACGAATGCCGACTTTACCGTAAAAAAACAATGGTCGGAGAGCATGACCGCTTCCCGCTACAAAGCGAAATTCGCGTATTTTAACGGCAAACACGAAATTCCGGTCGATGCGGCCAAAGGCCGGAAAATCATATTTCATATCGATTGGAGCAACGAGAACGGCGGCGGAACGGGATTCCATGCGCTTGACGAGAGGGACAAACTTGTCGGCATGTCCAAACAAGAAGGCGACGTCATGGAAATTGATGTGCGGGAAACCGGCCGGTACCGAATCGTCGTTACCGGAGACAGGGTCAAGGGCTCTTTTACAGTTCAATGGAAGGTCTACTGATGAAGGTATGGAGGATGCAAAAAGAGGATTTTGCCGCCGTCCGGCGAACATCTTTTTAAGAAGAAAGCCGTCCGGCATGCCGATTTCTTCCCTAGAGAGGTGAAAACCATGAAGGACACCGGATCGATCGTGACGTTCGTTATCGTTTCGTTTGCCCTGGCGCTCATTCTCATTATGAAAAAAGACACATTGCCGATGCCCATGCGGCGGGGCTTGGCGATACTCGCTCTCGTCATGGTCAGCCTGTCTTTTTTTCTGATCCTGTACAGCTTTCTCAGCCTGTAGGAAATATTTTATGAAATGGCGTCGTATTGGTTTATAATAGAAAGGGAGAACGGTGATAATAGGGTAAAATCATGAAAACGGAGCGAATGATGCCCCATGAAAATCATCCCCGTCATCGCCGCCGCCGGCATGCTGGCGTTAACGATGCCTTCTTCACCGTCTTTCTCCCCCATCGGGGAAAAACCCGCTATCTTAAGGAGGGATTCGATGAGTCAATTACCCAAACGTTCGGAAATTCCCGCTGAATACCGCTGGAAGCTCGAAGATCTGTTTCCGGATCAAAAAGCGTGGGACGAAGAATACGCCAAGGTGAAAGAGCAGTTGAAGCAAATCGCCTCTTATCACGGCAGGCTGAACGAACCGGCCGCGTTAAAAGAGTGCTTCGCCTTGGAAGACGAAATTTCCTTGCATACGGAAAGGCTGTACGTTTACGCCAACATGAAGCATCACGAAGACACGGCGGATCCGACTTACCAGGCATTATCCGATAAATCGAAAAAACTGAGCGTCGAAGTGAACGAAGCGCTTTCTTTTATTACTCCGGAAATTTTAAGCCTGTCCGACGAAGAGCTGCAATCGTTCATCGCCAACCCGGAGCTTAAACCTTACAAACGGACGCTCGAGGAAATGCTGCGCCAAAAACCGCACGTGCTTTCCAAATCGGAAGAAGCGCTGCTCGCGCAGGTCGGCAATTTGTCGCAGGCGCCCGGGACGATATACGGCATGATTAATAACGCCGACATGAAATTTCCGAAAATCAAAAACGAAAACGGCGAGGAAGTCGAGCTGACCCACGGCCGGTACATTCAGTTTTTGGAAAGCCGGAACAGGGACGTGCGCAGAAGCGCGTTTCAGGCGATGTATGCCACATACAGCAAACAAAAAAATACGATAGCGTCGACGCTCGCCGCCAACGTGACGAAAGACATCTTCTACGCGCGGGTCCGCAAACACCCGTCCGCCTTGGAAATGTCGCTGTTCGGCGACAACATTCCAAAGGAAGTGTACGACAACCTGATCGACACGATTCACGAGCATCTCCCTTTGCTTCACAGGTATTTGAATCTGCGCAAGAAGCTGCTCAAAGTCGACGAACTTCATATGTACGATCTGTTCGCGCCGCTCGTCGAAGAGTTCAAGATGGACATTACATACGAGGAAGCACGGGAGATCGTGAAGAAGAGCCTGGAGCCGCTTGGAGACGATTACCTGAACATTCTCCAGGAAGGTTATGACAACGGCTGGATTGACGTATATGAAAACGAAGGCAAGCGCAGCGGGGCGTACAGCTGGGGAGCGTACGGCACTCATCCGTATGTGCTGCTGAATCATAAGGACAACTTGAACAGCATGTTCACCCTGGCCCACGAAATGGGACACGCCATCCATTCGTATTTGTCCGACAAGGAGCAGCCGTACCGCGATGCGCAGTACACCATTTTCCTCGCGGAGGTCGCTTCCACGCTGAACGAAGCGCTGCTGATGGATTATTTGCTGAAAAAGACCAACGATCCGAAAGAGAAATTGTACCTGCTTACGTATTACGCCGATCAGTTCAGAACGACCGTGTTCCGCCAGACGATGTTCGCCGAATTTGAAAAGATCATTCACGAAAAAGCGGAAAACGGCGAAGCGCTGACGCCGCAGGAACTGAGCAAACTTTATTACGATTTGAACGTGAAATATCACGGCAGCGGCATGGTCGTGGACAAAGACATCGAGATGGAATGGGCGCGCATCCCGCATTTTTACAACAGCTTCTACGTGTACAAATACGCGACCGGCTTCTCCGCGGCGACGAGCTTCGCCAAACAGATTCTTGACAAAGGCAAACCGGCCGTTGAACGGTACGTCGGATTTTTGAAGAGCGGCGGCAGCGACTATTCGATCAACATATTGAAACGCGCCGGTGTCGACATGTCCTCCCCGGAACCGATCAAGCAGGCGATGAGCGTGTTTAAAGAACTTCTGGACGAGATGGAGCAGCTGGCGAATTAGAATTTAGCGCATTTAGCGCATTTATCGAAACGAGGATGCAAATCCGTATTTACAAAGCCCTCTTTCCTTCTTTATTCTGTATAAAGGAGAAGAGGGCTTTTCTCTTTTTTACGGCTGAATGCGAGCCAGCAAGGCAACGAAAACGACAAGAACGGTGATAACGAATGACTTTGAATGACGCGGCGTGGGAAACACTGTTTAACACTTACAATATTTTGCCGGAAATCCGCAGGAACGGCTTTTACGAAATCGATGCCGGCACGATCAAGACGGTGCGGGAACCGCGCTTAATGGCGAAGTTCGACCACAGCAGCAATTTGCCGCGAATCTTTAAGGAGAACGGCATCTCCATTCTGCCGATCTCCCGTTCCAAATATGTGCTCGGCGAATTCGACGCCTACTGCAAAGTAACGTACAACTCGAACCTGAAGCCGGTATCCGTCAGCCTGCCAAGCCATCTCGCGTCGATCGATCCGGCGAATCTGTACTCGGAAAGCGCGGCTTTGCACTGTGCCTATGCGGCCGGCATGATCGACGACCTGCTTGGCGAACGGTCCGTTCCGACCGTTTCCGGACGGATGTCGTCCCAGCAGTTCGATTTTTACATACGGACGAAATCGGGAGCGGAACGCCTCGTCCATATCAAGAACGCGCAAATCGAAATCGACGGGGGATTCGAAAGCGAAAATCAGCTGATGATCGTCGAGGCGAAAAACGAATCCGTCGACGATTTTTTGGTGCGGCAGCTGTATTATCCGTATCGATTGTGGAACGACAAGCTGCAGAAACGCGTAAAGCCGGTCTTTTTCACCTATTCGAACGACGTGTTCAGCTTCTTTGTGTTTGAGTTCGCCGAACCGATGAAATACAACTCGCTCCGGCTCGTGGAGCAAAGAAACTACATCCTCGCCCATGAAGCGATCGAACGAAGCGACATCGTCGAACTGCTGCATACGACGCCTGTCGTTCCGGAGCCGAACATCCCGTTTCCGCAAGCCGACTCTTTCGCGCGAATCGTCGATTTGCTCGGGCTGCTGGTGGAGAACGGCGCAAGCAAAGATTTCATTACCGCCAATTACGATTTCGACACCCGGCAAACGAACTATTATACGAGCGCGGCCATGTACCTCGGTCTCGTGGAGCGTTACGTCGATGAGGCGAATCAGGTCATGTTCGCGCTGTCCGATAAAGGCAGGGCGATCATGAATAAGCCGTATAAGCCAAAATATTTGGCGCTCGCTTCCGCCATTCTGGAGCATGAAGTATTCCGGCAAGTTCTAAGGCAATACCTGGAGACGGGCCGCCCGCTGCCCCGCGAGCGGGTTGTCGGGATCATGGCGCAATGCGGCCTGTACAACGTCAGGTCGGACAGCACCTATTTCCGCAGAGCGTCAACGGTCATGAAATGGGTCGAATGGATCGTCGCGCTGCAGCATTAAGAAATGATTATGTTCGGCGCCAAATTTAGCGGGGAATCGCTGTCCTGACAGCTCTCGAATTTCGGACCGAGATCGGCTGTCCACCGCTCCCCTTTTTCCTTTTTCAGTTCATTGACGACAACCCGGACGGCCCACTCGGCATCCTGCACAATTTGTTTGAAATCCCGGTTTTCTTTGTTCACCTTCATAATTTCCTTCATCCATTTCGTGCCGAACTTGACATGGTTTTTCTCGTCGATAATATCGAAATCGTGCTCCAGTGCTGTCAATACGTCGCCGGCATTCACTGCCGATTGAATCCACATCCGTTTGGGCGAAAAAGAACATGCCTCCCCTACCTGTGTAAGGGCGGCAATGCGTTCGAGCAAGGGACACGATACATACGCTTGATAATGGCCGACCGGGATAGGAACTTGGTATGGATCAATTCCCATCGACGTCAACCGGGAAAAGCCCATCTGGGAATGGCGCACTTCATCCCAGCATTGGCGAGTGAAATCGGCAACAAATTCAAAAGGCAGATGCCTTCCGTCATATACGATGGCGGCGACCAAATCGATAATCGGCAGTTCGGTAAAATGGGTGTAAGAATGGTGGCTCGGATGATTTTCGTCGTAATTCGAATCGTATATTCTTTCCGCGCTGCGGTGAGTGAATCGCGGCTCCAACTCCATCTCCTTCGGCAACACGTATTCGGGATATACTGGAATTTGGGCCGATGTTGATGCCGGTGCGCCTGCATATAACGAACCTAACGCTTGAATATGCTCCCTGATCTTCTTCTCGAATTGTTCCACCTCTTTTTCTTCCTGCCACGACAAGGAACCGGCCTCCAAGACTTGTTTTCCCCACGCGATCTGCCGTTCCAGTGCCGGAAGATGATCTTCAATCGCTTCTACCGAGGGCGCATCGTTTAAGCGAAGCGTCGATTGAATATATTTCCGGTAGCTTTCCGCCTGCTCGACTTTAATGACGCGATACAACGCCCCGAAAAAATGACTGTCGTTTCTGGCGCTCATTAAATGGCGAACGAGATTCGTCCAATCCCCATCCACCTGTTTCTCCGGTGAAAATACGCCGAAATCCTGCACACGCTCCCTAAGCGCTCGCGCGCGCTTCAAATCCTCGTACACATGTCTGACAAAATAGCATTTTTCTATATAACCCGGTATACGCGGCACAAAACCGATTGTATGCCTGACCAGATCGAATTCCAGCGAGAAGAACAGCTTCAATTTACGAAGCGCTTCAGCTGCAGTAAAATAATTGGGCATCGCTGCTTCCCTCCTTATGAGATAACAAATCCTTGCTATAAGATATTCAACTTATGCCAAACCATCACTGCGTATTTCGACTAACCTTTGATTCCCGTCAGCACAACGCCTTCAATAAATCTCTTTTGACCAAGGAAGAAGAAAATGATTACAGGGATGACCATCAATGTCGTCGCGGCCATCATCATGCCGAATTCCGTTTGCGCGGCGCTGGTCTGCTGTTGGAATAAACGTAACCCGAGAGATAACGTGTACTTGCTTTGATCGCTGATGTAAATAAGCGGACCCATAAAGTCGTTCCAGGAGCCCATAAATTGGAAGATGGCAATCGTGGTCAAAACCGGTTGGATTAGCGGCAGCATGATGTTCCAGTAAATTCTCCCATAGCTCGCTCCATCGATGAAGGCGCTCTCTTCCAACGCTTGCGGAATGGTGAGCAAAAACTGCCTGATCAAGAAAATATTAAACGCTCCGCCGCCAAACCAGGCCGGCACCCACAGCGGCAAAAACGTATTGACCCAACCCAGCTTATTAAACAGCAAGTAAAGCGGTATCATCGTTACTTGTCCCGGTATCATCATCGTTGCGAGCACGATCATGAAATAGAAATCTCTTCCGGGCCAGCGCAAACGCGCGAAGGCATAGGCCACCAATGGGGCGGACAGCAGCACACCGGCCATGCTCAAAACGACGATAATCAACGTATTTTTTAAAAATAAAAAGAATGGGAAATAGATCCACATGTTAACGTAATTTTCCCACATGAACGGACGCGGTATGAGTTCCGGCGGAACTTTAAAAATTTGCGTATCGGGCTTTAGCGAGGTCGATAGTAACCATAGCAGCGGAAAAATAAAAACTAAGCCTCCGACAATGAGAACGGCATGATTGACAAGTTTGGTTGCGTACTTTTTGCGATGTGCCGTCCCGGGTCTTTTTCTCAGCACAACTATATTTTCCGTATTCAGACTGGACATGCTTACCCCCCCTTATCACGTCTGATCATAATGCACCCAGTGTTTGGAAACTTTAAAATTTAACCATGTAAGGATCATAATGATCGCAAACAACACCCAGGCCAGCGCGGACGCATATCCCATTTTCCAGAACCGGAAGGCGTTGTTGTACAAGTATAGAACATAAAATAACGTCGAATCGTTCGGCCCCCCATTGGTCATGACAAAGGCTTGTGTAAAAACCTGAAAGGAACCGATAAGCCCCATGATTAACTGGAAAAACAACGTAGGGCTCAGCATCGGCAGCGTAATATGGACAAATCTGTGAATTGCACCCGCTCCGTCAATTTCCGCCGCTTCATAATACGTTTTCGGAATGTTCTTCAGTCCGGCCAAATAAATAATCATACCGCCGCCGGCTCCCCAGAGCGACATTAGAATCAAGGACGGTTTTGCCCAAGCCGGATCGGAAAGCCAGCCGGGAGCTCCGAGACCGAAAAACTCTACGATATTCGTCAAAATGCCGAAATTCGGATTAAACATCCATGACCATAATATCGAACCCGCTACAATGGGAACGATGGAAGGGATATAATAGAGCGTTCGGTAAACCGCAATACCTTTGATATCGGCATTAAGCATTAGCGCAATCGCCAAACCGATAATAAGACCGAGCGGTACGCTCAGGATGACATAATACAAAGTGTTAAAAAGCGATCTCCAGAACAACTCGTCATGAAACAATGCAGAATAGTTGCTGAGCCCTACCCATTGCGGCGGCTGCAAAATATTATAATCCATGAAGCTGTATGCAATGGAGGCAATGATGGGAAAGACGGTAAATAATATCATTCCTATGAACCAGGGGGATGCAAATAAATACCCTGTCAAAGCTTCCTTACGCGCAACACGGCTCTTTGCCCTCTTCATAGATCCACCCTTCCGTCGAAAGTATAAAATATGATGAGGAAACGGGGTTCCTCATCATATCGTCATTAATTCAAAGAATCATGGTTGGACCAAAACTTATCCAGCTCGACCTGCACCTTTTTCGTCGCTTTATCCAGAACGCTCTGAGGCGTATCTTTGTGATAAATCGCTTCGTCAATCGCCCGTGCGTGCTCCGACCAAAGCAGCTGCCCGATTGGAGATACCGGCAAGCTTGTCGAATACTGCAGCGCATCCATGCCGAACTTGGCCGCGCTTTTAATTTTCTCGTTATCCAGCGAATCGACATACTTTTGAATCAAGTAATCGTTTACAGTTTTATTCGCGTAAGGTATCGGTATCGTCACTCTTCCTTGGGCCTGATTGTACGAAGCCATTCCTTCGGCTTGAATCTTGTTTCCTTCCGTCGTTAACCAGGAAATGACTTCAAATGCCTCTTTCGGATGCTTCGCCCCTTTCGGGATACCCCAGGACCATCCGCCGCTCCACGTTTTAAAGTCCGAACCGGTTGGCGTCGGCGGCATCGCCACTCCAAAATTCAAATCCGGAGCGAACCGTGCATAATTCGTGATCGCGTTGTTAACGTTGATGACCATGGCAACCTGTCCGGTTAAGAACGGATCGTTGGCTCCTCCTTGGAAGGTGGATGTGTAGGCATTGATTTTTTTCGCCCCGCCGAACATATCGTAACCTTTGACCATAAATTCAAGCGCTTTCACGTTTTCCTGCGAATTCAGTAGTACGGTCTTGCCGTCGTCGCTTAAAAATTTGCCGTTGTTCTGAATAGCGTACAAATACAGCCAGCTGTTTCCGAAGTTGGGGATAAAACCGATTTGCTTGAAGTTTCCTTTGTCGTCCGTTACGGTCAGCTTTTTCGCGTAGTCCAGCAATTCATCCCATGTTTTCGGCGGGCTGTTCGGGTCCAATCCGGCTTTGGCAAACAAATCCTTGTTATAGAACAAGATGCGGCTGTCTACATCCCAAGGCAAACCCCAAATATGCCCGTCGAACGTCATCTCCTTGATCGTGTATTCATAGAATTGGTTCAGATCAAACTTATTGGTGGCAATAAGTTCATCCAAAGGTGTCAGCACTCCCCGCGAAGCGACTTCCATAATAAATGGCGCGTTCAACCAAACAACGTCCGGCGGAGATCCTGAAGCTATAGCCGCCGTCAATTTGCTGAGATCCTGGGTGTCGTATCCGCTCGAACCGGGAGTCGTCTGCGGAACCAGTTCAATGTTCGGATGAGATTTATTAAATGCTTCGATCATTTCTTTGTTACCGCTTCCAATTGACATTGGATCAATACCCCAAACGACAACCTTGACTTTCTCTTCTTTCTTGACTTCTCCCCCTGATCCTTCGTCGTTGCCTGTTGTACCGGTTGTATCCACCTTGGAGGAACAACCTAAGGCAGTAGCGACAGCCAGCAATACAGGCAATATCACTATCCACTTCTTAATCTTAATCATTTTCAGCCTCCTTTTCACAATGTTCA
>JAWLCZ010000145.1:0-10277 GCA_041686835.1 Paenibacillaceae bacterium | reverse complement strand
CGGTTCAGTTCTTCCTTCGTCAAGGTGATCTTCTCCTTGCTCATACTGACATTTTCTCGGAACAGTTACACCCTGACAATATCACAGAACAACAACAGGAATTGTCATGCGACTTGCATTTGTGAAACGTCTGTGGTATGATGGGTGTAATCGTAATTTGAGACCTTAAATCGAAATTCACATGTTGTAAAGGGTTATCATGTGATACGATGGTGCCTTTTCCAATATGTGAATTTTTTATTTTTAAACGAATAAAGAAATCATGTAAATTTTAATGAAGGAGGTAGTTCCTATGCAGCAAGGAGTAGTAAAATGGTTTAACGCGGAAAAAGGTTTCGGTTTTATCGAAGTCGAAGGCGGTAACGATGTATTTGTCCATTTCAGCGCGATCGCGGGAGATGGCTTCAAATCGTTGGACGAAGGCCAACGCGTCGAATTTAATGTGGTACAAGGCAACCGTGGACCGCAAGCTGAAAACGTCGTGAAGCTGTAAGTCAGAGCGAAACTGCCCTTAACGCTGAGTTAAGGGCAGTTTCATTTTGGCCAAGTCCAGGAAGGGAGGGCCCGTTCATGTATTCACGGAAAAAGTCGTTGGAGGAAATTCCCGAAGAAATGACGGCGATCTGGTTATGCACAAAAGAAGACTGCAACGGATGGATGAGAGACAATTTCGCTTTTGAAACCGTGCCGACTTGCCGGCAGTGCCAGTCCCCGATGGTTAGCAGTATGAAGATGCTTCCACCGCTCATCAATACGAACCAGAATCAGAAATTTCTCAAGAAAGGTATCCCGATTGATGACTAGTGCGGCTCCTGCGTTGACCTTCGCCAAATGAAGCCATGGAAGCGGCCGCCATGTTCCGGCATGGGGTCTGACCACCCCTTGTACGCTGCGGCAAACCGATCCGTCCCGTCTTTTGATTATTTTGGCGGTATTTGCCCCTTCGCTTTAAGCAGAATATCGCTGATCTTCTTCTCCAGGGCGTGAATCTTTTGTTTGTGCAGAACGATTTGACGCAGATGGGCAACGGAGTCGGCCAGCGAGTTCAGGGTACCTTTCGCATCGCCTTTTTTTACCGTTTGTTTAAAGATGGCCCATGCTGAGGAAAGGCGCTTTTTTGACATGTTGGCCGCACTCCGCTCCGCTTTGATCTGCACTTTGATCGGATCGATGTCTGCCAATGTTTCACGAATTTTCTTCATCGTTTTTGCCGCACTGTCCTTCGCCGTTTTTAAGGAGCTTTCCTTTGTCCGCATGTCCAGCCGCGCCAGCTGCACCGCCGCTTTCATACCGTCTGCCTTCATACGGAGAAGCGCATACAAATCCTTGTTCCCAAGCGATTTGGCAATGGCGGTTTGCTGGTTCAACGAATCGTACAAAGCGAACAGCGGCTTATATCGTTCCCGCGTTTGCTTCACTTGGATTTCCAGCTTGCTCAGTTTGTCGGCGTCAATCTGTTTGATTTGTTTGCGCAGCACGAGGAGCGCTTCTTCGTTCTTATACGAAATCGCCTTGATTTTTTCGTCCCAACTTTGATCTTGTGCTTGCAAAACGAGAAGTTCGTTGTACATCGTTCGGATTTGGCCTGCCAGCGTACGGTCCGCGGATGCCGTCGTTTTGTCGAGGGCGGGCTTGACCGAAGCGGGTATTTCGATAGAAGCGGCCGATGCTGCTGTTGGAGCGGCGGTGGCGAGCATGCACGTTACGAGCAGCGTTGCTATTCTTTTACTTGTGTTCATCCTGATCCTCCTTTGGCTATAAAAGATTTGAATTTGCGATCACGGCGGTTTACGGCAAAAAAACACCCGCAAGAAAGGCAGGGACAAGCCTTTTCTTACGGGTGCTTCCGTCGTAAGTGATGCAAATTCATTTTATTTTTGTCTAATATACATTAACCTCGCAGATGGTGTCAAGCATCTTGAGCCGCGGTCGAATGCGAACGTCACTTTGCCGTCGGCGCCGGTCTCTCCGGATTCCGCGTCCGAAGCCTTGCCCGACCACTGGCCTGTAACGATAAATGCTTTCCACCTCCATTAACTCTCATTCGGACTTTCTTCATTCGGGCCTTCACTTGGGACTGTGGCAATCGGATCCGTTAAGAACGGCACGAACAGAATGGTGGTATCCGGATCGTTATTAATGATGGCGTCTCCGGTTCCCGGACCCATACCGGAAGGTCCGCTAGCGCTGCCCCAGAAGTTGTTCGTTGCGTCAAGAATACCTGAATAAGTGTTGTTGCCAACTTGTAATCCCGCAAGAGTATTGCCTTGTATATTGTTGTGGTTTATGCGGATTTCAAGATTTTCCGTTCCTGTTGGGGAGAAGGCGGTTGTCACTGAAATTCCCCGGCTATTGTTTTGAATCATATTGCCTTCAATGTCCGTAAATGATGTTCCTCCCCCGAAGAAAATGGCCGATGCTCCAACATTCAGGATCAGACGGTTTCGCGAAACTGCCGTCACTGTCGTATTGGTCAGGGCGATGGAGCTATCCACAAACAATAAGTTGTCCGTGATCCAAATGCGACTAGCCGCATTCTGGGTGACGGGGGCGATATTGATTCCGGCGGCATTCACCGGATCGTGCCCTGTCAAAAAATTATCTCGAATGACAGCGTTTCTGAGTCCCTGATCGGAATAAATGCCGTTACCGCTAGCGGCTCCGGGGCGTCGGTTGCTTCGAACGACATTTTGTTTGACTTGAGTAAATGTCCCGTCTGCCGAGTTGAGGTAAATCCCGATGGTGTTGTTTTGCACGATGTTATTGAATACCCAGTAACCGGAAAAAGTCGCCGAAGTAAAAATCCCGGCATTGCCAACGACGTTTTGTACGGTAAATCCGTCAATGACGGTTTTTTGTTCCATAAGAGAGACCGTACCGTTGATAATGGATTCGGTTACGGGGTAAAGGCGTTGCCGCGCGTCAATGCCATATTGCGCTCCGTGAAGCTGAACGCCGGGTTTATTCACCGTAACATTCTCGTTGTAAACTCCGGCAGCGACAATGACCGTTCCGTATGGGTCAACCTGATTAACTCCGTTTTGGATGGAGCCGCCAGGTCCTACAAAGACTACAGGAGGCAAGATAATCACTTCTTTCGTTTTATTATTCTCCTACCCGAACGAATCTAGTTTCGTTCTTGCAGGATTCATATATAATATGAATTTCTTATCTTTTTGTATGGTCGAATAAGAGGTCAAGCGGCCTATATATGCCCGTTTAATAGGATTCCGAACTGAAACCGCCCGGCCGGATACGAACGTCACTTTGCCGTCGGCGCTGGCATGTCAATGCACCTGATGTATAATGGGGTTATGATCCCGTTTATGGCAGGAGGCGGGACAGGCAATCTTCCGGAATAACCCTTTGCGGGATGCCAATGGAGTATTGTTGCTTTGACCGTTTTTTTGCCTTTCATGCGTCTTATATATAGAACGATCTTCTGAGGTGGAACATGTCCGTTGAGGAAAACGCCCTTGTGCTCCAAGCCGCCTGCGGGAACACGGATGCTTTCGGACAATTAATCGGCAAGTACTCCAATGCGGTGTATGCTATTGCTTACGCTCGAACCGGGGATTTTCATTATGCCGAGGACATTGCGCAGGATGTATTTGTGAAAGCATGGTATAGACTTAATCAATTAAACGATCCTGGCAAGTTCGGCGGCTGGCTCATATCGATTGCCAAAAACGCCGCCTTGGATTGGGCTCGGAGGATGAAACCGGCGAGTGAGCTTGCCGAACATCACCTGCATTCCACTGCTGTTGAATCGGCCGAAGAGGAAACGATTCGACGCGAACGCGGCCGAATGGTGCGCGCAGCCTTAAACCGGCTTGAAGAGAAGTACAGATTGGTTGCCGTCATGTATTTTATGAGCGGCTTTAACACAAGGCAAATCAGCAAACTTCTCGGCATAAGCTTGAGTGCCGCGGAAAGCCGCCTCAGAAGATCGAAAGAAATGTTGAAAAAGGAGCTGTTTGAATTGGCCGAGCAAACGTTGGTGTTGCAAAAATTGGGTAAAGATTTTGAACGGAAAGTGGTGAAGAGAATTGTCGGTTTGGCTTGTATCAACCTGCCGGTCAGTAATGTTGAGAAGTCGGCCCGCTGGTACGTGAAGCATTTGGGGTGCATCCTGATGCGCGAGCCGATGAGGTTTCCCCAAGGAGGCGCAGTAGAAACCGACTCCTTTTGTTTTGTAGCTCTGTTTTGGAAATCAATGGGTTATTGATTAAATTCCATTATTTCCAAATTAACCTACGTAGAAGCAAACTGGATGTCGGTTTCGTTCATTATAACTATTTGCGTGTTCCGGCGCTGAAACGCACTGTTTTTCGCTAAATAAGATACCGTGTGTCCGAAAGAAATAGAAATTGGTGCGTTTTTAGTAAAATAAGGGCGCTGGTGTCCGGTACCTACGCGAGACCCTTCATGCGCATTATAGGGAACACGGCATGATGACGATATGTTGCACAAAATGCAACATATCCCCAGGGAAAAGGGCATGGAGCGCAATATATTGCATTTTGTGCAACATAAACGGACGAACAGCAAGTACAGAGCATTTATATTGCATTTTGTACACGATATCCTTTCTTACAAGGAAGCGAGTATCCGTCCGTCTTCCCCGGCTGCGTCATAACGTTGCAGATGAACACTTTCACTGCGTCGCATCACCGGCCGGCCGAGGAATTTCGCCGCGCCGAGCAGCATTTCGGCGATTATGCCGTGCAGTTCTTCATCCCATTGGCCGGAGATCTCCCGCACAATGAAGCAAAAAGAAGAAGAGTGCAGCATGGACCACGATTTCAAGAGCGGTTGGAACCCCATACCCGTCCCTCTCCGCGCTCGAACGAACGGGTTTGCGCATGAAAGGACCGTCCGGTGATTTGTACGGACGGTTTTTCTTAAGCGAATCGCCGAATCGGACATTTTCGTTAGCGTTGAGCATTTGCGGATGTGAAAGTAATATATTTTTATCAAAATGTAAAAAATACTTTACTTTCGTACTAATATGGATTATATTACCATTAAGGGAGGTGCAGAGTGTGTGAATCGCAGCGGATATTTGAAAAACACGCTACCTGTTTTGCGGGCCGCCCGGAGCTGGACGCAGCAGGAGCTGGCGGATCGTCTCGGAGTCAGCCGCCAGACCATCGTTTCGATAGAGGCGAACCGTTACAACCCTTCTTTGATTTTGGCGTTTGAAATCGCAAAGCTGTTCGAAGTCGATATTAACAAAGTGTTTCAATACGAGTTAAGGGAGGATTCACAATGACGAATATGGCGATGACCGTTTTCTCGGTCATGTTCGGCCTGTCCGCAGCATACCTGATCTGGTTTCAGATTAGGGAAGGAAAAGACGAACGGGGACAATTTATTCTGAGAAGGACGTATTCGCTTGCATACGGAGTTATCGTTCTGGGAGTCATAGCGCTCCTCTGCTTGTTTAATTGGTCAAAGCCGGAAATCATCGGGGAATTGACGTTCAAGGACGCGCTGTTCTTATTGCTTTGCGCTTCCGGCACGATCGCGGGGGTTTCGCTCAAAATCGCCAAACACAAATATTGATTGCGCCGGCTGGCAGAACGGCCGGTTGCTCGCGCCCCTCAAGGCCGAAAGACAAGGTTCCTCTTTACGAATGCGACGGTCTTTCTATGGTAACGAAAACATACCGGTTCTAAAGGTTCGCTCCCCTGGCCTTCCGGCATCAAGCAAGGCTCTGTTTCCACGGAAATCGCGGGCAGAGCCTTGATGTTGTGCTGTGGGGTCTGACCACCCGCCATGCAGCGCCGCAACGCGCGCCGGGAGTGGAAGCGGCATCCAAAATGTCACGGCAGCACGGCGAAACTGGAAGAGGCATCCGAAAATTTACGGCAGCACGGCGAAACTGGAAGCCAATTTTCTTTCCCGCCCGTCGGAGGGGCTGTTCAGCACTTGGCCGTTGTAGTAGAACGTGCTTGATCCTCCGCCGTCGAGATTGTAAGCGTCCCGCACGTTGAATTCGAGCAGCTTTTCCTGGGCTTCTTCCAAAGTGACCCCTTCGCTGTATCCTTTTTGCCGGCCGTCGATGACGATAAAGAGCAGGTCCCCGTTGGAGAAATGCCCGATCAGCGTGCGCGGCTCCTTTTTGTTCTTCCATTTGCCCGGGATCGCCAGTTTTTTCCCGCCTTTGAGCAGCGTAGGCACAAAGGTGGCGCCGTGCATGACGTTCAATTTCCGCAGCTGTTCTTTCGTCGTAATTTCTCCGCCTACCAGATTCCCGTCTTTATTGAACCCGATAAAACTTAAATCGGTGCGGTAGAACGTTTTGATTTCCCCGTCCACAACGGTAATGCCCATCGGATAAAGCAGACCTTTCTGCGTTGCGAAGCCCCCGCCGTTAATGGCCAGTTTGGCGCCCGTCCTTTTAGCGGCCTGGCTTGTCGTTTCCCCTCTATCGCCGATTTTGTCGTGGGACAATACCAATCTCACCGCACGAGGGTCATGCAGTTTGACTTTGGCCATATATCCGCGGTAGCCCGCCTCTTTCAGAGAAAACACTTTGATGGTGGCCCTTTTGCCGAACGTCTGCCCGATCGGATCGCCCAATATTTTGGACAGCACCGTATCCAGCACGTCCTTCGTTTCTTTGGCATGCCGCTCGCTGTCGGCCACCACCCGGTCAACCATTTGCTTTTGCGCCTCGTCCTGCGCTTTTTCCGAATGGGCCCTCTCGGTCAAATCCGACAAAGCCGTGCGAATCGCGGACAGTTCCCGCTTCGTCTCGTCGGCGGTCTCGCCGATTTTCCGATACGCGGTGCCGAGGTCGGACAAGTCGTTGCGCATTTGCTGCAGCCGGCCGTTTATCGGCTCGACCGAACCGCCTGCCTGTTCCGCGTCATTCCGCACAGCGGGATGGTCGTAATGCAAGGCGGCTACAAAACCGGCGATCGCCGCGAATAGCAACAGGAGCGCCAGCTGGATTCTAGTAAACACGGGCGGCTTCCTCCAGCTTTTGAATCGACTTGCGCAGGTTCTCCAATTCCTTGCTCAAATCGGTAATGCGCTGGCTTAACGCTTTTTTCGTCTGGTTGGAGGAATCGAGAGTGTTTCCCGCCAGAGACATTTCTTCTTTGACGGCCTCCAATTCTCTATGTACGTCAAGGAACCGCTGCTGAACCTGCGCGATATGTTCCTTTTGCTGATTCAATTGGGACTGCAGGTTTTCCAGGTTTTTGTTCATCTCTTCCGCACGGGTCTGGATTTCGCTCAACTGCTGCCGGATTCCGCCGATATAATGGTGTGCGAGCGTGAAGCTTCCGACGGCCAAAGCGCCCCAAACGACGACAGCGGCGGTCCAAACGATCCATTTGCACGCGTGCTGCCTCTCCTTGCGGCTTTCGTTACGCGTACGCTCCAGGCTTCTCTCCGCCGGGTAATACATTTGTGCCATAACCCAATATCCTTTCCGTAGTTTTAGCGCGGCTTCACCTATATATCCTACCATAAATGTTGTCATATTTTCATAGATTATGGCGAAAAGAATTAAATGGAAGGGGAGAGGGTGCCAGCAAGGCTATGCCTGGATGATGCTTGGATGCTGCTTGGATGATGCCTTGATGATGCGGCATGCGTTTAAGGCGATTTTGGTATAATGAACAAAACAAACACAAAGGCGGTATGAAATGAAGGCTTTCGAACTTGGCGTACTGGATCTGGTTCCCGTACTGCAAGGGGTCCAACCTCAAATCGCGATTCAGCAAGCGGTGTTGCTTGCCCAAGCGGCGGAAAAGTCAGGGTATACCCGTTATTGGGTTTCCGAGCATCACGATATGGAGCATTTGGCGTCTTCCTGCCCGGAAGTTTTGCTGGCTCATATCGGCGCGCACACGAAGCGCATTCGCATCGGGTCGGGAGCGGTGCTCCTGCCGTACTACAAACCGTATAAAGTCGCGGAAGCGTTTCATTTGTTATCGACGCTGCATCCCGGGAGGATAGACTTGGGGATCGGCCGTGCGCCCGGCGGTTCCTCCCATGTTTCAATGGCCTTGAGCGATAATTACCTGGAGCAGGTGCTGCGGCTGCCGGATCGGTTGAAAGACTTGACGGCGCTTCTCGCCAACGAATTCCGTATCGAGGAACAGCCTGTGGCGGCCCGTCCGATTCCCCCCGTTCCTCCGCAATTATGGCTCCTCGGCACGAATGTGAAAAGCGCGCAATATGCGGCCCGGTTCGGGGCCGGTTACGTATTCGGGCAATTCATGAGCGATCGGGACGGCGCGGACATTATATCCGCTTATCGCGATGAATATCGCCCGTCGCGATGGAGCCGGGAACCGAGAGCGATCGTTGCCGTAGGGGTGGTGTGTGCGGAAACGGAAAAAGAGGCGAAACGGCTCGCCGCCGATGGGATGAATTGGGCGGGTCAACGTGCCGGTTACGGTGAAGAGAAGGCGGCGGACTATAGCGGACGGACGATTGTCGGAACGCCCGAACAAGTGACAGACGAGCTCGGCCGCATGAAAGAAAAATACGGGGTGAGCGAATTTATGGTTGTGACGGCCATAGCGGACTATGCCAAAAGAATCCGGTCCTACGAGCTGTTGGCTCAAGCCGCATTCCAATGAACGGCTTCCTTGACGGTTCAGGCGGGTTCCGTTTTCGGATTCTTGCTTTTCCATTCCGGGAGACTTATGCCGAACCGTCCGTTCCGATACAATGAAAGCAGATGGGGGTGGTTTTATGCGGGATGAACTTTGGAACGCGATCGTAAGCTGCGATATAAACGATATGACGGGAAGTTTTTTTACGGAGTGCTGACCACGGGCATTTTTTGCCGTCCTTCCTGCAAATCGAGAGTTCCGAAACGGGAGCACGTCAACATTTTTTTGACGTCCGCCGATGCTCTGTCGTTCGGGCTCCGGCCGTGCAAGCGATGCCGTCCGGATGACAAGAGTTGGTGCAGTGCGGACGAGGAAATGGTCGCTCGCGCCCAAAACCTGATTGAAACTTGTTTTCACGAACCGCTTACATTAAACGGGATGTCCGAAAAACTGCACGTCAGTCCTTATTATCTCCACCGAACCGTCAGGAGAAGGACCGGTCAAACGCCGGGGCGGCTTCTGACGAATCGCCGGATGGAAGCGGAACGGGAACTGCTTGCAGATACGATGATCACTGTGCAGGACATCGCCTTGAAGGTCGGGTTCAAAAGCGCCGCTCATTTCTGTTCCGTTTTTCGTCACGAAACGGGTTTAACGACGACGGAGTTTCGGGCCGTCTGCCGGACATCCGTTGAACAGAAGGGAGGTTGAACGATGGAAAAGCAAATCACTGTCGGAACGATACCCACTCCGCTTGGCACGTTCGGCGCGGTGATGACCGGCGAACAAACCGATCGCTTTGTGCGAAACGTGGGTGAAACGAACAATTCCCGGCGCCCGAATCGCTCGGGAAGACGGACGTCTATCCATTTTGGAGGAGCAGTTGACCGCATACTTCGAAGGGACACTGCGCCATTTTACGATGCCGATCGATCTTCACGGAACCCCGTTTCAATTGCGGGTTTGGAATGCGCTGCGGGCCATTCCGTACGGGGAAACCCGAACGTACTCCGAAATCGCCGAAATCATCGGCAACCGTCGAGCCATTCGCGCTGTGGGGGCGGCCAACGGGGCCAATCCGGTTCCGATTCTGATTCCGTGCCACCGCGTAATCGGCAAAGACGGCAGTTGGGGCGGCTATGCGGGCGGGCTGGACATGAAAAAGGCATTGTTAAAACGGGAAGGCGCATGCGCGGGAGGTGTCGAATGAAGCCGAAACAAGGATATGAAGGGGAGAAGGAACGGGAATAATAGAGCATACGAATCCGCCGATCATGCAGATTTGGTTCCAAGGAACTATATCGAATGTTGTAGAAATTTGTATAATATTCGTATGACCTTTTTCATATTTTTACAGGCAAATCTGTCAATAGTCTGTTGATAGGCATAGCTGATTTGGCATGTACCGAAGGAGCGTATAAGAACCCGATGTCGTCCTTTCTCCGCATATTCTCTTTATTCCTCGCCGTTGCTTTATTACCGGAAGTTGCAGGAATCCCCGCAATGACGGCAAACGCCCAAACTTTCCAGAAATCCACCTGGCTGTGGAACGCGTCTCTCATTCAAACCTCAACCGCAGACATTCTCTCGTTTTCCGCCGCAAACGGCGTCAATGTCATCTATTTGCAGATTAGCCGTAAAGTAGACATCTCCGATTACAAAACGTTTGTGAAAGAAGCCTCTTTGAAAGGAATT
>JAWLCZ010000144.1:0-10575 GCA_041686835.1 Paenibacillaceae bacterium | reverse complement strand
AGCTCAAGCTGAAAGACATACGGAAGCTCCGATTGAGCAATCCGCTCAAATCGGTGGGAATGAAGCTCTTTCTGGTGTTTTTTTGCAGCATTTTGGCGTTTGTGCTGGTCGTCGGATTCGTATCCGCATCGATCTCGAAGAAAATTGTCGAAGAAAAAGTGGCTGATGCGACTTTACAAACCATTATCCAGTCGGATAACAAAAGCGATCTCAGCCTGAAAATGCTGGAAAATGTATCAATGCAAATCTTGAGCGACAAGGCGCTCAGGGATAATATCCGCGAAATCCAAAACCCGAAACTGACTTACTACGATAAAATGCAGATCGAAAAGAAAATTACCGATGCGTTTATAGCGTTTACCGGGGCTTACCTGGACATCAGCGAAATACATATTTTATCTGCCAAAGACGGATCGGTTATCGTGTCGTCGACGAAAAGCAACTCGGCGGAAAAGCCGCTCAAGGACAGCTATGCCGACGAAGCATGGTATAAACAAATTGTCGAGCGCGACGGGGAGATCACTTGGCTGGATACCCGGAGCGACGGCTATATCAACAGCGCGCTGGAACCGAAATACGGAATGGGCCGTCTCATTAAAGATTTGGAGACGCTTCAGCCCGAATTCATCCTGTTATTTGAATTGAAAACGTCGCCGGTAGGGGACGAGCTTAAAAAAATCAATCTCGGAAAAGCGAATCAAGTGGTCGTTGTCAACTCCCAGAACCAGATCGTGCAGTCGGCCGACCCGGAACGTATCGGCCAGAAGTTGAAAATCGTCCTGCCGCATAATGAGAAGGCAACTTCGGGCAGCCTGACCGGAGTTGACGAAAAAGGGGAAAAGCAGCTTATCGTCTATGACCGGTCTGCAGTTACCGGCTGGACCATGGTAGGCACGGTGCCGATCGCCGAAATGGTAAAAGATACGCAAAAAATTTCCAACGTCACGTATATTATGGCTGTGCTGGCTGCCATTGTGGCCGTCATCATCGGTTATCTTGTCGTGCGCATGATCGGACGCCCGCTGATCCAGCTTCGCAATTTGATGAAACAAGGAGAACGGGGCGATTTGTCGGTACGTACCCATTTCCGGACGAAAGACGAAATCGGGGAATTGGGGGCAAGCTTCAATCAGATGATGGAGCAGATTACGCTTCTCGTGCAGCGGACGAGCCAATCGGCCAAAGAAGTGCTCGAAACGGCGGCGGAACTTTCCGACGTCTCGCGAAAAACGGCGGAATCGGCGAAAGAAATCGCCGTGGCGACGGAAGAAATTGCCGGAGGAGCGACCAGCTTGTCCGTTGAGGCCGAGCGGGGCAACGATTTGACGCAAAATATCGGCGTTCAGGTGAAAAATGTCGTCGATGCCAATCTGCAGATGGGTTCCGCGGCTGACGAAGTGCGCAAGGCGAGCGAACAAGGAACGGCGCACATGGCCGAATTGATGACGAAGGCGAATGCGGCGGAAGAAATGACCCGTTCCATGGCCAACAAAGTGGACAAACTGAAAGAGAGCACAAGCTCGATTCGCAAAATTCTCGAGATGCTGATCAACATCACGAGACAGACGAACATTTTGTCGCTGAACGCGACGATCGAAGCGGCGCGCGCCGGGGCGGCGGGCAAAGGCTTCATGGTCGTGGCCGACGAGATACGCAAGCTTGCCGATCAATCACGGCAATCGATCGACGTCGTCGGTGAAATTACGGAACAGATTCAGAGCGAGATCGACGAGACGGTGAAAGTCATGTCCAACGCGTATCCGATTTTCCAACAGCAGATCGAGTCCGTGAAAGAAGCGAGCACCATTTTCAACGACGTTCAGGAGCAGATGGAAAGCTTTATCCGGCAGCTTGACGGCATAACGGCATCGATCCAGGAGCTGGAGCAGTCCCAGGCGATTCTTTCCGAGGCGATGAGCAATGTCAGCGCCGTGTCCCAACAATCTTCCGCCACATCGGAAGAAGTCGCTTCCTTAAGTACGGAGCAGCTGCATATCAGTGAAGGGCTCGTAACCTTGTCGGCAAAACTGGAAGCCGTATCCAAGACGCTGCAAGAATCGCTGACCAAGTTCACTATATCCCGGACGGATGGGAATATGAACGCAAATTAATCGATAGTATGCTGCCCCGCGGCGATGTTCATAATGGTAACAGGAATGACATCGCCCGGGGTGTTTTTATGGACAAACGCCGCATTTTTATTTTATTGTTGTGCGCTACTTTTATGTTCTGCCTTTTTGCCGGCAGGCTGTTTTGGATTCAAGTGCTCGGTGCGGAAAGTTACTCCGCGCATGATATCGATCTGGTTGAGAGCTCGGTTTTGCAGCGTGAAAAGGCAATGACCCTGGACAGCGGCAGGGGGGACTTTTATGATCGCGACATGCGGCCTTTGACAGGGGAACAAATATACAGCCTGGCCGTTTTTCCGGTGCGAGCGGATTCAAGCGATCACGAGCGGCAAATGCGCAGATTGGCGGAAATATTGAACGTTCCGGAAGCGGAGTGGATATCGTTTGTCAGCGGATTGAAGCAGCCGGCGCTCTGGAGACCAAAGAACGAGTCTGTTCCGTATCGTTTGACGGAGCGGCAAATTCGCGAAATGGAGTCACTCCGTTTGCCTGGAGTGAAAGTTCTGCCATATACGCTGCGGTATCCGGATTCGTATGCTGCGCGGCACCTGATCGGTTTCATCTCCCAGGATCCGGAACGAATGCGGGAATGGTACGGAAGCCGGCTGGACAGCGGAGTCGCGACACTGTCCAGCCCGATCGGCGCCTCCGGTCTGGAAAAATCGTTCGACGCGTTTCTGCAGGGCGCGGGCAAAACTTCGATTTCCCTGTTTACGGACGGGCGGCAAACGCCGCTTGCCGGACTTGACGCGAGAGTCGTCCGGCCTTCCAACCCGTATTACCCTTTGAAGGTGGTTACGACGCTCGATTTGCCGATTCAGCGGAACATCGAAGCGCTCTTGCAGCAGCTGGGGATGAGTCAAGGATCCGTCGTCGTGCTTGACGCGGCGAACGGCGACGTCGTTTCCATGGCGAGCCGGCCGCAGTACGATCCGTATCATGTGCATCCGGAGCGGGGAGATTGGGAGAACCGGGCGTTAAAAGCGATCGCTCCGGGTTCCGTATTCAAGACGGTTGTGGCAGCCGCGTCGCTGGAAGAAGGCCTCGCTTCACCGCAGGAAACGTTCATGTGCAGCGGCGAATTGGGCAAATACGGCTTGTCCTGCTGGAAAAAAGACGGCCACGGCGCGATCACTTTTCAGGAAGCGTTCGCCGTCTCGTGCAACGTCGCCTTTGCTCAAGCGGCGGAGCGGCTGACCGCCGAACAATTGCAGAAATACGCCGATCGGCTAGGATTGGCCCGCAAGGTGGGATGGGCTTCATCGGCATCGGCGCCGGGGAAGGTGTTTCAACAATTCGACGGCGAAGAAGCGGGCCAGCTGTTTGCGTCCGCGACGCCGAAACAGGACGGAGGCGTAATCGCTCAGACGGCGATTGGCCAGAGAGACGTGCGGATGACGCCTTTGCAGGCGGCCAATCTCGTCGTTACGCTGTTGAACGGCGGAGAAGCGAAACGCCCCCGCGTAGTAAAAGAAATACGCGATCGGCAAGGCGGATTGATCATGGCCTTCGACGAACAGGAGCTTGCCGCGGATGATGAACGCGGCATATCGCTGTCGACGTCACGAACGCTTGTCGAGTGGATGAAGGCCGTCGTTGCCGAAGGTACGGGAAAGGAACTGCAGCGGGCCAAATGGCTGTTGGCCGGCAAATCGGGCACGGCTGAAATGACGATAAACGGACAGCCGCGGGTAAATCAGTGGTTTATCGGTTTCGGTCCGTCGGACAAACCGAAATATGCCGTTTCCGTCGTCGTCGAACGTGTCGCTCCCGATTCCGGCAATAAAGCGCTGGCCTTATTCCGAGGCGTTATGGATATTCTGGCCGCCGCTTCTTAGGATGCGGAGACGGTAGCAGTTGATGCCGGCGGCTCCCAGTTCTTCCATCAGCCCGTAGTTTGCCCATGCGCCTACGACCGCGCCGATACCGGGGACAAGCTGCAGCATTTTCCGGAAATCGATTGCGTCGCGGTATTCCTGCTGAAACTGCTCCCAATCGATCGTCTGCAGATAAGATTCGTGCGCCGGCCACCGTTGTACCGTTTCGTCCCATTGCTTGACGGTCTGGAAAACGGCGGATTTCCTTTCCCGGCTGGAGAAGGCAAGCTGAAACACATGCAGCAAAAACAGGCGTTCACGGTAATCGCCGGTGGAATACCCGTACACATGGGCCAGTTCGAATAAAAACTTCATTTTGATGGCGATTAAGGCGGGAAAGTCGGCCAATCCGAGCACCCATCCTCCGGCCCCCGTACCTGCGCCTTCGGCGGCGGCGATCTTCTTATATCTGGACAGCACGTCCGCCGCTTTCTCGTCTCGCTGCTGCAGCGTCAAACCCGTTTGAGGCGGCGTTTTCGGCACAAATTCGAGTCCGAGCAGGACGGTTCTTACGATGGTTTTCACAGCGGCGGTAAGCGCGGCATGAATTTTGGCCGGAATCACCCGGTTAATCTTGTTCTGCACCGCTTTGGACGTTCGCTCCAGAAAGCCCGGCGGCCCGATCAATTTTCTTTCCCATTCGGTCAGCTCCCGTCTGACCCGATCCTCGTATGAACGCATGCTTTATCGCTTCCTTTGAACGTATAACGTATTTATTTCCGATTATATTATATTGTTGCATTTCCGAGAGCCGTTTACGCCAAAATTTGTCTTGTTATTGTTGACGTAAACGTAAACTTTACAATATAATGAGAAAATGATTTAAAGGAGTGCATGCGGTTGACGTGGTTGAAAATTGATGATGTGGCCAAACAAACCGGGCTGACGAAGCGTACGGTGCGTTTTTATGAGGAAATCGGCTTAATCGATCCTCCGCAGCGAAGCGAAGGGGGCATCCGGCTATATACGCAGGCGGATGTCGAACGGCTTAAGAAAATATCGGACGCGAAGGAGGTTCTCGGTTTTTCCCTGCAGGAACTGCAGCAGTTTCTCAAAATCAGCGAGTCGATTGAGCGGCACCGGCAAGGGTACAGAGCCTCGCCCGATAAAACCGGACAAATGTCGGAATTGAAGCAGATGGCTGAAGCGTTGGAGGAACAGCTGCGGATGCTCAAGCGGAAAATTGACAAAATGCTCGGATTCCAGCAGGAAATCGAGTCATTGTATGCCAAAGCGATGCAACTTCTCGAAAACGATCGTGCCAACTAGCCGCGGCACGCATGGAGAATAGGAGACGCACTATAGGAGAGTCCATTATGGGTACGAATCAGACACAAAAGTTGGCTCTGTTGGCCATCACCTGGCCGCTGTTTATCGAGTCGCTGCTGCAAATGTCGATGAGAACGGCCGATACGTTTATGTTGAGCAACGTTTCCGACGCCGCGGTGGCGGCGGTGGGCGTATCGAACCAGATTATCATGTTTACTTTTTTCCTGTTCAATTTTGTTTCAGCAGGGTCTGCGATCGTCATCGCCCAGTACCTTGGCGCCCAAAAGACCGACGAACTCGGCAAACTTGCGGCTAACGCCATTTCGCTCAATTTGATATTCGGATTGTGCGTCAGCCTGTGCATGGTTGTATTCAGCGACTCTTTGCTTCGTATGTTCGGATTGGAGCCGGCTTTATTCGATCAGGCCAAAGTTTACTTATTCATCGTCGGCGGAGCGTTGTTTATCCAGGCCGTGATGCTGACGGTGTCGGCGATCATTCAAGTTCACGGATTTACGCGGGATACGATGCTCGTAAACGTCGGCATGAATGTGCTGAACATAGCCGGCAACTATTTGTTCATTTTCGGGGCGCTCGGGTTTCCGAAACTCGGAGTCGCGGGTGTCGCCGTTTCGACGACGACCAGCCAATGCCTCGGCCTCATCGTTTTCTTTGTCATCCTGTTCAAGAAGGTCAGTTTGAAGCTGCAGTGGACAGATTTCATTCATTGGAGGACGGACTATGTGAAAAAAATATTGGGCATAGGCGTTCCGGCCTCCGGGGAACAACTGTCGTACTCGGCCAGCCAAATGGTGACGACTTACTTTATTGCTTCGCTCGGCTCGCAAATGCTGTCAACAAGAATATATACGCAAAACATAATATTTATCGTGATGATTTTGGCGATATCGTTGGGGAGAGGGACGCAGATCATTATCGGCCATCTGGTGGGCGCGGGCGAGAAGGACAAGGCTTACAGGCAATCGCTTCGCAGCTTGGCGCTCAGCATATCGCTTGCGCTCGTCTGCATTGGCGTAATCTGTGTTTTCCGCAGGCCTCTCTTGTCTGTCTTTACGGATGATCCGGCCATTATTTCGATGGGAGCGGCGCTGCTTATGCTCGGATTTTTGCTGGAGCCCGGCAGATGCTTCAATATCGTGATCGGCCAATCGCTGAGGGCGGCCGGGGATGCGCGGTTTCTGATGATGGCCAGCATTGCGGTCATGTGGTGCTTCAGCGTCCCGCTTATTTACTTGCTCGGCATTTATTTCGGCTACGGGCTCATAGGCATCTGGGCCGCATTTATCGCTGACGAATGGCTGCGCGGCGTCATATTGTATTTTCGTTGGAAAAGCAGGGCGTGGGAGAAGAAAGCCCTTGTCGAACGGGCCAAGCCGGGAACGGAGGCGCCGGCATGAATTGCGAAATTTGTGGCTTCACTTGAAATCGTATACGTTATTATGTGATAATTAATTTAAATTTATTGCAAGGAGGGAGCAACATGTACGATATCGCGATTATCGGAGCGGGTCCGGCGGGCTCTAGCGCGGCCATTTTTGCAGCCAAGGCGGGCAAGAAAACGCTGGTCGTCGATAATGACAAAGGCATGACCAAACGGGCATGGCTGGAAAACCACTACGGTGTTCCGGAGATAACCGGACCGGATTTGATTGAAACCGGAAAAAATCAGGCGAAAAAGTTCGGCGCCGAGTTTATTGAGGATCAGGCCGTGGACATCGTCAAAAAAGACGGTACGTTCGAAATCCGCACCGAACAGGGCGGAAGTTATGAGGCGAAACATGTGATCCTCGCAACGGGAGTGTCCGTCGAACTCGCCGAGAAAATCGGAGTCCAGACGAAACCGGGTACCGAACCGCGCATCAAGACGATCGTCCAGACGGATCAGGCCGGCAAAACCAATATCGACGGCATCTGGGCCGCCGGAACTTGCGCGGGCGTGAGCGTACATACGATCATCACTGCCGGTGACGGCGCCAAAGTGGCGATTAACGTCATCAGTGAAATCAACGGGGAACGTTACGTCGATCACGACGTATTGAAACCGCAAGCGTGACCTCTTGCGCCAAGGCGATAAACATATAACGAGTTCTTCCCGAAGGGGAGGGACTCGTTTTTTTTTGAGCGGTTTCCCCATCCGCCTGTTTCCGATTTCTTAACAGAACGTTCACATGAACGGGCTGCAGATGTGATCATTGTCACACGGTTTCAAAATTCCGGCGATTACAATGGAGTCATCCAAAGCAGTAATCGAATCAAAAGGGGTGAGCCGAAACGTTCGACACGGCGGCGGATGATCATCCGCAAAACAACCGGAAACGATAAAAACAGGGGATTGGAGGAAACGATATGAGAAGACGGATTCTGTTTCTGGGCTTGCTGTTTACTGCGGTGCTGACACTTTCCGCCTGCGGGCAACGGGAGGAAGCGGCTCCGGCTTCAGGGGAAACGAAGTCGTTCACGATTCATGCGAGCAACTACGAATTTGATGTAAAGGAAATCAAAGTGAAACAAGGCGATACCGTCAAAATCACTTTAGAAAACACCGAGGGACTTCATTCCGTGAAATTCGCGGGGTACGACAAGGAAGTGAAATCCGGCGAGACGATTACTTTTACGGCCGACAAAACGGGAGAATACGATTATGTATGCGGCATTTTCTGCGGTGAAGGCCATGCCGGCATGCGCGGTAAACTGATTGTCGAATAACGGCGGGTATATTTTTCCAACACTCATTCATAATTGAAGGAGAGTGAACGGAAATGTTGATGAATTGGATAAGGGAACATGTGTGGGCGGCGATTGTTTTGACTTTGGCAAGATTGTATGTCGGATGGAAATGGTTGCAGGCGGGGTGGCATAAGCTTTTCGGCGAACAACCCTTCGACGCCACGGGCTATTTGAAAAACGCCGTCGCCCATCCGGTTATCGATAAAGGCACGAACGAAGCCATTTATCCGACGTATACCGCCTTTATTGAACATTTCGCGCTTCCGAACGTGAAGCTGTTTAATTTCATCATTCCGTGGGGCGAATTTCTTGTCGGCCTCGGTCTTATACTCGGTTGTCTGACGACGGCCGCGGCGTTCTTCGGTCTGTTCATGAATTTCATGTTTTTGTTCGCCGGTACCGTATCGACCAACCCATGGCTCGTTCTTCTGGGCATGATCGTACTCATCGGGGGCGCCAATGCGGGCAAGTTCGGTGTTGACCGTTACCTGCTGCCGTTGCTCCGCAAACGGTTCGTTCTTCCGGCCAAAGAGCATAATGCGAATGAAAAACCCAATATGCAGCACGGTTGACCGGCTGGCGGGAACCCGCACTTTCCATAGGTAAGCGAGGTTGATCCATTTTACAATTCAAACAAGATCGTTCCTTACGGTGAAAGGAGGGTGACCCCTCCATTTTACCCGTAAACGAGCGATCTTTTTACTGTTTTTTTCACATAGGAGAGGCTGGCCATTTTCATTTTGTGTCGACCTGATGTAGCAACCGGAACCCGATACGAGCCCGGAAAGCCGGGTGATCCTCGACTCTTCTATAACGACACACTTGACTTATGGGACAGCACCTTTTTGCTTTTTCAAATGCGGCATATATCCTTGGGACAATTTTCACAGCGGCAAATATCGCACAAATAAGTAAGGTTCTTAATCACAATATGGCCGTTCACATACTCGATGGCATGATTTTGTTTCAAATCGCCCAACATCCGGTTCACGCTTTCCCGGGTTGCGCCGATCATCTCTCCCAGCTCGGCGTTGGTGAACTTTCTGGAGATGAATATGCCGTTTTCGCGCACGTCGCCATAAGAGTTGCCGAGCCGAATGAGCAGCGAACATAATGCGCCGGGTTTGCCGAACAGGATCAAATCGCGGAATTTCGATTGCGTCATCCGGTGCATAAGCCCCATCCACTTCATGAACTCTACCGCCAGATCCCCGTATTGCCACAACAGCACTTCCAAATCGTTGTGCCGGATGACGCCGACAGTGACATCCTCGAGAGCTTGCGCATGGAAAGAGTGGGTGGATGGATGAAAAGGATCCACCTGCCCGAACATATCCCCTTCCTGGTGCATGTAAAGCATAATTTGCCTTCCCTCATCGGACGATTTGGTAATTTTGACCCGGCCTTTTTTGAGGTAATACAGTTTGTCCGCGGCGTCGCCTTCCCAGAACAGGTACGATCCCGCAGAATATTTATGTTCGTCCATGATTTCCGTCAGTCTGGCCAAGTTTTCACACGAAAAACAGGCCGTATTCTTCGTTTGATCCGGTGTCGCGTTCAGTTGGTTCATAAGTATCAACTCCCCACGCTTCTCCTATTTTCAATATACTCCAAATCCGCCGAGTGCGGTGTGACGAAAATCCGAAAGCTGATCGCGGTTTATGATGAACGGTCTGCGGAAGCCATTTTTACCAAACTGTACACAAATGGACGTCGGTCGTGTGACAAAAGTCACAGTGCCGGCCGCCTCCCTTCCTTACAATAAATACAGTTTTAATCGAGGAGGGGTGAGCATGTGGCGAAGTGCAAACGGTGCAGACGGTGCAAACGGGTGGAGAGGCAAGCCGGATCGCCGCGATTCGAATGAACCTTCCCTGAAGGGGACATTTGTTTCCGTTATGCTGCTTGGAGCTTTTCTTGCCGTAACGTGGTTTTCCATCTTTATGTTGTTTATGGTCCGGCAATAGCGATATGAGGCGAAGGGGGAATCGAAGTGCATATTCATCGTCTTGAAAAAATATGGCTCGCTTTCGGATTATCGATGCTGTTCGTATTTTTGCTTACGCTTGGCATTTCGGCATTCGCAAGGGGCAATCATCCGCCGAGCGCGCACCGCCTAACGGTCGATCCGACGAAAGTGAATGAAACCGCGCCGTTTGACAATCCAGGGGTGCGGCAAATCGGCGACAACGAATATGAAGTGGTTATGACCGCTTATGTATTCGGCTATAAGCCCGGGAAAATCGAAGTTCCCGCCGGCGCCACCGTCCATTTTACGGTCACAAGCCCGGATGTCGTCCATGGATTCGAGATTCCGGGCACGAACGTAAATATGATGGTGGTGCCCGGCGAGGTGAGCCATATGACGCATACGTTCAAAAAAGCGGGCGAATATTTGGTGTTATGCAACGAATATTGCGGAATCGGACATGAAATGATGAAAACCGTCATTACGGTTAAGTAGGAGGAAAATGGACATGAACCGAAACATTCAGATTCCGGATGATGCGGAACATCAGACTTTTGACCGGGAGGACGGAACACTTGTCCTG
>JAWLCZ010000143.1:0-10620 GCA_041686835.1 Paenibacillaceae bacterium | reverse complement strand
GCAAGCCGCCCCGCCTCTATGGCCTTGGCCATGGCAAGGGCCATCCGCACCGGGTCTTTTGCCTTCGCCACCGGCGTATTCATGAGGATGCCGTCCGCGCCAAGCTCCATCGCCTGAACCACATCCTGGGCCGAGCCCAGTCCGGCGTCGACGATGATCGGGACGCGCGCCTCCTCCACAATCAGCCCAAGGTTATACGGATTCAGGATGCCCAGCCCCGTCCCGATCGGGGCGCCGCCGGGCATGACCGCCGACGCGCCGGCTTCCTCCAGCCTTTTGCACAGGACAGGATCGTCGGATGTATAAGGAAGGACGGTAAACCCTTCCTTCACCAGCCGCTCGGTCGCCCGCAGCGTTTCGAGCGGGTCAGGCAGCAGCGTGCGCGGATTGGCGCTGATCTCCACCTTCACCCAATCGCTCAGGCCCGTAGCCCGGGCCAGCCGTGCGATGCGCACCGCTTCATCCGCCGTTCTCGCTCCGGAAGTGTTCGGCAGAAACGTATACGAGCCCTCCAGGTGCTGCAAAATCGAATCCTCCTCCACCGCGTCCAGATGGATGCGGCGTATCGCGAACGTCAGCACTTCCGCTCCCGACGCGCGGATCGCTTCCTTTTGCACGAACGGATTCGGAAAAAGTCCGGTGCCCAGGAAAAACCGGGAGGACAGCTTTTTGCCGCCGATGATCAAGGCGTCTTCCGCCATTGCCGTCAACCTCCCCCTACAAAATGAACCAGCTCGATCTTCATTCCGCCGAAAATCGGGGTTTCGCCCCATTCTTCACGCGGCACGATCGAACCGTCGACCTCAGCGACCACAAGCTTCCCTTCCAGACCGAAATGGCGAATCACATCGAGTACCGTTTCCGCTTTCAGCCGCCTTTTTTCCCCGTTGACGATCAGTTCCAGTTCCTCTTTCCGTTCCACTCAGCGATCCTCCCCGGTTGCCTTCTCAATGGCTGCCACGAAGGCACGGCATGTCCCCGTAACGTCCCGGCTGCCGACAATCTCGCTGATCGCGCAAATGCGCGTCGCTCCCGCCTGCAGCACTTCCATGACATTGTGCAGCTTGATGCCGCCGATCGCCACGAACGGAATGCGTATTTCCGCGGCCACTTCCCGAACGTAGGAAGTCGACACCGGGGCGACGGCATCCTCCTTGCTTGTTGTCGGAAAGACCGGCCCTACCCCGATGTAGTCGGCCCCCTCCCGCTCGGCTTCCCTGGCTTCCTCTATGCGGTGCGTCGAGATGCCGATGATTTTGTCCGGACCGACAATGCGCCGCGCTTCGGCAATCGGCAAATCGTCCTGCCCCAGATGAACTCCGTCGGCGTCAACCGCCAGCGCAATGTCAATGTGGTCATTGACGATGAACGGCACCCCGTACCGGCGCGTCAGTTCGCGCAGCGACTTGGCCTTATCCAGAATGGCGCGTTTGGTGCACTTCTTGTCGCGAAGCTGGATCATATCCGCCCCGCCGAGGATCGCCTCCTCCATCACCGTCAGCATGTCCCTGCCGGGATGAAATGGCTCTCCCGTAATGACATATAAGCGAAAATCGCGCAATGCCTATCCCTCCCCAAAACTGAAAATCGGATGACCCGAATACCGGGATGCCTTAATTCATATGGTTATCGGCCATTCCTCCAGTTTGTAAGCCATATCAAAGAACATATATTCCAGCTGGCAGCTCAGCATAAAATGCTCCTTCATCCTCGCCCGCTCCTCTTCATTGGCCTCTTCCGCCCGGACGTCGAGCCTCTCGATCATTTCCGTCATATGCTGCCTGACCGTCTCATCCCCATAGAACATGATCCACTCGTAAAACGGATGGTCCGGCCCCGGCTTTACCGTTTCGATGATGTATTGCGCCGCGTCTATGTAAGTCCACGGGCAGGGCAGCAGCACCGCATAGATTTCCCCCAGCGTTCCCTGATGCGCAACCGTCAGCATATGGCGCGTATAATGAAGCGCGGTCGGCGCAAGCCGGTAACCCTGCAGGTCTTCGTACCGCACGCCCGCCACCCTGCACAAATTGTTGTGCGGGTGAACTTCGCTGTTCAGAATGAACCCGATATTGTTGTGAAACATGGCGATATCGCGGCGATCCCGGCATTTGGATATCGCCAGGCCGTAAATGTTCATGTACACGTTCAAATACTCGAAATCCTGCTTTACATAGTGAATCAGCTGCTCCTTCCGCAGCTCGCCGCGGGCGATTCCATGCACGAACGGGTGATGGTAAATCGCCTGAAAAACCGGTTCCGCTTCCTGCCTTAACTGTTCCGAAAAACGCATGAACCTACCCCTTCCCCATGATTTTTCCAAGAGAATCCACCAGGAGGTCGGTTATATGCAAGGACAACAAAAAAACCGCCCCCCATGGAGCGGCTGATTCGCTAAGTATGCACCAAACCCGTGCAGCAATAAATAACCGGCTCCACTTTCCTACGCTGGTATGATCCAGATCAGGTTCAAAGGGTCCAAGGATGCACCTTGTCTCAGCCCTGTAACGGCTCCCCTAGTGGTTCCCTATTCAATTCTATTTTAAAATACCGTTGGGACAACCGGTTTGTCAATACGTAATGTGTCAAACCTCCAATTGTACATGGCATATGATTGAATCGCAACGACTTTCCCAAAAAAGCTTGGCCGAACCGCTGAGCCTCCCGGCAAGACTATTCCTTGTTTCCGTCTTTCTTTTCCTGTTCCTGCAGTTCGTGCAAATAATCGTCCAACCGATCGAATCTCTCTTCCCAGACGCGGCGAAAAGAGTCCAGCCATGCGTCCAGCTCTTGGAACGGCTGGGGTCTCAGCTTATAGATCCGCAAGTTAGCCACGGGTTGCACCTCTACGATCCCGGCATCGCTGAGTACGCGCAGATGCTTGGAAACTTGCGGCTGGCGGAGCCGAAGTCGATTGGAAATCTCTCCAACCGGGCGGGGCCCGTCTCGCAAAAGTTCAACAATGTTCAGTCGGTTGGGTTCAGCAAGAGCACTCATAATCGCATTCATGACTTCAATCCACCTCAATCAAAATATACATCATTACGAACCTGTAAGGAATATCGAATGCATCTTTTGTTCTATTTCTATGTCCGTGGTATGGCAGCCACCGCCATATTCAACCCAATTGTTGACAAATCTGCCGGTTTGTATGTATATTTAACCCTATGGTTAAACTACAGAGCGAGCATCTCGATCACATTTTCCACGCGCTGGCCGATCCTACCCGCAGAGAGATGATCCGCCTTCTCGCCGAACAGGAACGGACAGTGACCGAGCTGGCAGCGCCGGTCCCCATGTCGCTTGCGGCTTCTTCCAAACATATTAAGGTCCTGGAGGAGGCAGGGCTGATACACCGGACAGTGAAGGGCCGAACCCATACTTGCCGGCTCGATCCCCAATCCTTGGCCGTCGCGGCGAAGTGGCTTCAATATTATGAACGTTTCTGGAACGTTCAGCCCGATGCCCCGGAACGTGTGCTGAACAAGCCTGAAACCGGCTGAATCGTTCGACTCCATGGACCAGAAAGACGACGATACGGCTGAACAAGCCATCGTTGGTAACTAACCGAGTTGGTAACCGCTAGAGTTTGTAACCACCCGGGCAACCCGCCGCTTTGACGCATCGCCTAAGGCAGGTTGTACATCAATCCTATAAAAGGAGTGCATTTTAGTGGAAAATCAAAAAATTGCTGCATTTTTAATGTTTTCCGGACAAGCTGAGGAGGCTATGAATTTTTACACCTCTATATTTGATGAATCGGAAATTAAAAGTGTGCTGCATCATGAAGACGGATCCGTATTGCATGCTGTGTTCACCATAAAAGGACAAACGTTCATGTGCATTGACAGCAAACTGAATCATGAGTTTACTTTTACACCTGCCATCTCCTTGTTTGTCACATGCGATACAGCCGAAGAAATTGACGGGCTAAATAAGAAGTTATCTGAAGGCGGCAAGATTCATATGCCTTTAGCGGCATCTCCTTTTAGTGAAAAGTTTGCCTGGATTGACGATAAATACGGGGTGTCCTGGCAATTAAATCTTGCCAAAAAGTAATACGGTCGGAGAGATTGTCGGCCTGAACGGCCTAAAGTCAACCCGGTGTATCGAAGCATCTGCGAGTTCCTAGGGAATCCGGTTCTGTAACCGTATGCAGGGATGCGCAGACAGAAACCTTAAAATGGATGGAGGAAATCATTGTGAAATCATCTGAAGAAAATGAAGTCCAAGCACTTTATCGGCAACTATTAGATGCATGGAACGACCGGAACGCCCGCGCAATGGCCGATCTGTTCGCAGAGGATGGCGAGAGTATCGGTTTTGATGGGAGCCAGTCGATCGGACGGGATGAGATTTTCTCGCACCTCAAACCTATCTTTGAAGATCACCCTACCGCCCAATTTGTAAGCAAAGTGAAAAATGTGCGTTTTCTCGGTTCCGGTATAGCCATTTTGCGAGCTATAGCAGGCATGGTACCTCCAGGACAATCCGACATCAACCCTAAAGTCAATACGCATCACACCATAGTTGCAGTAAAGAAGGAAGGAAACTGGCGCATCCAGCTTTTTCAGAATACCCCCGCCCAGTTTCACGGAAGACCCGAGCTGGTTGAACAAATGACAGAAGAGTTGAGACAGTTACTGAACTAACGAAAAACGCGTCTTATCCTCATTTTCAACATATTATTACATCATTCCTCATGAATAAGGAAATTTTTCCTATAATGAGGGAGGATTTTCCTCCTATTATGTCGAAGATTAGGCATTAAGAAGTGATTCGAATGGTTCAGACTCCATCCAACCTTACACACTTCTGCCGTCTTCGGCATACCGGGAGTGCGAATTATATGAACGACGGATATGATCTTAAGGCAACCTTCGCACCCCGTAAGGGATAGGTAACTATTCATGTTGTTCATCAATGATCATGAGGATGATGGCCGTGGATCAGTGGAGAGAAAAATTGGATAAGCAGTTATACTCCCATAAGAAATTGCTTGAAAAGAAAGCGCAAACCCACGATTATGATTTTCTGCATCCGGAAGTCATTCGGACAAGTGAAAGGCTCGATGTTCTCATCGTACGCTATCTTAAAGCCAATGCGAAGAATAGTGTGAACACCGGCAAATTACGGATTCAGTCGTGATTTTATGGGCGTTTATTTTACCGATTGAACCGGCGAAGGACAAACCATTCTCTTCTTTTTCATGCGGCCCTCCTCACCCATCTTTGTCTTTACGCGTGATACGGTTCGATAGTCGTCGAATGGCTCTCCTACGCCAGCCTTCGCCTATAGTCGACCTCAAACCGGTTTTTCTGCATGCCAAAAAACCGAAATCCGTGATGACGGAGACAGTGTCAGGCCTGCACATCATGGCACTAGGCGGGTTGTCTTCCACATATTGCATGCCGGCTGACGGCTACAACTGACGAAAATCACCGGACTTCTAAAAACTTTTATCCCAAAATACCAGTTACTTTTCTAGCCCCTCTTTCGATTGTTCGGTTTGTCTAGGTTTTACCAACTCTGGATAATCAATTTCCAATTTGCGGATGATTTCCTCGATTTCTTCCGGTGTGAGGATTTCCTTTTCTTTCTCCATTTTACAGCCTCCTTGCAAATCATGGATACCGAATCATTGAACTGCCAATTGAAACAAGCAGCTTGTGTAGATGCCGCAGTCTCTTCTTTGTCTGAAACCGTTTTGATTCATTCCCCCGCAACTGCTATCAAGCCTCAGTTTGCTTCATTTCAAAATAAGAAACCGCCCTTTTTTGTATTCAACAATGAAAAGCTTGGAAAGGGCATAAGGATCTCCTTCGCCAGCAAGATGTTCGGCTGGGTATCCGAGAAAACGATCGCCCACATCATGAAGAAACTGGGGCTTAATTCGCGCATCGTCAGAAATACAAAAATGTGCTTAATCAGCAGTTCACGGCGCAGGCTCCCGATCAAGTCTGGATGGTGGCGGATATCAACCTACGTTCAGACGTGCGAGGGATAGCTCTATGTCGCGAGCGTGATGGACTTGTACACGCGCAAGAAGAACTAGACTATCTGGAGAAGTTCAGAACCCGATAGGAAGCCCAAAGTCGGATTTTGAATATATCGAGTTTTTCTACAACCAACGCGTTCATTCCGCCATCGGGTATGTTACAGCGGTTCAATACGAATGTATGTACGACCAAGCTGCTTAATTTTCTCGATTCTGGCTGTCCAATCTATTGACAGAGGTCCACCTAAATAAATGATAGGATCTCTTGATATATATTGGGTAAAGATACTTGTCGATCAGCATACCCCGCCTCATAAACCGCTTTAGGCATACCATATACGATACATGATTCTTCAGCTTCAACGATCACATGCCCACGCTGCCGCTTCACTTCACTGCAGCCGATCAACCCGTCCGTCCCCATCCCTGTAAGAATAACGACCAATAAACGGTCGCGATAAATCAGAGATGCGGATTGAGTCGTAATATCAATGGACGGCTTGTACAATTTGCTCTCGTCCAGCGCAATTTTTAACACAGTCTTTCCGTCATTTGTTTTTTGAAATAAAGTTTGATACCCTGCAGGAGCAACATAAATGATTCCCGGCATCACTACATCGCCATCTTCCGCTTCCTTCACTTTCAAATGGCACAGGGTATCGAAACGGTCTGCCAAAGGTTTGGTAAATCCGGGAGGCATATGTTGCACTACGACAATTCCCGCCGGAAAGTCCGGCGTAAATCGAGGAAGAATGGATTGTATGGCAGACGGTCCGCCTGTGGAACATCCGATAATGAGCAGATCAACGGAAGCGGAGCCTTTATTCTTTTTTGCTGCTTCTTTCACAGATGCGGCATTGTTTTTTAAGGGTAATTTTGCACCGGCAGCTGCCTTTACCCTCATCAGAAAATCGTCTATTATCTTAGGTTCCATAGGATCTTTCATCAAGGAGCTTTTTGGAAAGAAATCTACCGCACCTAATTGTAATGCCGTTATAGTGGCTTCCGCTCCTTCGCCTGTTAGTGTGCTCAGCATTACGACGGCTACCGGATGATATTTCATGATTTGTTCCAAGGCGGTTATTCCGTCCATTTCCGGCATCTCAACATCCATCGTAACGACATCCGGTTTGAAACGCTTTATTTTCTCTATCGCCTCCAGGCCGCTGCGGGCGAATCCCACGATAAAAAAATCAGGATCTTTCTCGAATAAAAGGCTGACGGCCCTCCTCATGAATGCGGAATCATCGACGATCAGCACTCCGTACCGACTCAATTGGCTTGCCTCCTTATGATGAAAGTTTCTGGGAGCCGGCGTCCCATCAAAATGGCGAACTCTCAACGTCCCCTTTTCGGTAATAAAATGTCGCGCGAGCATTTATGGTTTCGAAATTGATGTTCATGCCCGTTATCGTTTCGGCATGCCCCAGAAATAAAAATCCGCCTGGAATTAAACGATTGTAAAATTTCGTAACGACTCGGCGTGTTGTTGCGGAATCGAAATAAATAAGCACATTTCTGCAAAAAATGATATCGACTTTTTCGAACGCCATATCCTCATCATTTAAAAGATTTGAATACCGGAATTCAATCCTGTCTTTTATGAAGCTCTTGATTTGAAATCCTTCGTCTTGCGAAAAAAAGTACTTGTCCAACATCTCCTTGGGAGTCCGGCGAAAGCATAGTGAATTTTTATGGTACCACCCGCGTCTTGCGATTTGCAGAACTTTATGATTAATGTCGGTTGCAATGATATGCACAGATTCCAGCGGTACGATCCCTGATTCCGCGATTGTCATAGCCAAGCTGTATGGTTCTTCTCCCGAGGAGCAGGCGGCACTCCAAATCCGAATACATTTTTTATTCCGAAATTGGGGAAGAATCGCATTGCTTAATTCATTTAGCTGACTCTCTTCACGAAAAAAATAGGTTTCATTGTTTGTAATGAGTTCAACAAGGTTATTCCATTCTTGCTGGTTTCTTTTTAAGAATTCGGTGTACTCCCGGTACGACATATTTAGAACGGATAGTCTCTTCGACACCTTAGACGCAAGCAATGAAAGATTGTCCAAGTAATTCAGTCCGCAATAGTCATAAATCATTTGCCCCAAATCTTTTAAGCACATATCATTACCCTGAATTTCGTTTATGAACTCCATATTCATTAATGTTACATCTCCCATATGAGCAGCGCATTGACAAAGTCCTCAAAACTCTCTCAATGGTTCACATTAAAGAATAATAAAGAACTGATACTTCCGTCGGACGGACGCTAGGCTTGCGATATTCGAAGTGAATTTTTAATTGTCGCGGATCGGTCTGCCAATTCTCGCGCAACCACAACCATCCTTTCCACGTCTTGAATATTCTGTTGGACAACACGTTCCGTATCGGATATCGCCTTTTCGAGATTGTCCATTTCTTTCACTTGAAATTTTGCCGCTTCCGTTACTTCGGCAGCCTGTTTTGTTACATTTTCGACGACTTTTACAATATCCTTTCCGTGTTTTGCCTGTTCCACTGTGGCTGCAGTAATCTGACGCACCTGCTCACGGGCGTTTGTTACCCCCTTGATGACTTCCTCGACTGCAACTGCCTGTTCCTTTGTCGCCTGAGTCACCATAGCGGCCTGTTTTGTTACATTTTCTACCGCCCTTACGATATTTTCGCCTTGCTTAGCTTGTTCGCCAGTTGCTATGGTGATCTGAAGCACCTGTTCACGGGCATCCACTACACCCTTAACGACTTCTTCGACGGCGGCGGCCTGTTCCTTCGTCGCCTGAGTCACCATAGCGGACTGTTTTGTTACATTTTCTACCGCCCTTACGATATTTTCGCCTTGCTTAGCTTGTTCGCCAGTTGCTACGGTGATCTGAAGCACCTGCTCACGGGCATTCTCTACACCCTTAACGACTTCTTCGACGGCAGCGGCCTGTTCCTTCGTCGCCTGAGTCACCATAGCGGACTGTTTTGTTACATTTTCTACCGCCCTTACGATATTATCGCCTTGCTTAGCCTGTTCGCCAGTTGCTACGGTGATCTGAAGCACCTGCTCACGGGCATTCTCTACACCCTTAACGATTTCTTCAACGGCGATGGCCTGTTCCTTCGTCGCCTGAGTTACCATAGCGGACTGTTTTGTTACATTTTCTACCGCCCTTACGATATTTTCGCCTTGCTTAGCTTGTTCGCCAGTTGCTACGGTAATCTGACGCACCTGCTCACGGGCGTTTGTTACCCCCTTGATGACTTCCTCGACTGCAACTGCCTGTTCCTTTGTCGCCTGAGTCACCATGTCTGCCTGATCGGTTAATGCGCCTACGGCTATCACGATTTGTTCGCTTCCCTTAGCCTGTTCAACGGTAGCAGAAGTGATCTGTCTGATTTCATTCGTAATTTTTTCGACTCCGGTTACTATTTTTTCGATGGCTACACCTGTTTCATCCGCCAATTTGTTTCCTTGGTCGACTTTTACCATACCGATCTCGATGGCTTTGATGGCATCGGTTGTTTCACTTTGGATCCCTTTAATTAATTGGGCAATTTCTTTGGTGGCTTTTGCGCTTCTTTCGGCGAGCTTCCTCACTTCATCGGCAACCACTGCGAACCCTTTTCCGTGTTCACCCGCTCTTGCTGCTTCAATCGCGGCGTTAAGTGCCAAGAGGTTGGTTTGCTCAGCAATATCATCGATGACTTCAATAATGCTTCCGATTTCTTCCGAGCTTTTCCCCAGATTGGTCATGACGCTGGATGCCTGTTTTACGACAACCGCAATTTCTTTCATTCCCGTAAGGGACTGACTAACTGCCTTTTGTCCATCTTTGGCATCCACTAGAACCTGGTCCGCAAGTGAATTCACATTTTGCGCATTTTTAGCCACCTGTTCAATCGAAGCCGCTATTTGCTGAATCGAAGCAGAGGTATCGCCGGCGATTTTCTGCAATTGGTCTGCATTTGCAGCAATGCCGCGAATCGATTTTCCCATCTGCTCAATGGATACGGAAATTTGTTCAACAGAACTTGCTGTGCTTTCAGCATTTCCGGCTACTTGCTGAATGGAAGCCACCATCTCCTGGATGGCATTCGAAGTTTCTTCCGCCGAGGCGGTCAGGCTCGCCGCATTATCGGCTACACCTTTGATCGATTGCCCCATTTCTTCAATGGAAGCGGAAATCTGCTCCACAGAACTTGCCGTACTTTGGCTATTTCCGGCAACCTGTTGAATGGAAGCCACCATCTCCTGGATGGCATTCGAAGCTTCTTCCGCCGAGGCGGTCAGGCTCGCCGCATTATCGGCTACACCTTTGATCGATTGTCCCATTTCTTCAATGGAAGCGGAAATCTGCTCCACAGAACTTGCCGTACTTTGACTATTTCCGGCAACCTGTTGAATGGAAGCCACCATCTCCTGAATGGCATTCGAAGCTTCTTCCGACGAGACGGTCAAGCTCGCCGCATTATCGGCTACACCTTTGATCGATTGCCCCATTTCTTCAATGGAAGCGGAAATCTGCTCCACAGAACTTGCCGTACTTTGGCTATTGCCAGCAACCTGTTGAACGGAAGCGACCATTTCTTGGATGGCTTCCGCTATTTCACTGGCGGAAGCAGCCAGACGATCT
>JAWLCZ010000142.1:0-10620 GCA_041686835.1 Paenibacillaceae bacterium | reverse complement strand
GGAATCTCCCTGCCGCAACCAATTGCGGAGATCGCTGCCGGGAACGTATATCGGCATCGTCTCATGATGCTTGCCGTAAACGACGGCCGGGATGAAATCTTTCATGCGCAGGTTTCGCAGGCTCGATCTGCTGAAGCTTTCTCTTTTCTGTGCTCGGAAACGCCATCTCATGAGAAAAACCTCCTCTTGGGATGAGTTTCAACGGCTACGGCCGGATGGCGGCCCGGATCATCCAGCCTTTTCGCACCCGGTTTCCGGACTGGGCCAAATGTCGGATGCGTTCATTCCGGCAAACCTCAAAGCGGCTTCGATTTCCCGCTTGACGGTTTGCAAGCCTTGTTCGGATTTCGCTTCCGCCCGCAATACGAGTATCGGCTGCGTATTGGAGCAGCGCACCAATCCCCATCCGTCCGGAAATACAACCCTGGCCCCATCGACATCAATGACCTGGTAGGTTCCGCGAAAATATTGTTTTACGCGTTCGACGATGTTTTGTTTTTCGGCTTCCTCGCACGGCACCCTCGTTTCCGGAGTCGCAGGGTACTGCGGCACGCCGTCAAACAGTTCGGACAGTTTCTTGTCCGTGTGGGAAAGCAGCCGCAGCAGCCTGCCGGCTGCGTACAAGGCGTCGTCGAAGCCGAAATATTCGTCCCGGAAAAACAGATGTCCCGACATTTCCCCGGTGAAGGGAGACTGCATTTTTTTCATCGTTGCTTTAATATGCGAATGCCCGGTCCTGTGAAATACAGGCTTGCCGCCGAGCCTCTCGATTTCCTCGACGAGCGCCTGGGAGCATTTGACTTCGACCAGCGCTTCGCAGCCGGGGAATTTCGGCATGATTTCCCGCCAATACAAGATCATCAACCGGTCTCCCCACAGAATGTTGCCTTGTTCGTCCACGACGCCGAGACGGTCGCCGTCCCCGTCGAACGCGATTCCGAGGTCGGCCCGCTCCGATTTGACCTTGGCGATGAGATCGCGCAAATTGTCCGGGTCGACCGGATCGGGATGATGGTTCGGAAAATCCGGATCCGATTCGCAGTATAAAGGAACGACCTCGCAGCCCCACTCTTTCAGCACGCGCGGAACGAACGGCGAAGCGGTGCCGTTGCCGCAATCGGCGACGACCTTGAGCTTGCGCGTCCCGAGCTGTATTTTATTCTTCAGCATATTGACGTACGGCGTTACGATATCCGCTGTCTCCGTCGCTGCGCGGTTGAACCGTTTGGGTACGCCTTCCGAAGCCTGGATACGCTGCATGACCGTCTTCAATTCCTGAATCGAATCCCCGTAAATGGTACTCTTGTTCATCGCGATTTTGAATCCGTTCTCGTCCCCCGGGTTATGGCTTGCCGTAATCATGACGCCGTTCGGAATGCCCAAATGCTCGAGAGCGTAATAGAACATGGGCGTCGTCAATTCGCCCGCATCGACGACGTGGCAGGAGGAATGCTGCAGCCCGCAAATGAGGGCGTTATGCAGTTCGGGCGACGATTTCCGGTTATCCCTCGCAACAACAACGTCCTGATAGCCGCACAGCCTTATTTTTTCGCCAAACGCCCTGCCCAGCAAGTAGGCGAACGATTCGTGAATTTCTTCCCCGGCTTTGCCCCGAATGTCGTATTCTCTGAATACGTGGGCAGCCATCTCCACACGGTTCGTTAACGCAAATGCCATTCTCGATCAACCTCCGTCTTTACATTCCAGTAGATGATTTCCGTTAACAAAAATGCAATGGTCGATTCCGCACCCCTATTCTCGTTCACTCCTTCCGGCGTCAACCCGTCGCAGCAGCTTCCCCGCTCCGCGTCCGCCAAAGCTTGCCGGCCGTCGTTCTCGCCGTAAAACCAGCCGCGGCACTTTTCGATCACCCGCCAATAGCGGGCATCCCGAAACAGCCTATACGCTTCCTGACAAGCCAAAGCCAGTTTCATGACATCCAGCGGCTGCTGCTCCCACAAGCTGCGGTGATGCTCGGTACACCATCCTTTGTTGCCGACGGGCCGAATCCATCCCTGGGGAGCCGTCATTTGTTCAATGAGGAAATCAAGAGAACGTTTCGCAATATGGAGCGAATCGGAACGTTTCTTGCCCCTGTTGGCGATAAGCAACCCCCAGGCAAGCACACCGTTTCCGTAGGTCATGACGGATTCAAACCAGCGCCATTGTTCGGAGGAATGGGTCCGGAACGATTCCACGAGCTGCTGTTCCAGCCATTCCGCGCCGGAACGGAGCTCGGTTGCGGGCACCGGATTGTCTGCTTCCGCGGCATGCAGCAGCAAATGGCATGCGGCAAGCGTATACGCCCATCCTCTCGGGGAAATCAGTTTGCGGTATCCGGGGAATCCTTGGCGTAGCATCTCCGCCGCCGCCAGACGGCGGTCCGGGTCTTTCAAGCCGGCGTAAGCGCACGCGCACGCCCACATGACTCTGCCGAAGCAGTCGTCCGACGGCTGTTCCGGTTCCGGAGTGCGATCGTAATAAAAATTGTTATGGAACGTTCCATCCTCTTTCTGTGCCCATAACAAAAATTCCAAATAAATATCGGCAAGACGAAGCCATCTTTCCGTTTCGCCATCTTCCGGCGGCAAGGCCGGGGCGGACTCCAGCCGGGCTACGCATACCCACAAAGCTCTGGCGTTGTCATCCGTCGTGTACCCTTCTTTGCGCCGGGGAACGCTGCCCAGGCAATGCTCCAGAAGTCCCGTGTCGTCGGTCATCCGTTCCAGATGACCGAAATTAATGCCGGGACGCCGCAAGTTGCGCTTCTCCGATCCGGTCAAACGATTTCCCTCCGGATAGGCCTGCGCCGTGCGCGTCGATTACGTTTGAGAACAATTGGGCATGTTGTTTGCCGACACGAGACCAATGCATCGTTTTCCCGATTTCCGCCAACGCGTTTTCCCAACGCCGCAATACATCGGGCTGGGCCAGAAGTTCGCAAATTTTATCCGCCCACAACTGCGGTTGACCGTAAGGAATCAGCAATTGCTCATACCCTTGCAGCAAATCCTGCGCATAGCTGTAAGGCGTGGTCAGCACGGCTCGTCCGAGGCCGACGGCGTAAGCAAGGGTGCCGCTGGTGATTTGCTGCATTCCCGGATACGGGGTCACGTACAAATCGCATGCGGTAATATATTGGATTAAATCCGCCTCCTCCAAATAACGGTCGACCATAATCACGTGGTCCTGCAATCCCCGTTCGGCGATCATCGCGAGCAATTGCTCCCGGTACGCCTCCCCTTCCCTTTTTTTCACTTCCGGATGGGTCTGGCCTACGATGGCATATACAACGTCGGGCACGTTCCGGACGACCTGCGGCAAAACTTCGATGATCGATTCGATTCCTTTGCCGCGGCTGAGAAGGCCGAACGTCATCATAACTTTCTTTCCGGACCAGCCCAGCCGCTCCTTCAGCAGGTCGCGGTCCTTCCCGTCCGGCTGCGGTGTGCCGTGCGGAATGAAGCTGATCTTGCCGCGGTCGATTCCGAAACTTTTCTCCAAATACCCGATCGCTTTTCTGTTCATTACAATGATGCGATCGCTATGTTCCGCAATTTCCTTCTGAATCGAGTAATAAGGTTGTTGCGGGTGTTCGAACACGGTGTGGAAGGTGGTAATCAGCGGTTTCTTTAAACGGCGGATCAGTTCGAGCACATATTCTCCCGCTTCGCCCCCGAAAATCCCAAACTCGTGCTGGAGAGACACCGCGGAAACCGTGCTCGCGTTAATCTTCTCCGCCATCTTCACGTAAGCTTCCCTGCTTTCCTTCAACAGAGGCCAATATCCGCGATCGTGCATTTCCGTTTGTTCTTCCGTATCGACTAAAGCGATCACCGGATCGTTGGCGTACCAGCCTTTTGCATCTTTGACGCTTTGCTTCAAATGATACGTATACGTAGCCAATCCGCATCGCTTGGGCAAATAGGTGCTGACATAAGCGATCCGGCTCATCCTTCCATCACTCCCGCCATACGGTTCATTACCGCTTCATGCAAAATATGGCGCGATCCGAGTTCGAGCCCGTATCCGAAAATGCAGTTGTTCAGCTGGGCCGCCTGATGAACCGTGCAGTTCTCCCATAAAATCGACGAGGAACAACGTACGTTGGAACCGATCCGGCAGTGGTTCCCGATCACCGCATACGGCCCGATCTTGCACCGGTCGCCGATTTGCACGTGATCGCCGATCAGCACCGGCGGCACAAACATGACTCCTTGCCCGATCTGCAAATTTCGGCCCAGCCAGATTCCTTGTTCCTCCTCCCTGCCCGTCAATGGCAGCGTAAATTTCCGATCCAGGATATCCCAATGAAGCTGCCGGTACCGTTCTTTCGTTCCCATGTCCATCCAGTAGCCTTCGATGGTTTTGCCGTACACGCCGGCCTTTTCACGAATGAGCAATGGGAATGTTTCTTTTTCGATCGATACTTCGCGTCCTGCGGGAATCATATCGAGGACACTTTTCTCCATAATATAAATTCCGGCATTGATCCGGTTTGAAGGGGCTTCTTCTTTGGACGGTTTTTCGACGAACCTGAGAATGCTTCCCTTGCCGTCTTGCTCAACTACGCCATAATGGGTAGGATCGTCGACTTCCTTCAAAGCGATGGTCACGGCGCCGCCGTGCATAAGATGGTATTGATGCAGCGGGTTTAGCGACACGTCATGCGCGATATCGGCGTTCACGACCAGGAACCGGTCGCTCAGCAACGGCTGCGCGTTCTTGATCGCTCCCGCCGTTCCCAGGAGCGAGTGCTCTATCGCATATTCGATCGACACACCCCAGGAATGGCCGTCACCGAAGTAATTCTGGATCATGTCGGAATGATGTTTCACCGCAATGACAAAATCGGTAATCCCTTGTCGTTTCAAATGCAGAATCAAATGCTCCAACCACGGTTTGTTTCCTACGAGCGCCATCGGTTTCGGCAAGTTTTCCGTCAGAGGACGCAGGCGCGTTCCCAGTCCGCCAGCCAGCAAAAGAGCTTTCATCTAACCAACCCCTCTCTTGAAACAAAGAAAAAAAAGAGTATTCTCGAGTAACAAAATCTCCGTCATGTCGCCATGGCAAAAAGTTTTGTAACATGAAAATCTCTTTTTCGCTTGTTTTCCAATGCGGATTCGGTTATTCAGCCTTTGGACAGCCGGCGATTCGCGAATCGGCAGGATTTGAATGCTTGTAAACATCTGGTTGTTAGCACTCAATACTGCAGGCTGCTAATACACACATTAATAAAAATATTCGGTTTCATCAATCCCCGATATGGGCGGGATTTGGGCGTTTTTAACTTTCAATCCACTATTTTCTCTTTCGTTCACCATCGTTTAAGCCATTTCACCTTCATTTATATCGACATTTCATCAACATGATGATACAATTCACTAGCAATCATATGTATTTACGGTATGTCCGCTTAGGTTGAATGCCACGCAGGAAAATATTTTATAAGCCCAGGGAGGCCAAATCCATGAAAATCGACAGACTGGATCACTTCGTATTAACCGTCAAAGACATCGGGGCAACCTGCGACTTTTACTCCAAAGTGCTGGGCATGGAGATCGTCACGTTTGGCGGCGGCAGAAAGGCCCTGCAGTTCGGCCGGCAAAAGATCAATCTGCACGAAGCTGGTAAAGAATTCGAACCCAAGGCGCTTCGGCCAACCCCCGGTTCCGCCGATGTCTGCTTTATTACGGAGATGCCGCTGGAAGAAGTCATACGGCACATTACTTCGCATGGGGTAGTCATCGAAGAAGGACCCGTCGAAAGAACCGGAGCTGCAGGCAAAATTTTATCGGTTTACTTGAGAGATCCCGACCATAATTTAATCGAGATAGCCAATTATATTTCTTAGATGCTCATTACTGGGCGGAACCGATACGGCACCGCTCTCCGATGGAACTGCTCGCTCTTCTAATAAGGGAACTCGTTACCCGTTGAAACCGCCATGCGAATATCTTCATCATCCGCAACAAAAACTACTTCCCCGGAACCGGATAATTCCCGGATTCGTCATCCAAAACCAGAACCCAGTCATTTCCCCTTCCGCTGGACGGAGGGGTGAAGGTGTAAATGCCTTTATTCTCATACGCGCCGATGAACCGGGAGTCTCCTGTTCTGGGATCGTACCAGTATGCCTTGACCGTTTCGCCAGAGATTTTGCCCAAATTGACCTTGATATCCAATCCATTGGGCGTATAAATCAAAGCGTAATCATTTCCCCGAGTAGCCTGCAGATGATTTGCACCTTCATAATTTTCCGCGATAACGGTTTGATCGGGAATACGTTCAAGGAAGGGCCTGGATTCGATTAGCGCCCTGACATACTTCATTTGGTTTGCCCCGGGGCGTTGTGCCGCATCCTTCCACTTCATGATGAAGTAGGGAGAAAGCTCTTTGTTGAATGACCAGATGCAGTGGTGTCCGTACGTATGTCCGAAAGCTCCTGCAAAAACGGCCCAATATGCGGCCTTTCTCACATCGGCGGCGTCGAAATAACCTCTTTCCGGCTTGAAACCGATGGGATGGTCTTCATAGCATGGTTCCGCGTTCAATGTAGGCTTGACCGGAGATTTCTCATAATCCATTCTGACCATGTTATAGTTGTCTTTGTTCAAATCGCCGTGACTGGATTGGATCATGTTGAAATCGAGCCAGCTTTCGTCATGCACATGATAGGAGGAAGAATACCCTCCCATAGGATGGAAAGTGATCAGGTGGCGTCCGCCATCGCCTTCTTTCAATCCTTCCGCCATCCCCCGGATAACGGCGAAATGCGCCGCTGTTGTCAATGCGCGGTCTCCACCCAGAACCCAAATGATATTCGGTCTGTCCTTGTAGCGTTCACCGAGCCACTTTCCGTATATTCTGGCATTTTCGCCGTTGAATATGACCGGCCCCTTGCCCCAGGCCAGATTGTATTTGTCCCCCCATGTCGGCAACAGTGCAATATAAAGCCCCAATGATGCCGCCTTGTCCACGATGTAATCCACGTGATCCCAATAATCATAGCCGTCGGCTGAAACATCCGGAAGCGTCGGATCGTACTGTCCACTGCTGTTTTGCAGGAGCGGCTTCCGGCCATAAGCATTGGGCACGGTCAATCCTTCAAATTCAGCGAGAGCCACTGCCTGGATAACGGTAAATTTTTGCTCTGCCCTTGTTTTCAAATACAGTTCCGCGTTTTCCCGGTCAAGCCTGTGGAACAGTTCCCAGGCGGTATCTCCCAGCCAGAAAAACGGGCTCCCGTCTTCTTTGACGAGAAATCTTTTGTTTTCACTTACCTTTAACCATTGTGATGCTTGGTTTTCCATGCGTGTTCCGCCACCTTTCTTCGAATGAAATGACTAATGATAACGAAAGGCCCGTTTCATTATCACGTCAGTTATACTGAAAAAACAAGTCTGCGAACCCGTCTGTCCTGCGTGCTTCCCGCTCCGATGACAGTAATCTTGTGACAGTAATTTTGGGGGGGGGTTTACTTTTGAAGCAGATCCCGTAAACCCGGCCAATGCTTCCACATATCCGTCAGCGGCGAGCGCCAATCGTTGCGAATCTCCTTGTTCAAAACACGGAAATAGCAGGAATACCGGATGCGGTCCGATGTGTTCGTCCCGCCCGCATGAATCAACTGGAAATGAGCTATAATGAGGTCCCCGGGGTTCCCGATGATTTGCACCGGCTCGGGAAGCTCCACGTTCAACGAACGGTGCGCCGTTCGGAACGATTCCTCCGTCAGCAGCACGTCCGGCCCGTTTTCTTGAAAATATTGTTCATACAGACGGTGTGTACCCGGGTAAGCGACAAAATTGCCCATATCCGGTTCCGGCTGATCACTCAAGATGATGCCGACGAGTGCCGTAAAGTTTTGCATGATGCCTTCCCCGACTTTCAGGACGCCATCCAGATGGGCTCCGGCATACGGATTCGGCGGATCCTGGTATGTCGGGAAACGCAGGGCGATTTGCGCTCTGTCGACCGGGTAATAACTGTCCTCGCCGACCAGCGAGTCTACCAGCGTCTTCGCCGGCGTTTTGTTGTACAAGTCCGTGATGACCGGATGGTTCTCCAATTCTCTGCAATAGTTCGCTCCGCGGTGGTTGTCCGGAATGCCTTTGCCTATGGAATGGTTAATCGCCTTCATGGCTTCTTTAACCATCCTGTTCGGCACAACACCGGGAATGACGACATAACCGCGTTCGATCAGATGCACCTTTTGCGGGTAAGTTAACTGCATGCCCTTCTCCTCCTCACTCATTCCTTATATGTCCGCATCATTCGAATGACCGTCTCCGGGATGCTTATCTATCCTCTCTGTTGGGCTTCACTTCAACACAATACGATAAGGAAAGCGGTTACAATTCTCCTTCTTCCATTTCATTCCTATTTTAATGGATAAACTGCAGCATGTATACCATAACAACGAAAAGTATGAATTGACTTTTGGCTGATACTTCTCATGATTGAATTCCATGAAAAAAACACCTGCCTTTTCATGAACATTCTTGAGCAGGTGTCGATGCTAAGCTATGACCAACCTCATGAAGACAAGTCCTGTTATTATAGATCGACCATTTCTGACACAAAACGATTGGGATAGCGGCTGCAAATTTCCGGCCATTACATGGCTATAATCTCCCTGACTTAAAGATCGAATATAATAGCCACAAAAACATGAGTGTCGCCATGCCAAAGCCAATTTCAATCGCCGGAATTTTCCACAGCAAGGTGGATTGCCGGCCTAGGGAAGAACCGATAATGACGCCCGCCATGATGATGCTGAAAGACAACAAAACAATGCTGAATGACAATCGATTGCTGATCCGATCCAATTTCTTCAGAACAAGATCCAGTTCGGGGAATCCAATCTCAAGGCGAAGTTTCCCCTGTTTGATCAAACCGGCAATTTCTTTCGCCTGTTTGGGAATATCCGCGAGCAGTTCCCCGTAATCGGAAACGCGCTTCCGTACCGTTTCCGCCACACTTCGGGGATGCAACCGTTCCCTTAGCAGATGCCGACCGAACGGCTCCGCTATATCGAAAATGCTGAAATCGGGATCCAGTTTTTCAACCACGCCTTCCACGGTCAGCAAAGTCTTCCCTAATACCGTCAAATACGTTGGAATTCGGATGGAGTGCCGAAACGCGGTGCGCAACAGTTCGTTGACCGCCTCCCCAAGACGGATTCGACTTAACGGAACGCTGTAATATTTTACCCTCAACTGTTCCACATCGCCGCGCAGCTGCGCCATATTCACATCGTCGGACACAAGTCCCATGCGGAGGAGCGCTTTGATGACCCCGTCCGTACTCTGCCGCATCAAGGCGATAACCAATGAAGAAAAATGATATTTCATTTCCGGAGTCAGCTGTCCCACCATGCCAAAATCGATAAACGCGATCACTTCTCCCGGCAACACGAACACATTTCCCGGATGAGGGTCTCCATGAAAAAAACCGTTGTTGAAAATTTGGTGAAAAATCGCTTTCGCCAGACGTTCCGCCAGGAGTTTGGCGTTATACCCTTTTAGCCTAAGCTTATCCGGCTCGTTCAGCTTTACGCCGTCAACGTATTCCATGGTCAGTACCTTTTTGGTGGAATATTCCCAAAACACTTTCGGAACATAAACCGTAGGGTCGCTCCGGAACTGATTCGCGATTTTTTCCGCATTGCGGCCTTCGTTCGTATAATCGAGTTCCGCCCGCAGGGACTTGGAGAATTCATCCGCCATATCCCGGATTTTGTACCTTGCCGCCCATTCCAGACGGTGTTCGGCGAGTATGGCCAAATCCTGAAGAATTTCCAAATCCGTTTCAATCACGCCGGCGATATTCGGACGCTGAACTTTGACCGCCACTTTTTCGCCGGACCGCAGGACCGCCCGGTGAACCTGCCCAATGGACGCAGCGGCCAACGGATTATCTTCAAAATGTTGAAAAATGTGATCCAGTTCATCCCCCAACTCCTCTTGCACAATGTCACGCACTTCTTGAAAAGAAAAAGGAGGGACCTGGTCCTGCAATTTTTCCAGTTCGCGCACGATCTCCTCTGGAATCAGGTCGGGGCGCGTGCTTGCGATTTGCCCCAGTTTCACGAAAGTCGGTCCCAATTCCTGCAGAACCCGCCTGATTCGTTCGCCAACGGTTTTCGCATCCTTGTTCTTCGGCTCGGAGAACAGTCTTTGGGGGAAGGGAAGAAGCTGGGCAAAACCCATTTCCTCGGCCACGATTCCAAATCCGTGGCGAAACAAAGCGAGTGCAATATCGCGATAACGGGCGATATGGCGCATTCTTTTTCCAATCATTGATACGTTATTCGCCCCGATTTTCCAGGTTCTGAATTCGCTGCTCCAGCCGCCTTATATCTTCCTTGGTGGCCACGTCCGATTCGCGCAACATTTGTTGGAGCTGCTCGCGCACGACGCGTTTCAGCTTGTTTTTTTCTTCTTCTCCCCGTTCCACCAGCTGCCGGACCATATCCTTTGATTCTTCCCTGGACAGCTCTCCTTTTTGCACCAGTTCGTTGACAAGCTTTTCCGCTTGTTCCTTGCTTGTAACAGCCAAGCCCAGCCCTAACGCCAATCTTTTTTTGATGAAATCGTTGAAACCGATCATAGGCAC
>JAWLCZ010000141.1:9272-10807 GCA_041686835.1 Paenibacillaceae bacterium | reverse complement strand
GTTATGTCAGACCGCGGCCTTATGAACTGAAGGCCGGGGAGACCTTCAGAGAAAATATCGAAGCGCCGGTTCGTCATTTTAAACCTGGTGTAAAAGAGGTGGAATGGCTGGAGATCCTCTTTAAATAGATAAAGCTTATTATGAAAAGAACCCGCAGTATGAAAATAACGGGGTAACTTATTTCGACAGAATCGTCCGGCTCGATGACAAGACGACGCTCGTTATGCTTACCGTATTCTATATGAATCATATCCCCGCGCCCTATACACCGCATGACAATTATACGTTCGTCGTCCGCGGCGGCAAAGCCGCACAGATCGAAGGATATACGCAGCAGCCGGACCGTCTGGTGAAAAACGGCGACGGAACGTACTGGCTCATCAGCAGTGCGCCCGAAGAAATGACGGCGAGAAACTTCGAACAAAGAGGGCAGGTCGTCCTGCTTGCGAAGGACGGCAAAGCGCTCGTCTTGAATGAACGGTTGAATGCCGTCCATATCGGGGTCATTGCCGAGAAGGAAGGAACGCTGCTCTTGAAAGTGATAACGGACAGTGTAAATCCGAACGCGCCGTGGGCGCTGTACCGGGCCGATACAGGCGGCCGGACGGAGAAAGTGACGGAGCCGCTTTCGGGCGCTCCTTATGTCGACGCCGACAACGACTTATATATCATCGCACCGGACAAAAACGAAATCGTCAATGTGAGCAGGGGCAAAAGCAGGATGTGGTGGGATTATGACCTGCTCAACGCTTCGGGTGGTTGACAGTCAGACGGGCACGCACTTATGACTTCAGTTGGACCCCGGTACCGACAGGCCGATCGGCGCCGGGGCCGTTCATTGTTCATAAGGTTTCTTGACACGGGTCACCGTTTCAAATATGATTTGTCTGACAATTAGGATAAGCGGGAGGCAGGTATGAAAAAAATCAAAAAAATGCTTGTCCACGAACTGGTGGCGAAAGAAATTCAAAACTATATCGAACAAAACGAGTTGAAAAACGGCGATAAATTGCCGTCCGCCGAGGAGCTGACGAACATGCTCGGCGTCAGCCGCACATCCGTAAGAGAAGCTCTCCGTTATTTGGAGGCGATGGAGATCGTCGAGGTCATCAACGGAAAAGGGATTTACGTAAAGGATCCGTCCCAATACCGGATTTCCGCGAAAATCAAGGTGGACGATCAAAAGCGAACCCTTCTGTACATCTGCGAGGTGCGGCGGGCGCTTGAAGGCATGGCTGTCGAACTTGCCGCCGAGAGAGCCACCAAAGAACATATTGAAGAATTGGAACGCAGGGCGGAAGAAATCCGGCGTCTTGACGCATTGAATCAAGATACGGCGGAGGCGGACATGCAGTTTCACAAAACAATATACAAAGCTTCGGCGAATCCGATATTGGAGAGCGTCGTCCAATCCACCTGGGAGCTGTTCGACAAGTTTTGGCGAAAGCCGTTCGGCATTGACAAAATCTTTAACGAAACTCTTCCCTATCATTATACGATGGCGGATGCGATTAAAATGAAAAATAAAACGAAGG
>JAWLCZ010000141.1:0-9262 GCA_041686835.1 Paenibacillaceae bacterium | reverse complement strand
CGATAAAATCATCGACCGGGTTGAAGCCGAAATTCGGCAAATCTCTCCCGAGCAAGTCAAATCCGTGTAAAACGCTTATTGACACGTAAACGCTTGCATACTATAATTCAACCTGTATGATAGGTTGATAGTATAACTATAGTACTAACGAGGAGGAACAAAGATGAAGAAACGGGGGAAGCTTTTTCCGATCGTCATGATCTTCGCCATGTTCATGTCCTTATTGGCTGGATGCGGCGATTCGACCGGCGGTCAATCCAACGGCAACGAACCATCGGATGAGGCGTCTAACGCCAAGAAAGACGAGGTCGTTACGCTGAAAATGATTGAAAGTTTGACCAGCCCGAAGAGAACCGAAGTGATCAAAGGGCTGCTCGCCAAGTTTGAGGAGCAGAATCCCAACATTAAAGTGGAATTGATCTCGCCGCCGCTCCAGACCGCTGACAACAAGATCGCCACCATGTTGCAGGCGAAGGAAGAACTGGACGTGCTGGAGGTTCGCGATCTGACGGTCAGCCAGTTTGTGACCAACGGGTTCATCGAGGATCTGAGCAAATATACGGAGCAATGGTCCGATTACGAAGGCTTGAACCAGAATGCGAAAGCGATGGCCACCGATGTTCAAGGCAAGCCGTACTACATACCTTCCGGCTTGTATCAGCGCCAACTGTTCTACCGGAAAGACTGGTTCGATGAAAAAGGGCTCAAGCCGCCCAAAACATGGGAAGAGCTTTATGAAGTCGGGAAGCAGCTGACCGATCCTTCCAAAAACCGTTACGGGTATTCGTTCCGCGGCGGCGCAGGTTCGGACGGCTATATCACCGCCATCCTTCAAGCTTATAACGGCAGCAATGTAAATCCGAAAGACGCTATGTTCAATACGGACGGCTCAACCATTTTCTCCACTCCCGCAGCGAAGGATGCCTTGAATCTGTACGTGAAAATCTACAACGACATTTCACCGAAAGATTCGTTGAACTGGAGCTATCCCGAAATGGTGGAAGGCTTCGTGTCCGGCGTTACCGCGATGCTGATTCAGGATCCCGAGGTCGTGGACGTCTGCAAGGAAAAAATGAAGGAAGGCACTTGGGCGACCGCTCCTCTGCCGACGGGTCCGAACGGACAGGCTCTTTTTGGGGTAGGTGCCGGAGGATGGGGCATGACGTCGTACTCCAAGCATAAAGAAGAAGCGTGGAAGCTGATCTCCTTCCTGTCTTCGCCGGAGCAAAACCTTGAATTTACCAAAAAAGTAGGTCTCATTCCAATTCATAAGAGCGCGGCGGATGACGAGTTTTTCAAGACCGGCTATTACGCGCCTTATATTGAAATGAACAACGATCCGGAGCATTTTATTGCCGTGAAACCGGCGACGAATTACAAACAATTCGCAAAATGGCCGAAAGTCGCTCTTGCAGACGGACAGGCTCTCATTCTGGGCAGACTGTCCGTCGAGGATGCCTTGAAAAAGTGGGACGAACTTTGGAAGAGCATCAAAACCAGCGGTTAATCCGTTGACGGCAAATGATGGGCAGCCTATCTATGCTGCCCATCGTATCTTTTCCGCAAGGGGGAAACGGGATGCAGACAGAGAAGCCATTGGCAAAGCGGCACATGAAAAACGGAGGCCTGTCGCGCACTTCGTTGTTTATTCTGATGAGTCTTTTGCCGGCGCTCCTCTTGATATGCGCTTTTACGTATTATCCGATATTAAGGGGAATCGGGATGGCGTTCCAGAATTATACGCTGCTCGATTTGACCGATATCCGTTTTATCGGGCTGGACAATTTCAGAATGATATGGGCCGATCCGCAATTTGCATTTGCGCTGAAAAACAGTGTGTACTGGGTGTTTATTTCGCTCTTTTTTCAGTTCGGCCTGGGATTTTCGCTGGCTTTATTGCTGAGGAAACAGTTTCGCGGCAGAGGCATTTACCAGGGGCTCGTTTTTTTTCCGTGGGCGATGTCCGGTTTTCTGATCGGCCTTATCTGGCGCTGGATGTATAACGGGCAGATCGGCGTCATTAACGATCTCCTGTTAAAGTGGGGATGGATTGACGAACGGATTGGCTTTCTGTCCGATCCGAAATGGGCGATGGCTTCCGTCATTATCGCCAACATATGGTACGGGATTGCTTTTTTTGCCATCATGCTGCTGGCGGCGCTGCAGTCGATCCCGCAGGAGCTGTATGAAGCGGCGGATATCGACGGAGCGGGCCGGGTTCAAAAGCTGTTCCGCGTGACCATTCCCTATATTATGCCTACGATCATCACGACGACTCTGCTGCGAGTCATCTGGATTTTTAATTTCCCGGATTTGATCTATGCATTGACCAACGGGGGACCAGCCGGCTCCACGCATATTTTATCCACCTATATGCTGGATAAAATCATATTCGGCGGGGACTACGGGCAAGCTTCCGCAGTGGGATTGATCATGGTCTTGATTCTGGTTTTGTACACGATTTTTTATCTGACGGCCACCAAATCGGAAAAAGTGGGGGATTTCTGATGAAAATCATGTCGAAATGGACAGGTCGCCTGGTTCGTTTCCTGGTGTTGGCTCTTTATCTCTTGTTTATGATCTTCCCCCTGTACTGGATTTTGATTACGTCGCTAAAGGCGCCGGAAGACATTTTTAAGACGCCTCTGCAATATTGGCCGAATCCGGTATCGTTCGAAAACTTCGAGAATATTTTTAAAATATCCAAGTTTCATATTTATATCGCCAACAGTCTGATTGTTTCCCTGTCGGCCGCATTCCTCGTTTTGGTGATAGCGGTATTGAGCGCGTATGTTTTGGCCCGATTCAAGTTTAAGGGCAGCAGGCAAATCATGTTTGCCTTCTTTTTGACCCAGATGATTCCCGGCTTCATCGGTTTCGGCCCGCTTTATCTCATGATGTCGAAGCTGCACTTGCTCAATAAGTTGGGCTCGCTGGTTCTCGTTTATACGGTGGGGCTAATTCCTTTTTCGACGATCATTTTGAAGGGATTTTTCCAGCGCGTCCCGTCCAGTCTGGAAGAAGCGGCGATGATAGACGGCTGCTCGCGGCTGAAGGCGCTCACCAAGGTCATTGTACCGGTGATGCTGCCCGGCATTGCCGCCACGTTCATTTTCGCTTTCGTGCAAAACTGGAACGAGCTTTTTGCGGCCGTGATGTTCATTGATGCGGAAAATTCAAAAACGATTCCGGTGGCGATGAATTCCTTCATTACGAAATTCGATATCGACTGGGGTTCGATGTCCGCAGCGACGGTATTGTCGGTCATTCCGACCGTGATTTTATTTGCGTTTTGCCAAAGGTTCATAGTGGAAGGCTTGACGCAAGGGGCAGTAAAAGGATGAGCGTATAGGAGGATGGGCATGACAGATTCACTGACTCCGCAAAAGAAACGGACCATCGTCGCCCACGACAAGCATGATGAAAGACACTTCGGCGCCGTGAATGTTCCGGTCTATCAAAACAGTTTGTTCACTTTTCCGGACATGGATCACTTCACGACCGCCATGAGCGATTTGCGAAATCATCATGTGTATACCCGGGGAAACAATCCGACGGTGAACGAACTGGAAAAAAAATTGGCCCGGCTTGAAGGAGGAGAAGCGGCGAAATGCTTCGCGTCCGGGATGGCGGCGATTACGGCGGCGATTATGTCCGTTATCCGGTCGGGAGATCACATTATTTGCGTGGATCAGGCATACGGTCCCGCCAGGGAATTCATGGGGCAGTACCTGCGGAAATTTTCGATAACCACTTCGTTTGTCGACGGTACGTCCGTCGACAATATCAGAGCCGCGGTTCAGCCGAATACGCGCCTGATTTATTTGGAAAGTCCCAGCTCCATGTATTTTCAATTGCAGGACATCGGGGCGTGCGCGAAACTGGCGAAAGACATCGGCGCGTTCACCATCATCGACAATTCCTGGGCGACCCCTTATTACCAAAACCCCCTTCTCATGGGTGTCGATATGGTCGTCCATTCGATGTCCAAATATATTTCCGGCCACAGCGACGCGGTGGGCGGCGTCGTTGTCGGTTCGGACGCGTGTATGGAAAAGCTGATTCTCAACGAGTATATGCTGTTCGGCGGCATTATGTCAGCCCAAATCGCCGCCTTGGTGATGCGCGGACTGCGCACGCTTCCCGTGCGCATGGAAAGGCATCATCAAACCGGATTGCAGGTGGCCGAATACTTGCAAAGCCTTCCTTTCGTTGTGAAAGTGAACCATCCGGGGCTGCCGGAACATCCGCAGCATGAGCTGGCGATAAGGCAAATGAACGGATTCGGCAGTTTGTTTTCTTTTGAAGCCGATCTTCCCTTGGAAACGATGAAGCGGTGGATCAAGGAACTCCGCTTGTTCCGCATCGGGGTCAGCTGGGGCGGTTACGAAAGCTTGGTTCTCATCAACCAGGACCATCCGTCGAAGGTGCTCGTACGGATGTATGCCGGACTGGAAGACGCCGACGATATCATTGCGGATATTTCTTCCGCTTTCGCGAAAATCGGCGTTGCCGGATAAACTCTTCAAACGGAACGGGGCTGTCTTTAAGTCAAGTGTGTCATTAAAGAAGAGTCGAGGATCACCCGGCTTTCCGGGCTCGTATCTGGTTCCGGTTGCTGACGCTCATCAACCAGATACGAATCCCTTTGCTCGGATAACTCGACATTAGGTCGACATCAAAAAAAGATCGATCGTTGACGGGTAAAATGGAAGTATCACCCACCATTCGCCTCAACGAGCGATCTTGTATAAATGGTAAGTAACATGGAGCATCTCGCTTCGCCAATGGACTTACCGTTAATCCACGCCTGATTCAACCCGCGAAACGACAGAACCGCGGGCTGTTTTCGTTCCGATCTATGACAGAGGCTTCGCCGTCTGCCTTCTTACCAAGCGTACGCTTCCGGCGCAGGTTTGCCCGGCCCCGGGAAAATTTCGTGCAATCGCGCCATCGTGGCCTCATCGAGCCTGATGTCGACGACGCGGAGCGCGTTGTTCAGCTGCTCCAACGTGCGCGGGCCGATAATCGGCGCCGTCATCGCGGGATGATGCAGCGTCCAGGCGAGGGCGACATTCGCTTCCTGCTCGCCCAACTCGCGGCATAAAGCGGAGAACGCTTCCAGTTGGGCGCGGTGTTTTTCCGCCCTTTGCCGGTCTCTTCCCGATCGGGAGCCGGCCTCGCCTTTCAAGGCGTTGCCGCCGAGCAATCCTCCGTCGAGCGGGCTCCACGCGATGACGCCGATACCGAGTTTCTGCGCGGCCGGCAGCACTTCAAGCTCGGGCAGTCTGCACAGAAGGCTGTATTTATGCTGCTCGGATACGAGTCCAAGGAAATGGCGCGCTTTGGCCGCAGCCTGGGCTTCCGCCAAATGCCACCCGGCAAAGTTGCTGGAGCCGACGTATCCGATTTTCCCTTGATGCACATGAACTTGAAACGCGTCCCACAATTCGTCCCACGTTACGTTGCGGTCGACGTGATGCATCTGGTACAGTTCAATATGGTCCGTCTGGAGCCGGCGCAGCGACCCTTCCAGGTGCCTGCGGATTTTGTAGGCGGAGAGGCCGCCTTCACGGTTCGGGCCGTCCAGCGGGTCGTGCATATCTCCGTACACTTTGGTGGCCAGCACGACTTTTTCCCTGCGGCCGCCTCCCAGCTTGAACCAGCGGCCGATAATTTCTTCCGTTTTCCCGGAGTTTTCTCCCCAGCCGTATATGTTGGCCGTGTCGAAAAAGTTGATTCCCGCATCCAAAGCCGCATCCATAATACGGAACGCTTCTTTTTCGTCGGTGTCTACGCCGAAATTCATCGAGCCCAGACAGAGCCTGCTTACTTTCAGCCCGGATCGTCCCAAATACGTGTACTGCATTCGAATAACCTCCTCACGAAATAAATTTGAGTTGCCGTCAATCTCCCTGAAAGCATTTTCAATATATAACTCTACAGGACTTTCAGGCAGATGTAAACGTCTTGACAGCCGGTATCGGAAGTGAGAAAATGTACGCGTGTACATAAAGCGTTTGCAAAAGTAGACTACTTGCCATGTAAGGAGCGTATCATTATTACGAGGAAAGAAGTTGCCCGTATGGCGGGCGTATCCGAAGCGACGGTGTCCAGAGTAATGAGCGGCTCCGGTTTGGTGAAGGAGGAAACGAAACGGCGGGTGCTGCAGGCGGCGAAGCGGCTGAATTATTATCCGAACGCGATTGCGCGGAGCTTCGCCCGCGGAAGAAGCGGCAATCTCGGCGTCATTTTGCCGTTTGTGCCGAAAGTTCATCTGTTCTCCACCTATTATTTTTCGGAAATATTAAGCGGAATCGGCAAAAAAGTGCAGGAGTACGGTTACAATTTGCTGCTTCTATTCCGTTCCCCGGAGGAGACGATGGATTTCACGCACATATACCGGACGCAGAAAGCGGACGCCTGCATCATTCTCGGTGCCCGCGACGTGCCTGAGGAAAGGCGCGCCTTGCGGGAGCTTTCGGAGCAGAGTCTGCCTTTTTGCCTCGTCAATCAGCGGTTTAGCGGGAGCGAGTTCAATGAAGTCGACGCCGACCATGTGCACGGCAGCTACGAGGCGGTCCGTCATCTCATTGACCGGGGATACCGCAGCATCGCTTTTTTAAACGGCCCGCTTCATTATTCCAACAGCGCCGATCGGCTGCAAGGATACAAGAAAGCGCTGGCGGAAGCGGGGCTGCCGTATGCGGAAGAGCTCGTCTTCATGGGCAACTACAGCCGGAAAAGCGGTTATGAAGCCTCCCGGTTCATTTATGCGCGCAGGAACGAGATTGACGCGGTGTTTGCGGCGAACGACCGGATGGCTATCGGCCTGATGCAGGGACTGCGGGAGTACGGCGTAAGGGCGGGCGAACATATCGCCGTCGTAGGTTATGACGATTCCGACGGTTCCAAAATCACCGATCCGCCGCTCACCACCGTTCACGTTCCGTTCTACGAAATGGGGATGGCGGCTGCGGGCATCGTACTCGCCCAGGCGGATGGCGAACAGGCTTCGGGCGTCAAGCATGTGCTGCCGACAAGCCTGGTTGTCCGCGAATCGTCCGGGCCCCGCATTAACGGGCGGGCGGACCGGACGGCGGCGGCCGGACCGGAACGATGAAGGAAACGGTGCTGGCGGAGATGGGGAGCAAAACTTAGCGAGAGGAGCGGCGCAATTGAAAAAAAGAGCACTGATCGTATGGGGCGGCTGGGAAGGACACCAGCCGAAAGAAGTGGCGGAAATACTCGCCGGCGTATTAAGGGAAGAACATTTCGACGTCGAAATATCCAACACGCTGGACAGCTATAAAGACAAGGAGAAATTGTCGCAAACGGATCTCATCGTTCCGATCTGGACGATGGGAACGATCGAGAAGGAACAGCTCGATCCGTTGTTGGCTGCCGTGCAGAACGGTACGGGCATCGCCGGATGCCATGGGGGAATGGGGGATTCGTTCCGTAACGAGGTGGAATATCAGTTCATGGTAGGCGGACAATGGGTGGCCCACCCCGGAAACGACGGCGTGAGGTATACGGTCAACATCGTCGATAAAGAAAACCCGCTCGTAGCGGGAATCGAGGATTTCGAAGTCGTCTCGGAACAATACTACATGCATATCGATCCTGCGATTAAAGTGTTGGCGACCACCCGCTTTCCTACGGCGGAAGGGCCGCATTCCCCGAACGGGCCCGTCGACATGCCCGTCGTCTGGACGAAGTATTACGGCAAGGGCAAAGTGTATTACAATTCGCTCGGACATCAGGCCAACATCGTCAGCATGCCGCAAGTATTGGAACTGATGCGCCGCGGCATGCTTTGGGCGGCAAGGTAAAGCAGGCTGCTGCCGGGATTTCATAAATTGAATGATAGCGGAGGGGACGTCAGCCATGGAAAAAATCAAAGTCGGTATTATCGGCTGCGGCAACATCAGCGCGACCTATTTCAAAAAACTGAAAGAGTTCGACGTTCTGGAAGTTGCGGCATGCGCCGATTTGGATATGGAAAGGGCGAGAGCGAGAGCGGCGGAATTTCAAGTTCCGCGCGCCTGTACGGTGGAAGAACTGCTCGGAGACCCGGAAATACAAATCGTCGTCAACTTGACGATTCCGAAAGCGCACGCGGAAGTATGCCTGAAGGCGCTGCACGCCAGCAAACACGTGTATGTGGAAAAACCGCTTGCCGTAACCCGCGAGGAAGGACGCGAAATTCTCGAACTGGCGAAAGCGAAAGGCCTGCTCGTGGGCGGAGCGCCCGACACGTTCATGGGTGGGGGCATTCAAACGTGCCGCAAGCTGATCGACGACGGCTGGATCGGCGTTCCGATCGCGGCGACCGCCTTCATGATGTGCGGCGGCCACGAATCGTGGCATCCGGATCCTGATTTCTACTATCAGGTCGGCGGAGGTCCGATGTTCGATATGGGCCCGTATTATTTGACGGCGCTGGTCACGTTGATCGGTCCGATTCGCAGAGTAACCGGTTCGGCGCGCATCACGTTCCCGGAAAGGACGATTACGAGCAAGCCGAAATACGGCACGAAAATTCAGGTGAACACGCCGACCCATGTGGCCGGAATTCTCGATTTCGCCAACGGCGCGGTCGGCACCATTATAACGAGCTTTGACATATTTGCCGGGCAGCAGCTTCCGAACATTGAAATATACGGAAGCGACGGCACGCTGCGGGTGCCCGACCCGAATACGTTCGGCGGTCCGGTCCTGATCCGCCGCAAGGGCGCATCGGATTGGAGCGAAGTTCCGCTCACGCACGGATATTCGGACAACAGCCGCGGCGTCGGGGTGGCCGACATGGCTTACGCGCTGCGGAGCGGCAGACCGCATCGCGCCAACGGGGAATTGGCCTTCCACGTGCTGGAGGCGATGCACGGGTTCCACGACGCTTCAAGGGACGGAAAGCATTATGAGATGCGGAGCACATGCGCCGTTCCGGCTCCGTTGCCGCTTGGACTGGCGAAAAATACGCTCGACAGCTAGCATGGAATTGACCGACGTCATGTGCCAAGCCGCGCCTGGAAACTGCGTGCGGAAAAGAAAGACGAGGGGTGTTGTCACCCCTTGTCTTTCTTTTACACCCGAATCGGTGAACGAACGGTCGAACTGCAGTGGAGATATGTTGCAACGAAGATATGTTCGGTGGGGATATGTTGCACAAACAATCCCGTAATGTACCATTCCGGCCACCATACATGAAAATAATTGGCGTACTCGCATCATTTTGTTAAAAGCTAAAAACCTTAAA